>CAYTXS010000018.1:10680-25869 GCA_964441585.1 uncultured Thioalkalivibrio sp.
GGTCGCTGTCGCCGAACGCCACGCCGACCCCGACGCCCTCCGCGAAAGAATGCGCCGTCATGACGCCGAGGATGAGCACCGCTTTGCGCGCGTCGGCGCCGCGCAGTTCGGCCACGTCGAGATCCTGGTGTCCGCGCAGAAAACGGTTTGCCGCGACGATCAGGCCGAGCCCGATGAGGATGCCTCCGAGCGTGCGGTCCGGTTGGGCGGCAAAGCCCTCCGCGATCAGGCCGTGGCTGGCGGCGAGCATCAGGCCCGCCGCAGCGGCGTTCGCCAGGCCCAGCGCCCGCTCGGGAATGCGGCGCACGAAAAAGAACGGCAACGCGCCGCAGCCGGTCGCGACGGCCGTGATGGCCGCGGCCAGCAGGACGGTCCAGACATTGACTTCGAGCATGCAGCGACCTTCCGGCTTTCCTACAAGCGTAGGCTAGCGGAAGGTGATCAGCTCGCGGCCGCCTTCGGTTTCGAGGTGGGAGACACTGTTGAAGCCGAGCAGCAATGCGTCTTCGTGGCGCGCCGAGCGGCCGTAATACAGCTGCGTCAGGGAGGCGTTGTAGATGCTCCAGTTGATCGACAGGGTGCGCTTGTTCGAGAGGCCCAGCACCGCGCGCAGCGCCGCGGCGATCGTGCCGCCCGAGGTGACGATCGCCACCCGGGCCTTGGGGCCGTGCAGGGCGAGCACGTCCTCGAGCCCCACACTCACCCGGTGACAGAACTCGCGCCAGCTTTCGAGCGGCGCATGATCGTGGGCCGTGTTGTCCATCCACGACTTGATCATGAAACGAAATGCGAACTCGAACAGCTTGTGGTCGCGGAACACGTCGGCTTCCGCGAGCTGTCGGGGCGCGCCGACTTCGGCCATGAAATGCGGCAGGTAGGCGCGGATCACGCCCTCGTGGTCGTATTCGTTGAAAGCCTCCGCGACACGCACACCCGGGGCGCGCGCGCCGAAACGCCCTGCAATCTCCGTCGCGGTGTCCTGCTGGCGCAGCAGTGCCCCGCTGAGCAGCGCGTCGAAGGGGGCGCGCGCGCGCAGGTACGCGCCCAGCAGACCGGCCTGGCGGCGGCCGAGCTCGGACAGGCAATCGTAATCCTCGCTGCCGAAGGAGGCCTGGCCGTGACGAATCAGGTAAATCACCGCCATGAAAGACTGGACTCGCATCGTGGGGAATCGGGCGGCGCGGCGGGCCGGGGTGGCGCGGCGGCCGGGCAGAGGTCAACAAAGGTCGCTGGGTCGTGCATCATGTGCGTTTTCCGCAGACATCATGTCAGACGAGGCATCATGAAAAAAGAACGGGTTGTCATTACTGGCGCAGGCAGCGGCCTCGGTCGCGCCCTGGCCCTCGAATACGCCCGCGCCGGCGCGCGGGTCGCCGTGCTGGATCGCGACGGGGAGACCGCGGCGGCGGTGGGAGTCGAGGTCGAGGCGGCCGGCGGCAAGGCGCTGGTACTGGAATGCGACGTCACCGACGACGCCTCAGTGGCCGCGGCGGCGACCGGCATCGGCCGCGGCTGGCATGGCCTCGATATCCTGGTGAACAACGCGGGCATCGCGGGCTCCGGCACCGTGGTGGACACCAGCGATGCGGACTGGCGCCGGATTCTCGAGGTGAACCTGTTCGGCGTGGTCGCCGTGACGCGCGCCTTCGTCCCCGCCATGATCCGGGCCGGCGCGGGCCATGTCATCAACATCGCGTCGGCCGCCGGCTTCGCCTCACCGCCGGGCGTCGCGGCCTACAACGTCTCCAAGGCCGGCGTGATCTCGCTTTCAGAGACCCTGCGCCTCGAGTTGTCGCCGCACGGCGTCGGAGTCAGCGTGGCCTGTCCGTCGTTCTTCAAGACCAACCTGTTGGACGATTTCCGGGGCAGCGAGGAATCCCGGCGCGTGGCGCTGAAGCTGATGGAGAAGTCGTCGCTGGATGCCGCGGACGTGGCCCGCCTGATCCGCCGCGGCGCCCGCAAGAAGGACTTCATGATCCTGCCGCACGCAGAGGCGCGTGCCGGGCTGTTGCTCAAGCGCTTCGCTCCCGACATGTTCTTCTCGACCTTGAAGAAGAAGGCGAATGCTTTCCTGGGCGGCGCGGCAGTCCCCGCAGGTGCAGCGCAGCCGGCGACGGGTGAGGGCAAGAGCGCGGGCAAGGCGCCCCGCGGGCGCGGGAGCAAAGTGGCGTGAGCTCTGCATGGATGATCTACGGCGCGAACGGTTACACCGGCGAGCTGATCGCGCGCGAGGCCGTGCGGCGCGGTCTTTCGCCCGTGCTGGCCGGGCGCAGCGAGGAGAAGGTCGGTGCCCTGGCGCGCGAACTCGGGCTCGAACACCGCAGCTTCGGCCTCGAGACGCAGGAACAGGTACGGGAAGGCATCTCCGGCATGGCCCTGGTGCTGCATTGCGCCGGGCCTTTCTCTGCCACCGCGCGACCGATGATGCAGGCGTGCATCGCGCGCGGCGCGCATTACCTCGACATAACGGGCGAGGTCGCGGTTTTCGAACTCGCGCACGCGCTCGATGACGAGGCGCGGGCGGCCGGCGTGGTGCTGTGTCCGGGCGTGGGCTTCGACGTCGTGCCGACGGATTGCCTCGCGGCTGCTCTCAAGGCGGCGTTGCCCGATGCCACACGGCTCGCGCTCGGCTTCGATTCCCGCGGCGGCATGAGCCCGGGCACCGCACGGACATCCGTGGAAGGCCTTGCGCAGGGCGGCAAGATACGCCGTGACGGGCGCCTGGTGTCCGTGCCGCTGGCCTACAGGACACGACGGATCGACTTCGGCGACGGCGAGAAGCTGGCGATGACCATTCCGTGGGGAGACGTCTCCACCGCGTTCCACGCCACGGGTATTCCCAACATCGAGGTCTACATCCCGGCGTCGCCCAAGCTGGTGGCGCGTCTCAAGCGGATGAACCTGGTCCGGCCGCTGCTGGGACTGGGCCCCGTGCAGGGCTGGCTGAAGCGCCGGGTCGGCAGGACCGTCCGCGGCCCGGGCGAGGCGCAGCGGGCACGCACGCCGACCTTCGTCTGGGGTGAGGCGAGCAATGCGGCGGGACGCACGGTCCGGGGGCGCGTGCGCGTGGCGAACGGTTACGACGTCACCGTGCATGCCTCGCTGGGCATCGTCGAGCGTGTGCTGGCGATGAGTGGCGTGGCGGGACATCTCACGCCCGCCCGCCTGGTCGGCGAGACCTTCGTCGAGGAACTGCCCGGCTCGGAGTCGATCCGGGTCGAGTCGGCCGGTGGCGACTGAGACCGCCCTCGAGTTCGCGCCGCCGGGCCCGATCTCGAACCGCCACCTGCAGTCGATATTGCCCAGTTCCGTCTTTCGGCGGCGCCTCCTGCTCCGTCGCGCTGCGTCTCTGGTCACTGCCAGCGAGGCGTTGCTGCTCGACTGCGGCAACGGGGTGCGGCTGCACAGCTGGTACGCCCCGGCGCCCGGGACGCCGGGCGGATCGCCACGCGGCATCGTCGTGCTGATCCATGGCTGGGAGGGGACGGCGGACTCCAGTTACCTGCTTTCTGCCGCAGAGCGCCTGCGCCGGGAGGGCTGGGGCGTGGTGCGGCTGCATTTGCGCGACCACGGGCCGAGTCACCACCTCAACCGGGAGTTGTTCCATTCCAACAGGCTGCCCGAGGTCGTGGGCGCAGTGGCGCGGATCGCCGCGCTGTTTCCCGACCAGCCGCTCTGTCTGGGGGGCTTTTCGCTGGGCGGCAACTTCGCGTTGCGCGTGGCGGCGCGTGCGCCGGAGGCGGGCATTCCCCTCGCGCGAGTCATGGCCGTGTGTCCGGTGCTTGATCCGGCCAGCACCCTCGACGCGATGGAGAAGGCATGGCCTTACGAGCGTTACTTCATGGCCAAGTGGCGCCGCTCGCTGGAGATCAAGGCGGGCTTTTTCCCGGAGCTGTACGACTTCGGCCACCTGCGCCGCTTCCGTGGCTTGCGCGACATGACGGATTACTTCGTGCGCGACTTCAGTGAATACCCGGACTTGCAGACTTATCTCGCCGGTTACGCGATCGTCGGGGACGCACTGGCCAGCCTGGAGACGCCCGCGCTGCTGGTGGCCGCCAAGGACGACCCGGTGATTCCGGCGAAAGACCTCGTGCGCCTCGCCAACCCCGCCGCGCTGCAGCTCGTGGCCACGCTGCGCGGCGGACACTGCGGTTTCCTGCCGTCGCTGGCCGGCAGCAGCTGGGTCGACGAGCAGATGGCACGCTTTTTCGCGGGTGTCGCCGCATGAGCCGCCTGCCTGCCTTGCAGTGGGTGACGATCGCACTCGCGGCCGCGTTCGCCGCCCGCGCGCTGCTGCGTCTGTTTCAAGTGGATTTCTATGTTCTGCACTTCGCCGTGCTCGGCTGGCCGCCGTGGGCCGTGTGGGCGATCTCGGTCGCCGAGCTGGCGGGCGCGGTGCTGCTGCTCCGGCGCTCGAGCTTCTTCCCCGGTGCCGTCATGCTGGCAGGGGTGACCGGCGCCCTTGTCGCGGCTTACGCGCGGGCCGGCGCGCCCGCAGCCGGGCTGGACGTGGCCTGGTTCATGATTGCGTTGTTCATCCTCGCGGCGCTGCACTGGCGCGGGCGAACGCACCGCAGGTAGCGAGACGCGGGCGAGGCGGCTGGTCAGACGGCGGTCAGACGCGGTCAGGGCAGGCAGACGCCGGGCCAGCCGGTCGGATCGCTAGCGGGCCTCGGATGCCTGCGCGAGCGCCGGCTCGGCAAACTGCAGGCGGGCGAGGCGGGCATAGAGGCCCTCCTGCGCGACCAGTTCGTCGTGGCTGCCGGTGGCCACGAGACGGCCGCCTTCCAGCACCACGATACGGTCGGCCTTGAGGACGGTGGCGAGCCGGTGGGCGATGACGATCGTGGTGCGATCGGTCATCAGCCGGTCGAGCGCCTGCTGCACCTGCTGCTCGCTCTCGGCATCCAGGGCGCTGGTTGCCTCGTCGAGCAACAACAGCGGCGGGTTCTTGAGGATCGCCCGGGCGATCGCGATGCGCTGGCGCTGGCCGCCAGAGAGGCGCACGCCGCGCTCCCCGAGGTAGGTGGCGTAACCCTCGGGCATGTCGCAGATGAATTCATGTGCCAGCGCGGCGCGTGCGGCCGCCTCGACTTCCGCATCGTTCGCCTCCGGCCGCCCGTAGCGAATGTTCTCGCGCGCGCTGGTGGAGAAGATCACGGTCTCCTGCGGCACCATCGCCATCGCCCCGCGCAGGTCGGCGAGGGTGAGCGTGCCGATGTCCACGCCGTCGAGGCGAATGCAGCCCGACTGCGGGTCGTAGAAGCGCAGCAGCAGCTGGAACACGGTGGTCTTGCCGGCGCCCGAGGGCCCGACCAGCGCCACAGTCTTCCCGGCCGGCACGGTGAAGCTGACGTCGTCGAGCGCCTTGCGGTCCGGCCGCGCCGGGTACCAGAAGTCGAGGTTCTCGACGCGCACTTCCCCGCGGGCCGGGGTGGCGGCCGCGACCGGGCGGGCCGGATCGCGGATCTCGGGGGTGCTCGTGAGCAGTTCCATGATGCGCTCCATCGCGCCGGCCGCGCGCTGCACTTCGCCCCAGACCTCTGCAAGTGCGGCGAACGAACCGGCCACGAGGACCGCGTAGAGCACGAACTGGCCCAGCTGCCCGCCGGTCATCGTGCCCGCAAGCACGGCCTTGGCGCCGAACCACAGTACGAGCACGATGGCGCCGAACACGAACAGGATGACCACGGCCGTCAGCACCGCGCGTGCGCGGATGCGCGCGAGGGCGGCGACGAAGGAGTCCTCGACGACGTCGCGAAACCGCGCCGCCTCCCAGGTCTCGCGCACGTAGGCCTGGACGATGCGCATGGCCGTCAGGATCTCTTCGGCCAGGGCGCTGGAATCCGCCACGCGGTCCTGGTTTTGTCTCGACAGCGCACGCACACGGCGGCCGAACAGGATCAGCGGCAACAGCATCACCGGGACGAGCACGACGATGAGCCCCGTCAGTTTCGGGCTCGTGATGGCCAGCATGACGAGGCCGCCGGCGAGCAGCAGCACATTGCGCAGGGCGACGGATGCGCTCGAGCCGACCACGGACTGCAGGATGGTGGTGTCGGTGGTGAGCCGGGACAGCACTTCGCCCGTGCGCGTGACCTCGTAAAACGACTGGCTGAGGCGCAGGATGTGGCGGAACACCGCCTCGCGCACGTCCGCCACCACCCGCTCGCCGAGCCAGCTGACGAAGTAGTAACGCAGCGAGGTGGAGATCGCCAGCAGGCTGGCGATGCCGAACATCGCCAGGAAATAGCGATCCACCTGTGCGGCGTTCTCCGCGGAGAAGCCCTGGTCGATCATGAAGCGCACCGCCACCGGCAGGCTCAGTGTCGCGCCGGCGGCCAGCAGCAGTGCGCCCAGCGCCGCCGCCAACATGCCGCGATAGGGCTTCAGGAAGGGCAACAGGTCGCGCAACGGCCGCAGCGTGCGGCTGCGGGGGCGCTCCGAGCCGTCGGTGACGGTCTCGCTGCCATCTGGGTTGCGTGTAGTAGCCATGTCGTGGGGCGCGGATTATACGGGGTTCCGGCTCCGCCGCATCCGCTTATTCTGTTTCTTGCGCGGATCCCTGCTGCGCTGTCGCGTTCTCTAGCCCTCTCTGCAGCTCGGTTACCGCCATGGTTTCCAGCCAGCGCGCGCCGCGGGCCAGCATTGCGCGCCCCGTCGCGAGGTCGCCGATCTCATAGAGCACCCAGTCCCATGGCCCGGCTGGCAGCGGCCCGGCGGGCAGCCGCTCGTGATTGCAGAACAGCCAGCGCGCCGGCAGGGCGTGGGCCTTGGCGGCGATGGCGGGGTCGAAGCCCCGCACGATCCATCCCAGCGACAGACAGCCGGCGTCCCGCGCGAGGTGCAAGGTGTCGAGGTCGAAGGAAATCGGCGCCCAGCGCCCCGTGGCCGGACCGAGCGCGGCCATGCAGGCCGAGACGACGGTCGCGGCGCCAAAGCGTTCGATGCTCTCCGGCTTGAGTTCGATGAAGGCGTTGATCGTCGGTTGCCCGGACAGCCACTCGGCGAAGCCCGCGAGGGTCGGGATGCGGGCATCCGCGTAGCGCGTACCGAAACGGCCGGGCTCGCCGACTGACAGCTGTGCAAGCTCGGCCGCCGTCAGCTCGAAGACCGCGCGGCTGTCACCTGACACCCGCTCGAGCGTCGGGTCGTGCAGCACCATGGGGGTGCCGTCCGCGCTCAGCTGGACGTCGATCTCCACCCACCGGGCGCCCGCCGCTGCGGCGGCGTCGAGCGCGGCGAAGGTATTCTCCGGACGACAGGCCGCATAGCCGCGATGCGCAACGATGATCGGGGCCCGGGAGGTCTCCTCGGCCGGCATCGGCAGCACCTGCCCTACCAGGGCAGCGGTTCGCCCTTCGCATGCCAGAAACGCCCCGTGGTTTCCAGCTGCAGTTCGTCCATCCGCGCGATCAGCCCGGCGGCTGCGGTTTCGGGCTCGACATCGCCACCGCCGCCGACCATGTCGGTGCGCACGTAGCCCGGATGCAGGATGGCGACCGCGATGCCGCGTGCCTTCAGATCCATGGCCAGCGATTTGCCGGCCGCATTCACGGCGGCCTTGCTCATGCGATAGCCGTAGCTGCCACCGGAGGTGTTGTCTTCGATCGAGCCCATGCGGCTGCTGACGATGCCGATCTTGGCGCCGTTCTGCAGGTTGTCCATGAGCGCCTGCGTGACGAGCAATGGACCGACGGCGTTGACGCGCAGCTGCAGGTAGAGCCCCTCGAGCGTCTCGCCATGCAGCTTGCCGAGCGCATCGCGGCGCATTACGCCGGCGTTGTTGATCACCCAGTCGAGGCGCTCCCCGTCGAGCGCCTGCGCGAGTCGCTCGATGGTCTCGGGGTCGCCCACGTCGACGCCCTGTTCCACCTGGACGTCCAGGGCGTCGAGCTCCGGCGAGCTGTTGCGACAGGTGGCGATGACGCGCTCCCCGCGTTGCGCCAGCAGCTTGCAGAGCGCGAGCCCTATGCCGCGGTTCCCGCCCGTGACGAGGCAGTTGGCCATGGTGTTCCCTCCTTCGCATGACGACTCAGGCCACAAGTATAGGCAGGCCGGACGGCAGGCGGCTAAAGTAGCGCCATGAAACTACCTGTGGCACTGCTGTTGATCGCGTTGCTGTGCGCTGCGGGCTGTGCGACGCCGCGTGCCCCGGCCACGCTGGAGATGCCGGGGAACGACGAGGGGCAGGCCGCCCATCTGCTGGCGGGTTACTTGCTGGCGAGGGGCTGGACCGTGCAGGTCTCGCCGGAGTCTGTGGTCGCCGCGAGACGTGACGATCAGCGACTGTGGTTGCGGCCGTTGCTGGATGCGCGCGGCATGGACCGGCTGGTCAGCTGGCGGCAATGGCCGGCCGCACCTGAGGCGGAGGAAGCCGCGCTCGGCGCGTTCGCCCAGGAACTGAATGCGGCGCTGAATGTAGGACTGTTTCGCGCCGAGCCCGAGGCCCTGGTGTTCCAGGTTTCGCTGCACTTTATCGACACGCTGGACCCGGCGCTGCTGGGTGCTTTTATCGAGCACACCGCCGAGGTGCGCCGGGCCGTGCTGCGCGTCCAGGACACACGGCAATTGCTGCGTCCGGTTGAGGGCGAGCGGGCCAGCCGTTAATCTTCCGCGATCGTTCGTCCACCCCGGAGCCCGCCATGAGCGTCATCGTTCGCGCCCGCCACGAGTACCCCCACCCGGTGAAGGACGTCTGGGCGCTGTTCAGCGATCCGGCCTTCTACGCGGCGAAGTTCGAAGGTATCGGGCATCGCAACGTCGAGATCGTTTCGAGCGAGGGCGATGCCGACGGCTTCATGGTGGAGGTGAGCCGCGAGGTGCCGCTCGAGGTTCCCGGCTTCCTGCGCGGCATGCTCGGCGAGTGGAATACGCTGCTGCAGCATGAGCGCTGGAGCCGCAGCGGCAGGAACACGTACGCGAACGAGCTGGAAATCGAGGCGCGCGGGGTTCCCGCGGTCATGACCGGGACCATGCAGCTCGCGCCACAAGGAAAAGGTTCCGTCAACGAGGTCGAGATCACGATCCGGGCCTCGGTGCCCCTGATCGGCGGCAAGCTCGAAAAGTTCGTCTCCCGCGACACCGAGGCGACCCTCGAGGCGGAGTACGAATTCATCCGCGAGACCCTGGCCGGCCGCTGACGGCGAGACGCCCGGCGTCGAGACGCGCCGCGTCGTCGGCGCCCGGACGCCCCGACCCGGCTTCAGCCCCCCGCGAGCAATTCCCGCAGGTTGGTGATGGCCTGGTTCGCGCGCGACAGGTAGGACGCCATGACCAGGGAATGGTTGGCGAACAGTCCGTAACCACCCCCATTGAGCACGATCGGGCTGCGCATGGGCGCGAGGCTGCCTTCCAGTTCGCGGATGACCTGGCGGAGGCTCACGGCGGCGTTCTTGTCCTCCAGCACGTGACGCATGTCGTACTCGATGGCACGCAGGAAATGCAGCAGCGCCCAGGCGGTGCCGCGCGCCTCGTAGAAGACGTCGTCGATCTCGAGCCACGGCGTCTGCACTTCGACCTCGTCTTTGCGCGGTCCGCCGGCCTCGCCTGCCGGGTCACCCGCGAGATCGATATTCACCCTGGCCTGGCCGACGCTCGCGGAGAGTTGCTGTGACAGGTTGCCGAGCCGTTTTTCGACCACGGCGAGCCACTCCCGCAGGTTGTCGGCGCGGGCATAGAAATTCGCGGGCGGCTCGGCTTCGGCGACCAGGCGCGTTCGATAGCTTTCCAGGTGATCGATGGCGCGCCTGTAACGACTCTCGCTGGAAGGCAGGATCCAGCTGTTGTTGTCGAAATTGAAGTTCGGCTCGGCCTCGGCGAGATCCGGGTCCTCGACCGACTGGGTCTGCGAGCGACTGAAGTCGTTACGCATCACGCGTGCGAGATCACGCACCTGCACCAGGACGCCGAATTCCCAGTTGGGCATGTTGTCCAGGTACAGCCCGGGCGGCATCACGTCGTTGGTGAGGTAGCCGCCCGGCTTGTCCAGCAGCGTACGCGCCACGCGCAACAGCGTGTCGGTGGTGGCATAGCCGGTCACGGCGGGCTCGCCATTTCTCTCCCAGTCCACCCAGAAGGTGTCGGGTTCCCGCGACCAGTACCAGCCCAGCAGCAGGACGAACACGGCGAGCACTGCCGCGACGATCCCGACCGTCCTGGTCAGTACGCGACGACTCTGTCCTGGCTGGCGCGGGCCGCCGCCGGTGAAACGCTTGAAATCCATCGGGTGTCTCCCTGGCTATGGCGCAAGTTTACCTCGCCCGCGTCGGAGAGTGACGCATTGTGTCACCCCGGGGCCGGCCACTCCTGGCTTGAGTGGCCATGTTTTCAGGGGTTTGGGCGATGTTGGCACGATCCCTGCTTAGTTCCTGGCAGGGTAGATGACACGGCAGGTGAGCGGATGGACAAAGAAATCATCGGATTGTTGCCGCCCGACGATCAAGTCGATGGTTGGCAGTCTTCCACCGCGCTGGTGCGGCTCGCCGACGGTCGGATGGCCGTGGAAGCCCTGTGCCCGGCTTCTAGCCCGCCCCGGCAGGCCCCGGCCCGCTTTCGTCGCTCGAACCCCATCTTCGACCCCGCGACCCGCGAGGTCATCGGCTACGAGATGGAGCAGGTGCTGGTCCCCGCAACAGCCTGAGACGGGCCCGCGGACCGCGTGCGGTCAGTCACCGCCGCGCCCATGCGGCGCATCCAGGGCGAGCGCCGGCCCGACAGGCACGATGCCCGTGGGATTGATCGTGCGATGGCTGTAGTAGTAATGCGACTTGATGTGCCCGAGGTGCAGCGTCGGCGCGACCCCCGGCACCTGGTAGAGCTCACGCGTGTAGCCCGACAGGTGGTCGTAGTCCGCGATGCGGCGCAGGTTGGTCTTGAAGTGGCCGACATACACGGGGTCGAAGCGCAGCAGCGTGGTGAGCAGCCGCCAGTCGGCCTCGGTGATGCGCTCGCCCAGCAGGTAACGCCGCGTGGAGAGGCGATCGTCGAGCCAGTCGAGCGCGTCGAACAATGCCGCGAACGCCCGCTCGTAAGCATCCTGTGTCGTGGCGAAGCCGCAGCGATAGACGCCGTTGTTGACGTCGGTGTAGACGCGGTCGTTGACGGCGTCGATCTCCGCGCGCAACTCGGCCGGGTAGTAGTCGGCTTCCTCCGGGGTGAAGGCATCGAATGCGCTGTTGAGCATGCGGATGATGTCCGCGGACTCGTTGCTCACGATGGTGTTGCGTTGCTTGTCCCAGAGCACCGGCACGGTCACCCGTCCGCTGTAGTCCGGCGCGGCGCGCAGATAGACCTGGTAGAGATAGTCGTGGCCGAACAGCGGGTCGCCGGCGGTGAACTCGCCGGCCTCGCAATCGCGCAGCTCCCAGCCGTGCTCCACCATGTGCGGATGCACCACAGAGACGCTGATCAGGTCGCGCAGACCCTTGAGCGCGCGGAAGATCAGCGTGCGATGCGCCCAGGGGCAGGCGAGTGACACATAGAGGTGATAGCGTCCGGGTTCCGCCGCGAATCCCCCGCTGCCGCTGGGGCCGGGCGACCCGTCGGGCGTGACCCAGTTGCGGAAGGCCGAATCCTGGCGGACGAACTCGCCGCCGGTCGAATCGGTGTCGTACCACTTGTCGCGCCATGCGCCGTTGACCAGCAGACCCATCTCTATAATCACTCCTGTCGCGGGCAATGATCTGCCCGCTTTCTTTGCAGCCGATGGAGTCCATTATGACTGATCAGGATTACACCACCATGCGCAAGCGGATCACGAAGGCGAACGCCGGGTTGAAGACGGCGCAGCCCGACACCTTGAAAGGCTTCAACATGATCCATGCCCAGGCCATGCAGGCGGGTGCCCTGGATCCCAGGACCAAGGAACTGGTGGCCGTCGCGCTGTCGGTGGGCGCCCGCTGCGACCCCTGCATCGCCTTCCACGTCCCGGCCGCCATCCGCCACGGCGCGACACGCGACGAGCTCATGGAGGTCCTCTCGGTGGCCGTCATGATGGGGGGCGGCCCTTCGCTGATGTATGCCGCGCACGTCATCGAAGTGATGGAAGAGACGTTCGGCGCCTGAACGGAGTGTGTCCTCTGGGGCCGGTCGCATGCGTATAATCGCCGGTCCGCCACGCTGGCGGGAGCGCCCAAGAGGCCCGTAATGTATCGGATGGTCGACCAAAGACTGGATCGCCTGGCGAATTTCGACTCGCGCTGCTTGTCCGGCGGGGGGCGCGGAGTCGAGAAAGAGTCCTTGCGGGTGATGCCCGATGGTCGTCTTGCGATGACTCCGCACCCCCGGGCCCTGGGCTCCGCTCTCGCGCATCCGTGGATCACCACGGACTATTCGGAGGCCCTGCTTGAGTTCGTCACGCCGCCGCAGCAAAGCTGCTGGGAGACGCTGCAGTTCCTGTGCGATATCCACCAGTACGTCTATCCGCGGTTGCCGGACGACGAGTTGCTGTGGGCCACCAGCATGCCCTGCGCGGTCCGCGGCGACGCCAGCGTGCCGGTGGCGCGCTACGGCAAGTCCAATATCGGCCGCATGAAGCATATCTACCGGCTCGGTCTGGGCTACCGTTACGGCCGCGTCATGCAGACCATTTCCGGTGTGCATTTCAATTACTCCCTGCCCGAGAAATTCTGGGCCGCCATGCACGAGGTGGAGGGCTGGCGTGGCGGGGAGCGCGAGTTTCGCGACCGCATGTACTTCGGCCTGCTGCGCAATTTTCGCCGTTTTGGCTGGATCGTGCTGTACCTGTTCGGGGCGTCCCCCGCGCTTTGCAAGTCTTTTCTCGGCGGGCGCGACCCCGGCCTGCCCGAGTTCGACGACGGCACGTGTTACGGGCCCCATGCGACCTCGCTGCGCATGAGCGACCTCGGTTACCGCAATACCAGCCAGGCGAGCATCCAGCTGTCGATGAACACGCTGGACGAGTACATCGCGGGACTGGAACATGCGATCCGCTCGCCCTGGCCACCGTACGAGCGCATCGGCGTCAATCCGGATGGCGAATGGCGCCAGCTGTCCAGCAACGCGTTGCAGATCGAAAACGAGTATTACGGCTACATCCGCCCCAAGCAGCCGATCCGGCCAGGGGAGCGGCCCACACTCGCGTTGCGGCGCGCCGGCGTGGCGTACATGGAAGTGCGCGCGCTTGATGTGAGCCCCTACGATCCGGCCGGCGTGAGCCAGAACGAGTTTCGTTTCCTCGAGGCGTTCCTGGTTTTCTGCATGCTGCACGACAGCCCGTTGATCGAGGCGGACGAGCTCGAGCGTCTCGACGACAACCACGCACGCGTCGCCATCGCGGGGCGCCGTCCGGACCTGGCCCTGGCCATCTCCGGGGTCGAGCGGCCGCTGGCGGACTGGGGGCGGGAGATCTGTCGCCAGCTGGCGCCGATCTGTCGGCTCCTGGACGGCGACGATCCGGCGGCGTCCTACAGCGCGGCGCTCGAACTGCAGGCCGCCAAGATCGAGGATCCGGCCCTCACGCCATCGGCGCGCATCCTCGCCGAGATGCAGCAGGAGCGCGAGTCGTTTTTCGAGTTCGCCATGCGGATGTCGCGGCAGCACCGGGAGTATTTTGCGGCGCTGCCGCCGATGTCGGCGGCCCGGCAAGCGGAGTTCGAGGCCGAGGCCGCCCTGTCTCTCGAATCACAGGCCGAGCTCGAGGGCGCGGAGACGATGCCCTTCGAGTCTTTCCTCGCACAGTATTTTGCCGACCTGGAGGCTTGATGCTGGGTTTCATCGGATTCCTCCTGCTCGGTTTCTTGCTGCTTTACGCGGGTGGAGAAGCGCTGGTGCGCGGTGCGGGCAACATCGCCCTGCGCAGCGGCATGAGCCCGTTCATCGTCGGCATGACGATCGTGGCCTTCGCGACGAGTTCGCCGGAACTCGCCGTCAGCATGCAAGGCGCCCTGGCGGGCGTCGATGACCTCGCCATCGGCAACGTCGTCGGCTCCAACATCGCCAATATCGGGCTGGTACTCGGCATCTGCGCCATGATCCGGCCGATGGAGGTGCAGGCGCGAATCCTGCGGCTCGACCTGCCGTGGCTGATTTTCGTGTCCCTGCTGCTCGTGGCCTTCCTGAACGACGGCCGCATCAGCCGGCCGGCGGGACTCGTGTTTCTCGTGGGGCTTGGTGTTTTCCTCTTTTGGAACATCCAGGTGGCGCGTCGTGAGATCGAGACCGAGCAGGTTCGTCTCGAGTTCGAGAGCGCGGCCCCCCGCATCGAGCGATCTTCCGCGATGGACTGGCTGTTGATTCTGGGTGGGCTGGTCGCGCTGGTGCTCGGGGGATGGGCTTTCGTGGAGGGCGGCGTGGGGCTTGCTACGAGCCTGGGCGTCAGCCCGGCACTGATCGCGCTGACGGTGATCGCCATCGGTACCAGCCTCCCGGAGCTGGCCACGAGCATCGTGGCTGCTCTCAAGGGAAACGCGGACATCGCCGTCGGCAATGTCGTCGGTTCCAACTTTTTCAATATCCTGGCTGTGCTGGGGGTGACGGCGGTGTTTCATCCGCTCGACCGGGGCGGCATCACGATGATCGACCTCGTCACCATGTTGCTCTTCGCCATGGTGCTCGTGCCGCTGATCCTGACGCGCAATCGCATCGGCCGATTCGAAGGCTTCGGACTCGTGTTCGGTTACGTCGCTTACATCGTCTGGCTCGCGCAGGGCGGCTAGGGCGAATCCTCCGCCGCGAAGATGGCGATCCGGCGTCCGCCTGCATCCACCCGGCCGCGGTACATGCCTTCGGTGGTGAACGCGAAACTGGCTCGCCCCTTACCGTCCAGCACGATCACTCCGCCCAGTCCGCCGAGTTCGCGGATGGCGGCGAGCGTGGTCGATGCCGCCTCTTCGGGGGAATCGCCGGCCAGCGCCATGCGGGCGCACAGGCTGCTTGCGGCGGCGGCGCGGATGAAATACTCGCCGTCGCCGGTGGCGGAGACGGCGCAGCCGCCGTCGGCCCAGGTGCCGGCCCCGATGACCGGCACGTCGCCCAGCCGGCCGTAGCGTTTGGCGGTCGTGCCGCCGGTCGAGGTCGCAGCCGCCAGCCGGCCCCCGGCATCGAGCGCGACCGCGCCGACGGTGCCGAAGCGTCCCTCCGAGGGTCCGGGCGGCCGCGCGCCCTGCAGGGTGGCGCGCTGCATCTGCTGCCAGCGGCGCTCGGTCCAGAACCACTCGGACGGCT
>CAYTXS010000019.1:0-3801 GCA_964441585.1 uncultured Thioalkalivibrio sp.
TCGCCGGTGCCGCCGGCGAGATCGACGAGCACCTGCCCCGGTCCCGGGTTGACGGCCCAGGCGAGCGAGCGCTTCCACAGCCGGTGGATGCCGAAGCTCATCAGGTCGTTCATGAGGTCGTAGCGACGCGCGACGCGGCGGAACACGTCCCTGACGAGTTGCTCGCGCTCGCGCGGATCCACTTCCTGGTTGCCGAAGGTATGTGAGAGTTCTGCCACGTTCGCTGCCCTTTTGGTTAGCCGGCGTACCATACGGTAGGGTTGCAGGGGCGGCAAGGCGACGAATCCGGCCACGGCCCCGGCACCGAACTCAGGCAGCATGAAGACGATCATTTATTTCGACAGCGGTTGCCCCGTGTGTGCGCGGGGCGCGGCGCACTGGCAGGGCAGGGACTGGGCCCGGCGCACCACCTGGGTCGATCTCATGGACGAGCCGGATGCGCTGCTCGCCGAGGGCGTGGATTTCGCCACCGCCATGGAGACCCTGCACGTGCGGGACCGCAGCGGCCGGCTGATCGCCGGGGGCGATGCGTTCCTCGAAATGTGGGACCAGTTGGCCGGCTGGCGCCTGCTGTCGCGCCTGATCCGGAAGGCACGCCTGGAGCGCGCCTTCGATCGGGTCTACCGTTGGCATAGTCGCGGAAGATTCGAGCAGCGTTGTGGTACCGGTAGTTGTCCGCTGCCGGGCCAGGGGAGGACTCAATGAAGGTCGCAGTATTCGGCGGTACCGGTTTTGTCGGCAGCTACATCGTGGATACGCTGGTGGCGCACGATCATACGCCACGCCTGCTGGTGCGGCAGGGCAGCGAGGCTAAAGTCCGGCGTCCCGAGCAGTGCGAGATCGTCACGGGTGACATCAATGCCCCGGCCACGGTGGCGGAGTGCGTGCAGGGTGCGGATGCGGCGATCTACAACATCGGCCTGATCCGGGAGACCCCGAGTCGCGGCCTGACCTGGGAAGCCATGCACTATGAGGGCGCGGCACGCGCGATCGATGCCGCGGTAAAGGCCGGCGTGAAGCATTTCGTGCTGATGAGCGCGAACGGCGTCAAGTCGGAAGGAACCGGTTACCAGACCACCAAGTACCGCGCGGAACAGTACCTGGCTAGCAGCGGTCTCGAATGGACCGTGTTCCGGCCGTCCATCGTGTTCGGCGATCCGCGCGGCCGGGAGGAATTCTGCAGCATGCTGCGCGACCAGATGATGAAGCCGCCCATTCCCGCACCGCTGTTCTACGAAGGGTTCTGGCCGTCGGACGCGGGCACGTTCCGCATGTCTCCGGTGGCCGTCGAGGATGTTGCGGAATCGTTCGTGCGCGCGCTGGAAACGCAAGCCAGCCGTGGGCGCGTGCTGCATCTTGGCGGCCCCGAGTCCCCCCAGTGGCGGGAGATCCTCGAGATCATCGCGGCGGGCAGCGGTCGCAAGAAATTGATGATGCCGGCGCCCGTCGGCCCGATCCGCGCCGTCGCGACCCTGCTGGATCGTTTCGAATGGTTCCCGCTGACCCGTGCGCAACTGCGCATGTTGCTCGAAGGCAATGCCTGCGACGGCAGCGAGGCGTGGAAGATGTTCGACATCGCGCCGAAGTTTTTCGAGCCCGGCAACCTGGGCTACCTGCGCGCGGGAGATCTATGATCCGTGCGTGAGGGGCTGAACCTGGTTTTCGGCGCCAGCGGCTATATCGGCGGGCACCTGGTGTCGCGCCTGCTGGCTGCCGGCAAGCCCGTGCGCGCGGCGGCTCGCGATGCCGCGTCCCTGGACCGGAGGGGCTGGGAGGAGGTCGAGCGGATGTCCGCCGATGCGCTCGAGCCCGAGACTCTCGATCCCGTGCTCGCCGGCGTGCACACGGCCTATTACCTGGTGCACTCCATGTCCGCCGGCAAGGACTTCGCCAAACTGGACCTCGAGTGCGCCGAGAATTTCGCCGCCGCCGCAGAGCGTGCAGGGATCCGGAGGATCGTGTATCTCGGTGGACTGATCCCCTCGGGCGCCGACTCCGAGCACCTGGTGTCGCGCAAGGAAACCGGTGACCGGCTGCGCGCGGGCGCGGTGCCCGTAACCGAGCTCCGGGCGGGGATCATCGTGGGTCCGGGGTCAGCTGCATTCGAAGTCATCCGCGACCTGGTGAACGCCTTGCCGGCCATGGTGACGCCACGCTGGGTGCGCGCGCGGACCCCGCCGGTGGCGCTGGACAACCTCCTCGAGTATCTCGTGCGCATTCCGGAGCATGACTCTGCCGCCGGGCAGATCTTCGATGCGGCGGGTCCGGAGGAATTGTCCTACGAGGAACTGATGCACGAGTTCGGGAACATCGTCGGTCGCCGGCCGCTTATCGTGCCCGTTCCCGTGCTCACCCCGACGCTGTCGTCTTACTGGCTGGGACTCGTGACCACCGTGCCCACCCCCGTGGCGCGCGCGCTGATCGGTGGGCTCGCATACGACATCGAGGCCGACCCGGAACCTTTGCGGCGCCTCGTGCCCCAGAAGCTGTTGAGCTATCGCGAGGCCGTGACCGCGGCGATGGAAGCAGAACGGCTCGATGCCGTCGCCGGGCGCTGGACGGAAGGCGCTCTGATGTATCGCAACTATCGGCACGATTACGCTTTTTACGCCAAACGCGCTTCCGGGTCCGCAGTGACCTCGGCAACACCGGAATCGGTCTGGGAAGTGCTCACTGCGATCGGGGGACGCAATCGGTATTACGCGCTGGATTTTCTCTGGACGCTGCGGGAGCTGGCCGACTGGTTCGTCGGCGGGCCGGGGTTCAACCGGGGCCGCCGCAACACCAGGGAGCTGCGGATCGGCGATACCGTGGATTCCTGGCAGGTCATCGGTCTGGAGCCAGCGCGCAGGTTGACCTTGCTGTTCGGCATGAAGGCGCCGGGCGCCGGGGTCCTGGAGTTCGAGATCGAGCCCCACGAGGAGGGCGCGCGAATCACCGTCACCGCATACTGGCATCCGCGGGGTGCGCTGGGTCTGCTGTACTGGTATCCCCTGGCGCCGTTCCACCGCCTGATCTTCGATCGCATGACCGATGCGATCGGGCGTCGCGCTGCGGCAGGGGAGGCGGCCCCGGCAACGACCTGAACGACGACAGTTCCGACGCGGGCCCGAGCACGGAAGCGCGGCTATCGGGCCGGATCAGTCCTCGTCCTTGGTCGGCTTGCGCGCCGCGGCGCGGCCCGTCAGCTGGTGCATCTCGCGATCGTAGGCGTCGGCGAACTTGCCGCCGACGATGCTGGCGAAATTCTCGTCGCTGAAGCCGGCGATGCCCCGGTAGGCTTCGCGATACATCTCCCAGTACTTGGCCTTGGCGGAAGGCGAAAGCAGTCCGCCTCGCTTCGCCGTGCGCTTGAAGCGCTCTTCCAGCAGCTCGGGCTCCAGCCGGTCGAGCAGGTCGCGGAACGCCACCTGCATGGCCTTCACCATGGCCGACTCATGGGCGCGAATGTCGCGAAAAGCGTCCTCGACTGCGGCCACGGGGCCGAGATAGCCGCCCGCCTCCTCGTAGAACAGCTGTTCGAGCGCGTCCTGCGTCGTCGGCAGGAATTTCAGGGGGTTGTTGTCCGACGACTGGATCGTTGTTTGTGCGAGGCGGAACTGGCCCTTGATCAACGCGCGACTGCGCAACACCGATTGCAGGCCCTCGGCACTGGCGCGGATCAGCCGTCCGGCCGTGGCGATGACTTCTTCTTCGCTGTCGCGCGGCAGCTGCGTGGAATCGAGGCCCGCGCACTCCATCAGCAGGCGCACGGCTTCGGTGAAGTCGCGTCGTCCCGACGGCGAAAACGGTGTGCTTTCC
>CAYTXS010000019.1:3901-22083 GCA_964441585.1 uncultured Thioalkalivibrio sp.
AGGGTCAGGGGCATCGGTGATCCGGCAGAACGTTGACTTGTATCGCCACCCGTCAAAAATAGTGTAACTCGCTCCGCCGAACAACAGCGCATAATGTGCGACGCGTCACGAATCGTTCCGGTATTTTCTGTTTGACCCCCTTTCACAGTGAATCGCATGCCAGCAAGACACGTTTACAAGATCCTGTTCGTCAACCAGGGGAAGGTCTACGAGATCTACGCCCGCAGCGTTTCGCAGGGTGAGTTATTCGGCTTCCTCGAAGCTGAGGAACTCGTCTTCGGTGAGCGGACCGCGCTGGTGGTCGATCCCGGCGAAGAACGCATCAGGGCGGAGTTCGAAGGGGTTCGGCGAACTTACATCCCGTTGCACGCCGTTTTGCGTGTCGACGAAGTGGCCAAGCAGGGCATCAGCAAGATCAGCGCCGCGGAAGGCGGCAACGTGGCCCAGTTTCCGCTTTCCGGGTATGCACCGGGCGGCGACCACCTGAAGGGCAAGTAGGGCTGCCGGGTGCGTTTCGCATGGCTCGGCAGCGGCAGTCGCGGCAATGCCGCGCTCGTCGAGAGCGATGGGCACTGCATCATGGTGGATTGCGGCTTCGGGCTGAAAGCGGCGGAGCTGCGCCTCGCCCGTCTCGGGCGCGCGCCGGCCGACGTGGACGCCATCCTCGTCACTCACGAACACAGCGATCATATCGGCGGGGTTGCGCGGTTCGCGGCGAAGCACCGCATTCGCGTCATGACCACCTGCGGCACCGCACGCGGTTTTCGTGCGACACCACCGCCGCAGCTCGAGCGCATCAGCGCGCACGAGCCTTTCTCCATCGGGCCACTGGCGGTGACCCCGATGCCGGTGCCGCATGACGCTCACGAACCGTGCCAGTTCGTGTTTCACGACGGTGCGGTCAAGCTGGGGATCGTCACGGACCTGGGCTGGGTGACGGCCCACGTGATCGAGACCCTGCAGGGCTGCGACGCGCTTGCGGTGGAGTGCAACCACGACGAGGCCATGCTGGCTTCCGGCCCGTACCCGCCGCCGCTCAGGCGTCGCGTCGGCGGGGAGCTGGGCCACCTGTCGAACGGCCAGGCGGCCGGCTTGCTCGCGGCGCTGCAGCCGGGACGGCTGCGCCACGTCGTCGCCCTGCATCTTTCCGAGGCCAACAACACGCCGGCGCTCGCGCAGGTTGCGCTGGCGGGCGCGCTGGGTTGTCGGCCCGGCGAGGTGGCGGTTGCCGATCAGGCGGCCGGGCTCGGCTGGCGCGAGCTCTGAAGCGCCGGGGCTGGTTTGCGCAGCCCGCGCCTGCTCGCGGTGAGCCCGCGCGGTGGGCAGGCGCGGTGGTCTGAAGTAGAATTCCTGCCCCGCCTTGTTGCGTGCCCGCCCCGAGAAATCATGCTGACATTGCCCGGAGCGCTGGCTTGTTCGCGATTCCGGCTGGACAAGATCCTGGATGATCTCCGGGGCGCCTGTCCGGCGGTGACCTCGGTGGCGGCCCGGCACATGCATTTCGCCGATCTCGAGCGGCAGCTGGATGGCGCAGAGATGCGTCTTCTCAAGCGCCTGCTCAGCTACGGACCCAGTCGGGACGTCGCCTTTCCCGAGGGGGAATTTCTCCTCGTTTTGCCGCGCTTCGGCACCATCTCGCCCTGGTCGAGCAAGGCCACCGACATCGCGCGCAACTGCGGGCTGGAGGCGGTGCGCCGGCTCGAGCGGGGCACGGCCTGGCATATCGTCGCGCGCCGGCCGCTGACCCCCGAGGAGCTGCAGGCCGTCGCCGCACCGCTGCACGACCGCATGACGGAATCCGTGGTGCAGCGGCTCGACGAGGCGGCCCGCCTGTTCGAGCGCCATGCGCCGGCGCCACTGGGACACGTCGCGGTGCTGGACGGGGGCCGCGACGCCCTGGTTGAGGCCAACGGCAGTCTCGGCCTGGCCCTGTCGGACGACGAGATCGACTACCTGCTGGCGCACTACCTGGAAATCGGGCGGAATCCCACCGACGCGGAATTGATGATGTTCGCCCAGGCCAACAGCGAGCACTGCCGGCACAAGATTTTCAACGCGTCGTGGGTGATCGACGGCGCGCCGCAGGAGAAGTCGCTGTTCGCGATGATCCGCAACACGCACGAGAAATCCCCCGCGGGCGTGCTCTCGGCCTACCGCGACAACGCTTCCGTGATCGAGGGCTGGGAGGCGGAGCGCTTTTTCGCCGCACCCGCGAGCGCCTGCTACGACTACGTCACCGAGCCGGTGCACATCCTCATGAAGGTGGAGACGCATAACCACCCGACGGCGATCTCCCCGTTCCCCGGGGCGGCGACGGGGGCCGGCGGTGAGATTCGCGACGAGGGCGCCACGGGGCTGGGCGCCAAGCCGAAGGCGGGGCTCGCAGGGTTCTCCGTCTCGCACCTGCGGCTGCCGGGCCTCGAGCAGCCTTGGGAACGGGCCGGCCCCGGTTTCCCAGGGCGCATTGCCACGCCGCTGGAGATCATGCGCGACGGCCCGATCGGCGCCGCCGCTTTCAACAACGAATTCGGCCGGCCGAACCTCGCGGGATATTTCCGCACCTACGAGCAGACGGTGGACGGCGTGGTGCGCGGCTACCACAAGCCGATCATGATCGCCGGCGGGCTGGGCAACGTGCGCGCCGGGCACGTCGAGAAAGGCGCGGTGTCGCCGGGCGCGAAGCTGGTGGTCCTCGGCGGGCCCGCCATGCTCATCGGCCTCGGCGGCGGGGCGGCCTCCTCGATGTCAAGCGGGGAGAGCACGGAGGACCTGGATTTCGCCTCCGTGCAACGCGGCAATCCGGAGATCCAGCGGCGTGCCCAGGAAGTAATCGACCGTTGCTGGGCGATGGGTGATGACAACCCGATCATGCTGATCCACGACGTCGGTGCGGGCGGCTTGTCCAATGCGCTGCCCGAGGTGATCGATCACAGCGGGCTCGGCGGACGCATCGAGTTGCGCGACGTGCCGAACGACGAGCCGGGCATGTCGCCCATGGCGATCTGGTGCAACGAGGCACAGGAACGTTACGTGCTGGCCGTGGCGCCGGAGCGGATGGAAGTCTTTGCGGCGCTGTGCGCACGGGAGCGCTGCCCCTGGGCGATGGTCGGCGAGACCACGGTCGAGCGGCGCCTGCTGGTGAACGACCGGCTGTTCGATGCGGCCGCCGTAGACATGCCGGTCGAGGTGCTGCTCGGCAAACCGCCGCGCATGACGCGCACGGCGCAGCGCATTGCCCGTGGTGGGGACGCGCTGCCGGAAATTCGCGATCTGCGCGAGGCGGCGATGCGCGTGCTGCAGCTGCCGGCCGTGGCGGACAAGACCTTCCTCGTCACCATCGGCGATCGCAGCGTCGGCGGCTTCACGGCCCGCGACCAGATGGTCGGCCCCTGGCAGGTGCCGGTCGCCGACGTGGCCGTCACCACCAGCGGCTACCGCGGCTACACCGGGGAGGCCATGGCGATGGGCGAACGCAGCCCGCTCGCCGTGCTCGACGGCCCGGCGTCCGGACGGATGGCGGTCGGGGAGGCGCTGACCAACCTGGCCGCGGCCGCAGTGCCCTCGCTGGCCCAGGTGCGGCTCTCGGCCAACTGGATGGCGGCCTGCGGCGAAGCCGGCGAGGATGCGGCGTTGTTCGACACCGTGCGCGCTATCGGCGAGACGCTGTGTCCGGCGCTCGGTATCGCGATCCCGGTCGGCAAGGATTCCCTGTCCATGCGGACCCGCTGGGACACAGGGCAGGGCGAACAGGCCGTCATCGCGCCGCTGTCGCTGATCGTCTCGGCCTTCGCGCCGGTCAGCGACGTGCGTCGCACGCTGACGCCGCAGCTGCGCGCGGAGCATGGCGAGTCGAGCCTGCTGCTCGTCGATCTCGGCGCCGGCCGCAACCGCCTCGGTGGTTCCGCGCTGGCCCAGGTCTACGGCTGCACCGGCAGCGAAGTGCCTGATCTCGATGACCCCGCCCGCGTGGCGGCTTTTTTCGCCACCATCCAGGCGCTCAATGCGGGGGGCCGCCTGCTGGCCTACCACGATCGCTCCGATGGCGGGCTGTGGGCGACGCTCGTCGAAATGGCTTTTGCCGGGCGGTCCGGGCTGGATATCGACCTCGCGGTGCTGGCCGGCGAGTCCGCGGCCGTGCTGTTCAACGAGGAGCTCGGCGCCGTCCTGCAGGTTAGGGATGCGGAGCTCGAAGCGGTGCGCGACGCGTTCGCCGGCGTCGGCCTCGGGGATTGCGTGACGCACATCGGGCGCCCCGCCGAGACCGGACGGGTGCGGCTGCGCAACGGCGACAAGGTGCTGCTCGACGCGGCCTTGCCGGAACTGCGCGACGCCTGGTCGCAGACCACGTTCCGCATGCAGACCCTGCGCGACCATCCGGACAAGGCGCGCGAGGAACACCAGGCGCGGCTCGATGCGGAGGACCCCGGCTTGTGGGCGCGGCCCACCTTCGACCTCGACGAGGATGTCGCGGCACCGTTCATCGGCCGTGGCGCCAGGCCGCGCGTAGCGATCCTGCGTGAACAGGGTGTCAACAGCCAGGTCGAGATGGCGGCGGCTTTCCACCGGGCCGGCTTCGAGCCGGTGGACGTTCACATGAGCGACCTGGCTGCAGGACAGCGGGGACTCGGCGAGTTCGCCGGCCTCGTCGCTTGTGGCGGCTTCTCCTACGGCGACGTGTTGGGCGCCGGAGAGGGCTGGGCGAAGAGCATTCTCTACAATCCCCGGGTGCGCGATGAGTTCGAGGCTTTTTTCGCTCGCGACGACAGCTTTTCGCTCGGCGTGTGCAACGGCTGCCAGATGATGTCGGCGCTCAAGGAAATCATCCCGGGCGCGGGGTTGTGGCCGCGCTTCGTGCGCAACCGGTCGGAGCAGTTCGAGGCCCGTTTCGGGCTGGTGCGGGTGGACGAGAGCGGCTCCGCGCTGACGCCCGGCATGGCAGGCTCCGTGATGCCCATCGTCGTTTCGCACGGCGAGGGCCGGGCCGAATTTCGCGATGACGCCCACCAGCAGGCCTGTATCGATGCGGAACTCGTCTGGCTGCGTTACGTGGACAATCACGGCCGGGTGGCGACACGCTACCCCGCGAACCCGAATGGTTCGCCGGAGGGTGTCGCCGGACTGACCTCGGCCGACGGGCGCGTCACCATCGTGATGCCTCATCCCGAGCGCGTGTTTCGCAGCGTGCAGCATTCCTGGTTCCCGGAAGGCTGGGGGGAGGACGGTCCCTGGATGCGTCTATTCCGCAATGCGAGGGTATGGATCGGCTGAACGGCGCGATGCGTCGGGGAGTGCAGCAATGGGCGACGCCGGCGATGCGATGGGAACCCGTTTTCGCGAGGGTGTGATCCACGCAGCGCGCGGCGCCGAGCTGAGCTGCCGCGGCTGGGTCCAGGAAGCGGCGCTGCGCATGTTGTGCAACAACCTCGACCCGGACGTCGCAGAAAATCCGCGCGAGCTCGTCGTCTACGGCGGGATCGGCCGGGCTGCGCGCAACTGGGAATGCTTCGATGCGATCGTCGCCACGCTGCAACGCCTGGCCGACGATGAGACCCTGCTGGTGCAATCAGGCAAACCGGTCGGCGTGTTCCGCACACACGAGTTCGCGCCGCGCGTGCTGATCGCCAATTCGAACCTGGTAGGCCGCTGGGCCGACTGGGATCACTTCCACGACCTCGATCGTCGCGGCCTGATGATGTACGGCCAGATGACCGCCGGCTCGTGGATCTACATCGGCTCGCAGGGCATCGTGCAGGGGACCTACGAGACCTTCGCCGAGGCCGTGCGCCAGCACTACGGGGGCCAGCCCCGGGGTCGCTGGCTGCTGACGGGGGGGCTCGGCGGAATGGGGGGTGCCCAGCCGCTGGCGGCAACCTTTGCGGGACTCTCCTCGCTGTCGGTCGAAGTCGATCCCGCACGCATCGCCAGGCGCCTGGAGAGCGGTTATCTCGATTGCCGAATCGACGAACTGGACGGCGCGCTCGCGCGCCTGGAGGCGGCGGCGCAGGACGGCGTACCGGTGTCCGTGGGATTGCTCGGCAATGCGGCGGAGGTGTTCGAGGAGATCGCGAAGCGCGGCATCCGGCCGGACCTGGTGACCGACCAGACGTCCGCGCACGATCCCTTGAACGGCTATATCCCCGTCGGTTACGACGTGGCCGCAGCAGCGGCGTTCCGCGCCCAGGATCCGCAGGCTTACGTTGCCGCGGCCAAGCAGAGCATGGCCCGCCAGGTCCGCGCCATGCTCGCACTCCAGGCGGCGGGCGCGCCCACCTTCGATTACGGCAACAACATCCGCGCCATGGCGCAGGATGCGGGCGTGTCGAACGCGTTCGACTTCCAGGGCTTCGTGCCGCTCTACATTCGGCCGCTGTTCTGCGCCGGCGTGGGACCGTTTCGCTGGGTCGCGCTGTCCGGCGATCCGGAGGATATCTGGCGCACCGATGCCAAGGCGCGCGAACTCTTTCCCGACAAGCCGGAGCTGCATCGCTGGCTGGATGGCGCGCGCGAGCGGATCCGCTTCCAGGGCTTGCCGTCGCGCATCCTGTGGCTGGGCTACGGCGAGCGCCACCGGCTCGGCCTGGCAATCAACGAGATGGTGCGGCTGGGCGAACTCAAGGCGCCCGTCGTCATCGGGCGCGATCATCTCGATTCGGGCTCCGTCGCCTCGCCGAACCGGGAAACGGAGGCGATGCGGGACGGTTCCGATGCGGTGGCGGACTGGCCGGTGCTCAATGCACTGCTGAACACGGCCAGCGGTGCCTCCTGGGTCAGCTTTCACCACGGGGGTGGCGTGGGAATGGGCTATTCGCTGCATGCGGGGGTCGTGATCGTCGCCGACGGCAGCGACAGGGCCGCGGCACAGCTCGCGCGCGTGCTGGTCAATGATCCGGGCACCGGGGTCATGCGCCATGCCGACGCCGGCTATGAACGCGCTCTCGAGGTTGCGGCACAACGGGGCCTCGACCTGCCGATGAATCGCCCGGGGACTTGACGCGCTGCCGCCGGATTCGGGACAGTCTGCCCCGGGGAGCGCGGCACGCCGCAGCCGCGAAAGCGGGACCGTCGGCCGCGATCGAGGGGACGAGCCAACGAGGAGAGAGCAATGATCCTGGTCGCCGGTGCTTCGGGTGAGCTGGGGCGGGCGATATGCCGCAAGCTCGTCGAGCGGGGAGGGACGATCTACGGCATGGTGCGGCCGACTTCTGCGCCGGAGGCCGTCGCCGAGCTCGAGGCCCTGGGAGTCACGCCGGTGCAGGCGGATCTCGCCGACCCGGATTCCGTGCGCGAAGCCTGCAGCGGTTGCGACTCCGTGGTGTCGAGCATGACTGCGATGGGACGTCCCGCCGAGCGGATCGACAAGGTAGACCGCGATGGCCAGCTCGCACTGCTCGCTGCGGCGGCCGAGGAGGGCGTCGAGCGCTTCGTTTACGTCTCCTATTCCGGCGTCATAGGCAAGGATGATCCGCTGACCCTCGCCAAGCGCGCCGTGGAACGCACCCTGAAGCACAGCGGCATGACGTGGACCGTGCTGCGGCCTTCCTATTTCATGGAAACCTGGTTCTCACCCGCGCTGGGCGTGGATGTTGCGGCCGGCAAAGCGCGCGTCTACGGCAGCGGTGGCGCGCCAATCAGCTGGGTGGCGCGCGACGATGTCGCCGGCTTCGCAGCCGAGGCGGTGGACAGCGAGGAGGCGCGCAATGCGACCATCGAGATCGGCGGGCCGGAGGCGATTTCGCCGCTGGATGCGATCGCCCTGTTCGAGTCGCTTGCGGGGCGCGCCATCCAGGTCGAGACGGTCGCCGAGGCTGCGCTCCAGGCGCAGCTGGCCGCGGCAACCTCACCTCACGAGCGAAGCCTCGCGGCGTTGATGATCGCCTATGCGCGGGGCAATGCAGTGCCCATGGACGATATCGCGGAGCGCTTCGACATCGAACTGACGAGCCTCGCCGACTGGGCGCGGCCGAGGTTCGCGCCGTCCGGGAGCGCTTCAGGCGCCGAGTAGCTCGGTAGCCAGCGCCACGGCGGAGCGTGCGTCCGGCGCATATCCGTCTGCGCCGAGCTTGCGCCATACGTCTGGCGCATCGGCGAAGGCCAGCCCGCCTACCATCACGCGCACCTCGCGGCCCTCGAGACGGCGCACGGCGGCAATGGCTTCGGCGACCCGAGGCAACTGCACGCTCAATGCGGCAGAGAGCACGACCACCTCACCGTCGAAATACTGCACGGCGGTGGCCAGCTCCGTGGCAGGCAGGTTGCCCCCGAGATGAATGCTGCGCCACCCCGCGATATCGAAGAAATCAGCGAGGACCCGCACAGCGATGTCATGCGTGTTGCCGGCCACGGCGGCGCAGAGCACGGTCCGGCCGTTGGCCGGCGCGCGGGCCGCACGTTGTGCAAGCAGCGCGAGCAGGCGTTCCGTCGTGTGGGTGACGACGTGTTCTTCGACGATGCCGAGCTCCCCCGCGTGCCACAAGCGGCCGATCTCCTGCTGTGCGGGCACCAGCACCTCGAGATACATCGGTTCCACGCCGAGCCCGCCGTCCGCGGCCTCCAGGAGGCGCTCGGTGGCGCGGCGGCTGTCACCTTCGAGCACGGTGGACAGGTATTCCAGGGCGAGGCGCCCCGTTTCAGTGCCGGGATCGAGGCAGGTCCCGTCGTGTTCGGCCGGACGGTCGAATTCGGCGATCGCGAGCGCCAGCATCCCGGCCGCGGCCGGCCGGGCTTCATCCGGCAGTTCCCGGGCGAGCACCTCGGCCAGCACCTCGAGGCTGGCACGCAGGTCGGTCTCTGGCACGTCGCGCGCCGCGAATGCGCGCCGGGCCCAGTTGACGCGCGCCACGAACAGGTCCGGCTCGCTGAGCCGCAGGGCGGTGGCCAGTTCCACTATGCGCTGGGCGAACACGCCCCTCCAGGCGCCCGTCGCGTCCGTCGAGAAACGCGCGGCCACCTCCGGATGGGTCGCCACCAGGCGCTCCGCGGCCAGCGCGGCGTAACCGGCCGCACTGACCTCAAGTAACTCGGCGGCGAAACTGTTTGGCTCGCTCATGCATCGGCTCCCGTGAAAATCCCTGTGCAGCGGGTGGCACCCCCTGATTATAACGGCGCTGAGCCCGGCTGCCGCACGACGTCGCTACCGCGAGGCAAAATGGCCTTGGGCCGGGGCGGGGGATAGAATCATGATTCCGTCGCGCGCCGCGCGATCTCGCAGGAACGAAACCCTCGCAGGGAGCCACGCAATGTCAGACCCGACCGCCGCCGTCGTCGCCGAAATCGATGCGTGCTATCCGGCGCACCACGCGGAACTGACGGCACGTCACGCCTCCGTGCTCGACGCATCTCATTTCGACTCGCTGGCGATCTATTCGGGAACGGCGCGAACCCGGTTTCGCGATGACCAGTCCTGGCCTTTCCGGGCCGGCGCCTGCTACCAGCAATGGGTGCCGTGCGACGACCATTCCGGCAGCGTGCTGCTGTTCCGTGCGGGCAGGAAGCCGTTGCTGGTGCTGAACCAGCCGCGCGATTACTGGCACTCCGCGCCGGCGACTCCCACCGGGGCGTGGACGCAGCACTTCGAGATCGTCATCGCGGACGACCTTGAGGGCGTGCGCGGTGCCTTGCCGAAGGACCTGTCGCGATGCGCCCTGCTCGGCGAGGCCGATGCGACGGTGTCGGCCTGGGGCTGCGCCGCGCTGAACCCAGCGAGCATCCTGCAGGCGCTGGAGTTTGCGCGCCTCTACAAGACGCCTTACGAGGTCGACTGCATGCGTGCGGCCAATTTCATCGCCGCACGGGGGCACCTCGCGGCGCGCGACGCTTTTCATGACGGCGCCAGTGAGTTCGGCATTCACCTCGCCTATCTCGCAGCAACCCGCCACACCGAGGCGGAACTGCCTTACGCGAATATCATCGCCATGAACGAGAACGGCGCGACGCTGCACTACGGGCGCTTCGAACGCGAGCGGCCCCAGCCGGCCAACAGTTTCCTGATCGACGCAGGGGCCCGCTGCGGCGGCTACGCGGCGGACATCACGCGCACCTGGTCGAACGGCACGGACGGCGAGTTCGCGGCGATCGTCGAGGCGCTGGACCATGCGCAGCAGGATCTCGTGGAAGCCCTGCGTGTCGGTGATTCCTATATCGACGTGCATGAGAACGCACAACTGGCCGTGGCGGTGATCCTGGAGGATTTCGGCATCGTGGACATGGCGCCCGACGACATGGTGGCTGCCGGCGTGAGCAGCGTCTTTTTTCCGCACGGCGTCGGCCATCATCTCGGCCTCCAGGTGCACGACACCGGCGGCAAGCTTGCCGGCCCGGACGGCACGGTGCTGCCGCAGCCAGAGCCGTGGCCGTTCTTGCGCAACCTGCGCCCGCTGGAAATCGGCAACGTGGTGACCATCGAGCCCGGCTTGTATTTCATTGACAGCCTGCTGCATCGGCTGCGCGAGACACCGCTGGGCAATTACGTGGCCTGGGACATGGTCGATTGCCTGCGTCCCTACGGGGGAGTCCGCATCGAAGACGACATCTGGATGGGGCCCGGGGGTGCGCGCAACCTGAGCCGCGAGGCGTTCGCGGGCCTGGCGGAACAGCCTGCCTGAAAAGGGGGATGCGGCGCGTCGTCGTGCGGCGGGAAGCTGCGCGTCCGGAGCTAGCCGTGGGAACCGTTTTTCTGCGGCGTATCGACCTGCTCTGCCACGTAGCGCCGCATCATCATCGCCTGTTGCAGGCGACCCTTGCGCACATAGCTCTCGTAGAGAATGTCGCGCATGAATTCCATCAGTACACCCGCCTCGGTCGGCGTCACCACGGGCATGCCCTCGCGCGCCGCGTCGGTGTCGAACAACACCCGTCGGACTACGTTGAAGGTCGCGCCCTCCACCTCCGCCATGTCCCGGATCTCGTTGCACTGCTCGAAAATGCGCATCTTGCCGGTCTCGCCGAGGTCCATGAACACGCGCTGGATCGTGCGCCGGCACATCGATGCGAATGCGTTCAGCGCGTTCATGGAATAGCAGTCGAGCGCCTCGCGGAACAGGGTCTCGGTCTCTTCCGGCAGGTACGTGAAATCGAAATTCTCCCGCGACCGCTCCACCTCGATGAAGTTGGTGGACAGTTCGACCCTGTTCTCGGCATAGGCCTTCACGGGGAAGCGGAGGAATACCGGGGCGTTGCAGTTGTCGCAGCGAAACACGAGGCCGGTCTCCGGCGGCTTGTAGCGCGACAGTTCGTCGAAGCAGGGGACGGCGATCGGCGTCATGTGGGCGAAGACGCCGCAAGATGCACAGGTCAACGCAAAATGTTGGCCATGGTCATGCTGGAAGCCTTCGTTCTTGTCTACGAACATGGGCATGCGGCCCACTCCTCGCTGTCGTTCGACACCGCCGATCTTGCCGCAGTGTAGCCGAATGACGTTGCGCCGCGCCAACCATCCGCTTATGTAAAATCAATGCCTTGGGCGTCCGTGACGGCTTATGCCGCGGGGAGCCGTCGATCGTCGAAGTCGCCGGCGCGCAGCAGTTTCGCAAGGGCCGCAATATCCCGGTCGAGCCGCCGGTCGCCACGCACGAAGGGCGCACAGGCACGGATCCTGTCATGCACGATCGCCAGCGACGGTGTCGTGGCGAGGGGGCGCTGCTCGTTGATGGCATGGGCCGCGGCCAGCAGTTCTATGGCCAGCACCGTGGCCGTGTTGTCGCAGGCCGCGAGCAGTTTGTGACCCGCCCACGGCGCCATGCTGACGTGGTCCTCCTGCCCGGCGGAGGTCGGAATGGTGTCGACGGAGGCGGGATGTGCGAGCGTCTTGTTTTCCGAGGCGAGCGCCGCGGCGGTGACGTGGGCGATCATGAAGCCCGACTCGACGCCGGGCTCGCCGGTGAGAAACATATTCAGGTTGGGATTGACCCGGCGCGCCAGCAGGTCGATGCGCCGCTCCGACATGCTCGCCAGTTCCGCCACGGCGACGGCCATGAAGTCGGCGACGAAGCCGGCCGGCGCCGCATGAAAGTTGCCGCCCGACAGAACGTCGTCGTCGAATACGAGGGGGTTGTCCGAGACGCCGTTGGCCTCCGCCTCCAGCACACTGCGCGCATGCCCGAGGGTCGCGTCGACGGCGCCGAGGACCTGCGGCATGCAGCGCACCGAATACGGATCCTGGACCCGGTCGCAGCTCGCGTGGCTGTTGTGTATTTCGCTGTCGGTGAGCAGGCGTCGGAAACGGGCGGCGATCGCGCGCTGTGATGCCAGCCGGCGAGCGGCATGGATGCGGTCGTCGAAGGGCGTGTAGCTGCCGGCCAGGCCCTCGACACTGAGGGCGCCGGCGGTGATCGCCGTGCCCAGCAGGTTCTCCGCCTGGAACAACCCCTCGATCGCGAGCGTCGTGCTGAGCTGCGTGCCGTTGAGCAGCGCGAGACCTTCTTTTGCCTCGAGCTGCACGGGCGCACAGCCGGCCGCCTGCATCACGTCCGCGCCCGCGAGCCGGGTCTTACCCTGCACGGCTTCCCCTTCGCCGATCAAGGCCAGCGCGAGGTGGGCGAGGGGGGCGAGATCCCCCGAGGCACCCACCGAGCCGCGCCCCGGAATCAGCGGCAGGACGTCGGCATTGAGCATCGCGAGCAAGGCATCCACCACGGCCGGACGGATGCCGGACAGGCCGGCCGCGAGGCTGTTGGCCTTCAAGAGCATCATGCGACGCACCAGCCCGGGCGCCAGCGGCGTGCCGCTCCCGCAGGCATGGCTGCGCACCAGGTTGTACTGCAGCTGCGCGAGCTGAGAAGTCGAAATCCGCCGGTTGGCGAATGCCCCGAAGCCGGTGTTGATGCCATAGCTCACGCGGTCGGTAGCGACCACGCGCTGCACCGTGGCGGCGCTCTGCTCCATTCTCAAGCGCGCCGCGTCGGCCAGTGCCACGGGTCCCGGCGCGGCTTCCCAGTCGCGCAGCGTATCGAGGGTCAGTCCCCCGTCATCGAGCAGCAGCATCGGCGGCTTCCCCGTGGTCACACGCGATTCCCCGCGATGTAGACCGCCTCGGGAAGCAGGCCGCCCAGTTGATAGGCCAGCATCGCCGGGCGGTCGATGCGCCAGGTACTGAAATCGGCCGGCCGACCGGGCGCAAGCACGCCCGTGTCGGCGCCGAGCGCGCGCGCCGCATGTCGCGTTACGCCGGCGAGCGCCTCGGCCGGCGTGAGACCGAACAGCACGACGCTCATGTGCAGCGCAGTCAGGAGGCTCACCATGGGCGAGGTGCCCGGGTTGGCATCACTCGCGACGGCCATGGGCACGCCCGCCGCGCGCAACAGTCCTACGGGAGGCCGACGCGTCTCGCGAAGGCAGTAGAACGCGCCGGGCAGCAGCACCGCGACGGTGTCGCTGGCGGCCATGGCGGTGATTGCGGAGGCATCGGCATACTCGAGGTGATCGCAGGATCGTGCCCCCAGTTCGCAGGCTGCGGCAGTCGCGCCGGCATCCGAGAACTGGCCTGTGTGCGCGCGCAGCGCGAGACCGTGGTCTCGCGCTGCGGCAAACAGTCTCGCCATGTCGGCGATCGAGAAGGCGATCTCCTCGACATAGATGTCCACCGCATCGGCAAGTCCCTCCGCGGCGATGGCCGGCAGCATCACCTCGATGACTTCGTGGAGGTATTCGGCGCGGTCGCGCCCCGCCGGGACCGTGTGGGCGCCGAGGAAGGTGGCCTGGATGCGCAGCGGCTGCTCGCGTGCGAGACGCCGGATGACGCGCAGCATCTTGAGTTCGTTGTCGGGATCCAGCCCGTAGCCGCTCTTGATTTCGACCTGGGTGACGCCTTCCCGGGCGAGTGCATGCAAACGCGGGAGAGCGAGGGCGACCAGGGTCTCCTCGTCCGCGGCCCGCAGTGCGCGCACCGTCGCGAGTATCCCTCCGCCCCCGCGTGCGGTCGCTGCGTAATCTGCGCCCGACTGGCGCTGTGCGAATTCCGCGGACCGGTCCCCCGCCCACACGAGATGGGTATGGCAATCGACGAATCCCGGCATCACGACGCGCCCGTCGAGATCGACCCGTTGCGCGGCGGGCGTATCCACCCCGAGCGACACGATCCGGCCGTCGGCCACGGCGAAGCAATCCGCCACCGCGTCGCCATCGGCCTTCGGGTAGACTTTCGCGTTATGAAAAAACTGGTCAGTCATGGAGGGTCCGGTAACAAAGGCCCGCACGACGATGTCGCGTGAACTCAACTTCGAGCATATTCTCACGCCGGCCGGCATCGAGCGCCACCGCCGGCTGAGCATCGACGGCGACGGCCGGATCACGGCGATCGAGGCCGCGGTCCCCGGCGCTGCATTCGACGGCTGGCTGGCGTTGCCCGGCATGCCGAGCGCCCACAGTCACGCATTCCAGCACGGCCTTGCCGGTTACGGCGAAGCCAGGCGAGGGCAGGACTCGTTCTGGAGCTGGCGGGATTCCATGTACCGGCTCGCCGCCGGCCTTGATCCCGACACGCTTTACGAACTCTGCTGGCACACCTACCGGGAGATGCTGGCCGCCGGCTACACCTCGGTCGCCGAATTCCATTACCTGCATCGGCGCTCCGACGGCGCGCGGGCCACGGAGTGCGTCGACGCGGTGATCCGCGCCGCCACCGATGCCGGCATCCGCCAGTCCTTCATCCCGGTCTTCTACCAGCGCGGCGGATTCGATGCGCCGGCCGAACCCGCCCAGGCGCGCTTCCTGCACCGGGACGCGGAAGATTTCCTCACCCTCGTCGCGATGTACCAGCGCCATTGCCGCGGGGTGGCGGCGCACTCGCTGCGCGCGGTGCCGGCGGACATGATCGAGGACATGGTGCTGGGTGCGGCCGAACTGCTCGGTCCCGCGGCACCCGTTCACCTGCACATCGCGGAACAGCCGGGGGAGGTGGCCGACTGTGTCGCGGCCACGGGCCGCCGGCCGGTGGAACTGCTGGCCGAGACCGTGGAACTGGGACCGCACTGGAGCCTGGTGCATGCCACGCACACGAATGATGCCGAGCGGGAGCTCATCCGCGCGAGCGGCGCGACCGTCGTGCTGTGTCCGCTCACCGAGGGCTACCTGGGCGACGGCCTGTTCCCGGCCGCCGAGTTCGCGGCGGAGGGCGGGCGCATCGCGCTGGGCTCGGACAGCAACGTGCGGATCGATGCCGTGGAGGAACTGCGCTGGCTGGAGTACGGGCAACGATTGTCGACCGGGCGGCGCGGCTGTTTCGCGAATGCCGAGGGTCTCGGGGCCGCCCTCTGGGGACGGCTCGCCGCCGGGGGCGCCGCACCTCTGGGCTTGCCGGTCGGCGGGCTCGAGGTCGGCTCTTATGCCGACGTCGTGACTGTCGATGCGGGTGCGATGCTGTTCGCGGGTTGCGACGGCCCTCATGCCGTGCTCGATGCGCTGATCACCGCCGGTGACGGGCGGGCCATCGACCAGGTCTGGGTCGGGGGGCGGCGACACGTTCCTCTGGAGGGCGGGGAATTCGGCCCGGCCCTGCGCCGCATCATGGCGCCCGGCGAGGGCGCGTGACCGAGCCGCGCGACGCTGCCGCGCAGGGCAACGCGGCGCCCTATGGCTTGCGGCGGCCGACTGCTGCGCCGCTGCCTGTCGTCGTGAGCATTCCCCACACCGGGACCTGGATGCCGCAGTCCGTGCGCGCCGCCCTCGCCTCACCCGCCATGCAGGCACAGCCGATGACCGACTGGCACCTGCATCGACTGTACGAGTTCCTGCCGGCGCTGGGCGCGACGACGATCTTTGCCACGGTGAGCCGCTTCGTCGTCGATCTCAATCGGCCGCCGCGGCCCCGGCCGCTGTATCCGGGCCGGTTCGAGACCGGGCTGGTGCCGCTGGAGACCTTCCATGGCGAGCCGGTGTTCGCCACGCCGCCCGACGCCGCGGAGGTGGAGGCCCGACGCCTTGCATGGCATGCGCCCTACCATGCGCAGCTGGCGGCTCTGCTCGAGGAGATGCGGACGCGCTTCGGGCGGGTGGTGCTGCTGGATGCGCACAGCGTCGCGTCGGTGCCGAATCGCCTGCACGGCGCACTGCGCGACGAAATTTACCTGGGCGACCGCGATGGGCGGTCCTGCGGTCCCTGGTTGCGCGAACTGCTGCAGGGTGCTTTTGCCGCCGAGGGTTTCCGCGTGGCGCTCAACGCCCCCTACAAGGGCGGCTACATCACGGACCATTACGGCGCCGAACCGGGCGTGGAGGCCCTCCAGATCGAGATGGCGCAGCGCGTCTACATGGACGAGGACGACCCGGCCGGTGGGCCGGATCATCCTCGGTTCGCCGCAGCGCAGCAGCAGCTGCTGCGCGTGTTTCGCGTCCTGGCGGCAGCTATTTCTTGACGAAACGCAGGGTCATGCGATCGCTTTCGCCGATCGCCTCGTATTTCTCGCGGTCCTCGTCGCCGTGCCGCAGCGTGGGAGGCAAAGCCCACACCCCGCCGGGATGATCCGCGGTGTCACGCGGGTTCGCATTGATCTCCGCCATGGCATCCAGTTCGAAACCCGCCGCCTCGACCTGCTCGATCACCCACGCCTGCGGCAGGTAAGCCGACTGCTTACCTGCCTCCGGATCGCTGCCCTCGGGCGCGCGATGCTGCACGACTCCGAGCGTGCCGCCCGGCTTCAGCACGGCATGGGCATCGGCCAGGAACGCTTCCAGGTTGCCCTGGCGCAGCATGCCGTGCAGGTTGCGAAAGGTCAGCACGAGATCCGCGCTGCCGGCCGGCGCCAGTCCGCCGGGGTTGCCCGGCACGTAACCGGTGACCTCGACCTCGTCGTAGACTCCTGGCTCGGCCGCCAGCTTGGCGAGGAACTGGGCACGCACCCGTTGCATGTATTCGGCCGTGGCATCGGCGGGGAAATGCGCCGCGACGAGCTTGCCGTGGCCCCGCACCGCCGGAGCCAGGATTTCCGTGTACCAGCCGCCGCCGGGGAACACCTCGACGATCGTGAGATCCTGGTCGAAGCCGAAGAACTCCAGCGTCTCCTGCGGATGCCGGGCCGCGTCGCGCGCCACGTTGGCCGGTGCGCGATGATCGCCATCGGCGGCCTTGGCGAGGGCGTCGTGGTCGTGGGCGGTCGCGGGCAGGGTCGCCAGGCCGGCGGCCAGCAGGGCAGTCGAGAAAATCCATGACTTCATTGATCGGTCTCCGGAAGATTGCGCTCGGTCAGGGGATGGAACTATAGCAACTGCGGGCCGGTTCAGCGTCCGCGGGACTTGTGTTCGCATGGACTAATGCGGAAGATTCGGCGCCCATGGCTATAGAAACATTCCCGGTCCGTCTCGCGTGGCGCCGCATGGTGACGCCACATGTCATGCATCTTGCTTTTCACCGCAGCGACGGCACGGCGCTCGATTTCATCCCGGGACAGTTTCTCAACCTGCATTTCGCCACGACGAACGGCAGTACGCATCGCAGCTACAGCATCGCGAACCCACCCGGCCCGGAGGGCTTGCTGGAGATCGCCATGTCGCCCGTCCCCGGCGGCCTGGCGAGCGATGCGCTTGGCGCTCTGGAGCCCGGCGACGAGCTGCCGGCGAGTGGTCCGTTCGGACGCTTCGTGTTGCGCGACGAGCCCCCGTGCCGTTACCTGCTGGTGGGTACCGGCACCGGCATCACGCCGTATCGCTCGATGCTTCCCGTGATCCGGGAGCGCTTGCGCGCCGGTGATCGCTTCCACATCGTGCTGGGGGTCTGGCGTCGTGAGGAGCTGTTGTTCGGCGAGGATTTCCTGCACGCGGCCCGGGACAGCGCGGATTTCGAGTTTTCGGCGTGCTACAGCCGGGATTTCCCCGCACAACCGGAACCCTGGGAGCAAGCCGGCTACGTGCAGACCCTGTTCAGCGGCCTGGAACTCGATCCGGCGTCCGACACGGTCTACCTGTGCGGCAACCCGGGAATGATTGACGAGTCTGTGGACATCCTGAAAGCCATGGACTTCCCGCTGAAGCAGCTGCGCCGCGAAAAATACGTCTCCGCCCGCCCGGCGCGCTGAGCAACGCCCCCGGGACGCCTCAGCGGCGTGCTCTCAGATGATCTTTTTGTAACGCAGCCGATGCGGCTGGGCCGCTTCCTCACCCTTGCGCCGCTTCAGGTCGGCCTCGTATTCCGCATAGTTGCCCTCGAAGAACACCACCTCGCTGTCGCCCTCGAAGGCCAGCATGTGCGTCGCGAT
>CAYTXS010000020.1:0-21775 GCA_964441585.1 uncultured Thioalkalivibrio sp.
CGATCGATCCGTTGCTCGTCACGTCGGTCAGAAAGCCCAGCGCCAGGTTGCCGTAGATGGTGTCTTCGTCCAGGCCCGGATCGCTGTTCTTCTTGCTCCAGCCGAAGCCGACGAGCAGATAGGGCGAAACGCGCTGGTTGCGGTAGAACACCCGCGATGCGTCGGCGCCCACGCCCCAGTAATCGAGCTCCCGGCCGTTCTCCAGGGCATAGTTGAAGCCATGCAGTTCCAGGTTGACGTCATCCGTGAGGGCGCGGCCGACCGAGAGGGCGGCGCCGATGTCGTCGTCCACGAGACGCTCGTCGTCCACCCAGATCGCCGAGGCCATCGGCGTGACGTACCACTGGCCCGGTTTTTCGGCGGCCATGGCCGTGCTGCCGAGGAGCAATGCGGTGGCTGCGGCCGCCGCGACGATTTTCCGTTTCATTATCTGTGACTCCCTTGACGTAAGGCGCTGCCGGCGCCGCGAGATGTTTCGTCGCCTCCCAGGCGACGATTACCCGAATGATAGCCTAATCACGGGCTGTTTCGGGTTCGGGCCGCGCAGCTGCGGCAAGACCTGGCGCCAAGCGATCCGGCGCGCCGGGCCCACGGCGGCGCGCTTCGAGGGTAGAATCTTGCGCTGACCAGGGGAGCGCCGCTGCGATGGCTTTACGTCGATCAAACGGATCTGCATGGGGTGGCCTCGCGCTGGGCCTGCTGATGGTGGCGGCGACAGGATGCGCCGCCATCGACGATAATGCGGATTTCCAGCGCCACTCGATGAGCGATTTGCGCGAGGATCGACAGGAGCCCGGCCTGTTGGTGTTCGAGGCGAGCACCTCCTCGCTGTACCCTTCGGACAGCGACGCCGCCGAGGCGAAGCGCATGGAGTGGCTGGCGGGCTGGATGAAGCGCTCTGACTACTGCCCTGCGGGGTGGGAAATCGTCTCGCGCACGGCCATCGATCCCCGGGAAGTGCATGCCAGGCGGCACGATTTGCGCTACAAGGTAAAATGCCTCGGCATAACCGACCAACCGACGCGGTGATGAATGACGATCCAGACAGCTGAATTCGATCTCGACCTGATCAAGCGCTACGACGGCCGCGGGCCGCGCTACACCTCGTATCCGACCGCCGTGCAGTTTCACGACGGATTCGGCGAGGACGACTACAAGCGCATGGCCATCGCCAGCAACGGCGCGCAGCCGGCGTCTCAGCCGCTGTCGATCTACGTCCACGTGCCGTTTTGCCACTCGCTCTGCTATTACTGCGGTTGCCACAAGATCATCACGCGTCACCAGCACAGCGCCGACCCCTACGTGGAGCACCTGGTCGAGGAGATGCGGTTGCAGGGCGAGCTGTTCGACTCGCGTCGCCCGGTGGACCAGCTGCATTTCGGCGGCGGCACGCCGACCTTCCTGGACGAGCGCCAGTTCGCCAGGGTCATGGATGGCCTGGCACGCAACTTCGGGCTGCACCAGGGCGACAACCGCGAGTATTCCATCGAGATCGATCCGCGCAGCATCGACAGGAACACGATCCCGCGTCTCGCCGAAATGGGGTTCAACCGGCTTTCGCTCGGTATCCAGGATTTCGATCCGAGCGTGCAGCAGGCGGTCAATCGCATCCAGGACGAGGAGTGGACGCTGTTTTTGATCCGCCAGGCGCGCGAGTGCGGCTTCGGCTCGGTGTCGGTTGACCTGATCTACGGCCTGCCGAAACAGACCGCCGACAGCTTCACTCACACGCTCGAATCGGTAGTGCAGGCGAAGCCGGATCGCATCGCGGCATACAGTTATGCGCACCTGCCGCAGATGTTCCGCGCGCAGCGCCTGATTCGCGACGAGGACATGCCCTCCGGCGCAGAGAAGCTCGCCCTGCTGACGCGCACGGTCGAGTTCCTGACCGCGCGAGGCTACGAGTACATCGGCATGGATCACTTCGCCCTGCCGGAGGACGAGCTGGTGAAGTCGCTGCACAACGGTACGCTGCACCGGAATTTCCAGGGCTATTCCACCCACGCGGAGCTTGATCTCGTCGGTCTCGGCGTCAGCGCCATCGGCAAGGTCGGCCACAGCTATGCCCAGAGCATCAAGCTGCGCCACGACTATTACGACACGGTCGATTCAGGCCATATCCCGATTCTGCGGGGCGTTCAGCTGAACGACGACGACGTGCTCCGCCGGGAAGTGATCCACGCGCTGATGTGCGGCGGGCTGGCCGAGATGCGCAAGATCGAGGCGCGCCACGGCATCGATTTCGCGCAGTACTTCGCCCGCGAGCTGGAGGCGCTGGTGCCGCTGCAGGAGGATGGGCTCGTCGAGATGGATGCCGACACGATTCGCGTCACGCCCCGCGGCCGCTTCCTGCTGCGCTCGATCGCGATGCCGTTCGACGCCTATCTCGCCGCACGCGCGGCCGAGCAGCGCTTCTCCAAGGTGATCTAGCCGGGCGGCGGAAAGAGCCGGTGGAAGACCCGGTCCCCGGCCGCGATTCCCAGCGCCGCGGCGCGCCCGCAGTTGATCTCCAGCACGGCGCGCACCACGCTGCCGGACTCGATGAGGGCGGTGGAATACGGCCGGGTGCATGATTCGATTCGTGCGATCGTGCCGTCCGCGCGGATGAACAGCATGTCCAGCGACAGGGGCGTGTTCTTCATCCACATGCCCACCCTGCGGGGCGCCTCGAAATCGAACAGCATGCCGCGGTCGGGTGCGAGCTCGGTGACGTACATGAGGCCGCGCCTGCGGGTCTCGGGGGTGTCCACAAGCTGGACATCGAACTCATGGCGGGCTCCGTCGTCGGCTTCGATGGTGACGCGCTCCAGCGCTGCCGACGCCGTGTCGCCCGAAGCCAGCGTCATCGTGTGGAGCGCCAGCACGAGCGCGATCACGCAGAGGGCGGGGAACAGGTAGCGACGTATCATGGGCGCGGCCCGTCCGGTTCGTCCGGTTCGTCCGTCTCAGGCCACCACGCCATACCGGTGAACTCGAAAGGTGAGACGCGGATTTCACCCGGCCGACCAATCGCCTCGATGCCGGCGGCGCATCGTCCCTGGCCGCTGACCCGGTAGCCGTCTTCGATGCCCGGCTGGGACAGGTTCTCCGTGACGTCGACCACGCACGCATGAGCCCCGAGGGTGCCGTAAAAACGCCCCATGCCCTGGCGCACGATCGTGATGTTGGCCAGCAGTCCTTCTCCTGTCGCACCGCGCTCCAGTCCCGTGATGCCGACCAGGACCATGAGTTCGTCCGCCTCGCGGCTGAAGGCGAGACGCAGTGCGTCGCCACCCGGTCGAGGCCCTCCGTCGCACACCGTTCCGGCATTATCCCAGTCGACCTGCGCGGTGAAATCACCGCTGATCTCCAGCTGGAGGTGTCCACCACCACCGGGCAGGCAGGCGACCGGCCCGTCCGTCGCGCCTGCGGGCGCGATCGCGAGCAGCGTCGCCATGGCGAGCAGCAGGTGCCTGGTGCGGTGCGTCTTCATCGGATTGGTGCATAGCAGCAAGGGGGGGCGAGAATAGTCCTTTTGCGGGGGGTGTCAATAGTCCGACGCCTCCGAAACGCGGCCAATCCGGCCTCAATCCGGCTGATTTCCATGGCGCGTCAAAACGCAACTATCTGTTTTTTATAGGATTGGACAAGAGCAGGGCCGGAATAGCTAGGCATCTCGCGAGGATTCGGGCTATTCTTCGACTCCGCGCCACCCCTCCCTGTTCGGGCCGGGGGGACATCGATTCCAGGCAGGTCGGCCGCGGGCGCATCGGGATCAAGGGTTCGCACTCCAGGCGATAAGCGCCACCCGATTTCGCGGGTCACATCGACCCCCAGGTTGCCTTATCTCCGTGTTCCCGGAGCGCCCTGGCCGATCTGCCGCTCGTTCACCACGATGATCGTCATGCCGGCGCCGCCCGCCGGCGCGCGCGGCCCGTTTGCAAGGCTGCAGCGTAGGCGTCTTCATAAAGTGCGGCGGGATGATGCCAGCCGAAGTCCCGCGCCATCCCGTTGGCTTGCAGGCGCGCCCAAGAGGCAGGGTCCGCACGGAACAGGGCCACGGCCTCTCCGAGGGCTGCAGCCAGCGCCCCGGCGGCAGCCTCCTCGAAGAAGAAGCCCGTGGCCGAGCCCTCGGCGATGCCGGTCGGCGTCGTGCCGGTCACGCTGTCGGCGAGCCCGCCCGTGCGCCGCACGACCGGCGGCGTGCCGTACCGCTGGCTGTACATCTGTGTGAGGCCCGACGGCTCGAAGCGCGAGGGCACGGTGAAGATGTCGGACCCTGCGATCACGAGATGGGACAGCGCCTCGTCATAGCCCACGTGCACGCCGACCATGCCGGGGTGCAGTGCCGCGAGTTCCGCGACCTGCCGCTCGACATCGTGCTCACCATTGCCGAGCAGCACGAACTGCACTTTGTCGGCCAGCAGCGCAGGAGCCGCTTCCGCCAACAGGTCCCAGCCTTTCTGCGTCGTCATGCGGCCGACCATGCCGACGACAGGTGTGTCAGGCCCCCGGGCCAGGCCGAACCGATCCTGCAGTTCGAGCTTGCAGCGTGCCTTGCCGTCGAGCGATGTGGCGGAGAATCGCGCCGGCAGCAGGGGGTCGGTCTCCGGGTTCCAGACTGCCTGGTCCACGCCGTTGAGGATTCCCGTCAGCACGTCGCGACGGTGTTGCAGGACGCCTTCCATCCCGCAACCGTATTCCTGTGTCTGTATCTGCCAGGCATAGGTCGCGCTCACCGTGCTGAGGTGATCCGCGTACCACAGGCCGGCCTTCATGAAGCTGAGCCGGCCGTAGAACTCGAGACCGTCGGGCTGGAAGGCCTGCGGCGGGATCGCGAGCGTTTCGCGCAGGCCGGGATCGAAATTGCCCTGGTAGGCCAGGTTGTGGATCGTGTACACCGTGGCGGCCGAGACGCGGGAATCGAAGCTCGCGTAGGCCGGCACCAGGCCGGTGTGCCAATCGTGCCCGTGCAGGATGTCCGGCTTCCAGCCGTCGAGTCCGCGGCCCGTGGCGAAGCGGGTCGCGACCTTGCACAGCACGGCGAAGCGCACGGCGTTGTCGGGCCAGTCCCGGCCTTGGGTATCGACGTAGGGGCCGCCCTTACGGTCGTAGAGGCCGGGGCAGTGCAGCAACCACATGGGAATGTCGTAGTCGGGCAGGGCACCCCGGATCAGTCGTGCGCGATCGATGCCGGGCAGGACCTCGAACAGTCGCCCCGCGGCCTTGCCGGCGAAGGTCTCCTCGGCCTCGCGATAGGCCGGCATCAGAATTCGCACGTCGTGGCCCCGCTCGCTCAGGGCCTGCGCCAGCGTGGGAACGACGTCTGCGAGTCCGCCCGTCTTGACCAGCGGCCAGGCCTCGGCGACGACAAAAAGAATCTTCAGCTTGGGAGGCATAGGGCCCGGAGTGCGGATCGATGTGGCAATCTATCACAGCACGGGCCGAAACCCGGCCCGGTCCATGGCGGCACTCCATCCCGCTGCTATGGTAATCGGCAAGACCCTCCGGCACTGGAGCATTCATGAAGACGGGCAAACCGGGGCGCTATGTCAGCAGCCTCACACGCGACACGGTCGCGCTGATCCTCGCCGGCGGGCGTGGCTCGCGGCTGAAGGCGCTGACGCTCTCGCGCGCCAAGCCGGCCACCCCTTTCGGCGGCAAATACCGCATCATCGATTTTCCCTTGTCCAACTGTGTCAACTCCGGGATCCGGCGCATCGCCGTGCTGACGCAGTACAAGGCGCACGACCTGATCGTCCACCTACAGCGGGCATGGGGTTATTTTCGCGGCGAGTTCAACGAGTTCGTCGAGATCCTGCCGGCCCAGCAGCAGATCGATTCATCCTGGTACAAGGGCACGGCCGACGCGGTTCACCAGAACCTCGAATACCTTGCCGGACACGAGCCGGAGTACGTGCTGATTCTTGCCGGCGACCATATCTACAAGATGGATTACGGCCTGATGCTTGCAGAGCATGCCGAGACCGGGGCCGATATCACCACCGGCACGGTGGAAGTGCCGGTGCAGCGCGGCCACGAGTTCGGCATCGTGACCATCGATGACGAAAAGCGCATCACCCGCTTCGTGGAGAAGCCGCCCGAGCCGGAGTCTATTCCCGGGCGCGAGGGAATCGCGCTCGCCTCGATGGGCATCTACGTGTTCAATGCGGATTACCTCGCGCGCGTCCTGCGTGAAGACGCCGCCGACGAGAGTTCCGACCACGACTTCGGCCGCAATATCGTGCCGCGCGCCATCGCGGCAGGTGACAAGGTGCATGCCTACGTCTTCCAGGATGCTGAGACCATGGTCCAGCTCTACTGGCGGGATGTCGGCAATGTCGATGCCTTCTACGAAGCCAACATCGAACTGACCCATGTTGCCCCGGAACTGAACCTCTACGACCAGGAGTGGCCGATCTGGACTTACCAGGCGCAGCTGCCCCCCGCCAAGTTCGTCCTCAACGATGACATGCGCCGGGGCCACGCGGTGAATTCCATGGTTTCGGGGGGCTGCATCATCTCTGGCGCGGTGGTGCGCGAATCGGTGTTGTTCAGCAATGTCCACGTCGCAGAGCATTCGCTGGTGGAGCGCTCCATCGTCCTGCCCAACGCACAGATTGGTCGTAACTGTACGGTCTGCCACGCGATCATCGACGCGGACACGACGGTCCCCGACGGTATGGTGATCGGGATGGACCAGGCCGAGGACCGGCGCCGGTTCTATGTCACGCGTGAAGGCGTGGTGCTCGTCACCCGCGAAATGCTGGAGGCTCAACAATGAAACGATTATTCATGGCGCTGCTCTTGGCTCTGTTGCTCCCGGGCGCCGGCAGCACCGCGACCACCGACACGGAATACACCGAGGCGATGGCTCGCGAGCATGCCGGGGACAGCCCGGTCGCCGGGGCCGCCAGCGGCGCCGCCGTCCGGGGCGTCAGCGGCGAGCGCATCGCATACGAGGGCTTCGAGGGTTACCTGGCGCGCCCTGCGGGACCGCCCCGCGCCGCGCTGGTGGTCATTCACGAATGGTGGGGTCTCAACGATCACATCCGCGAGATGGCCAATCGCCTGGCGGCCGCGGGCTATCTCGCGCTCGCGGTGGACGTGTACGGCGGCCAGGTGGCGGAGGCGCCTGAGCGGGCCCGCGAACTGATGTCGGCAACCATGAGCGACAGGGATCGCGTCGATGCGCATTTGCGCGCTGCCTATCGGCACCTCGAGGGACCGGAAGGCATGACGCGGATCGGCAGCATCGGCTGGTGTTTCGGCGGCGCCCTGTCGCTGCGCACGGCATTGCTGTTGCCCGAGCAGCTCGATGCGGCGGTCATCTACTACGGCCGCCTCGTGACGGACCCGGCGGAACTCGCACCGTTGCGCATGCCGATTCTCGGTATCTTTGGCGGCCAGGATCGCGGGATTCCGGTCGCGTCGGTGCGCGAGTTCGAGACCGCGCTGGAAGCGCTGGGCAACACGGTGGAGATCGTGGTGTACGAGGAGGCCGGCCATGCTTTCGCCAACCCGTCCGGCACGCGTTACCAGCCCGAGGCCGCTGCCGATGCCTGGGAACGGACCATGGATTTTCTGGACGAGCACCTGGCGCCCTGACGGCGGGCTGAAATGTAGCGACCGTTGCGACGATGCGATCCGTGCTGCGCATCACATCCCGGTCGTCGAATGCCCGTTATCGTGTCAAGCGGCCATCATCGCCTGCATGACACATTAATTATGAAAAACGCGTACCGCGCGGAAATTGACGGCCTGCGCGCCGTGGCCGTGCTGCCGGTAATGCTGTTCCACGCGGGCCTCGAGCAGTTCAGCGGCGGCTACGTCGGCGTAGACGTTTTTTTCGTCATCAGCGGATACCTGATCACCTCCATACTGCTCGCTGAGCTCGAGCAGGGACGTTTCTCCCTTCTCGGTTTCTACGAGCGCCGAGCCCGCAGAATCCTTCCGGCCCTGTTCGTTGTCATGGTGGCATGCATCCCCTTTGCGTGGGCATGGATGACGCCGGACCAGCTGCGCGACTTCGGTCGCAGTCTCGTGGCCGTCACCTTGTTCGGATCCAACCTGCTTTTCTGGATCGAGAGCGGTTATTTTGGCGCCGCGGCGGAGGTCAAACCGCTGCTGCATACCTGGAGCCTCGCGGTCGAGGAACAGTATTACGTCGTGTTCCCGCTGCTCATGATGGCCTTGTGGCGCTTCGGCAAGCGGCGACTGGTCGGAGTGATCGTCTCGATTGCGGTGCTCAGCTTTGCGCTGGCGCAGTTCGGCGGCAACCTGGCCTGGCTGCGAGGGGATCCTGACACTTCGTTTCGCTGGATGGCGGTGCCCGAGTACGCGTTCTATCTGACACCGGCCCGCGCCTGGGAATTGCTGCTCGGCGCCTTGTGCGCGTTTTTTCTTTTTCGCCGTGCGGTACCCGAGCCGGGGCTCGGCCGGGAACTGGGTGCGGCCGCAGGTATCGGGCTGATCGGCCTCTCCGTCTTCGCGTTTAACGAGAGCACGCCCTTCCCGGGAGCCTATGCGCTCGTGCCGACCATCGGCACGGCATTGATCATCCTTTTCGCCACGAGCGGCACCCGGGTCGCGAAGCTGTTGTCGACCCGCGCGCTGGTAGGGATCGGACTGATCAGCTACAGCGCGTATCTGTGGCACCAGCCGTTATTCGCTTTCGCACGATTGCGCACGTTGGGCGAGGTGCCGGTCTGGGTCTTCCTGGCGTTGACCGGCGTAGCGCTGCTCCTCGCCTACTTTAGCTGGCGCTATGTAGAGCAACCTTTCCGCACGCGACGGCGTTTCTCCAGGCAGCAGGTTTTCGCAACAGCTTCTTTCGCCAGTGCGGCGATGCTGGCTGTCGGGCTCTCCGGTCATTTCAGTGACGGCTTCGCGAGCCGCTACGATCCCGGAATGGCACAGCTGAAAAGCCCGCGTGCCGGGGACACTCTGGGCTGCAACAATGCCCGTCGGGTCGAAAGAAACGTTGATGCCGAGCTGTGCACTCTCGGTGCCGCCGATGCGCAGCGGCGGATCGCCGTGCTCGGCGACAGCCACGCTTCGAGTCTCAGCGATGCGTTGCATGCGGCGGGACTCCAATACGGAATCGCCTTTGTACCGGTGAACGATAACTGGTGCGCGCCACTGTATCGCTTCGGTACGCGTGAGCCCACCCGGAACCCTGGCTGTCGGCACCTGATGACCGCAGCGCTGGACATGGTGGCGGAGCGCGACGATATCGAGGCGGTGATCCTGGTGGCCGAATGGGCCAATTACACGACAGGAGTCCGTTGGGGGGTGCCGAAAGTCGCGTCCTATGCAAGCGGCCCGGCCGAGGCCGTGGCAGACGCGAGCAGCAATCCGGAAGCGTTCGATCGGGCCTTGCAAGCCACCCTGGCGCGCCTGGCCGAAAAGCAGGTAGTGATCGTCAAGAGCGTCCCGGAATATCACACCCGCGTCCCGGACTCGCTGGCGAAGGCTGCCTTGTTTGCCGATGGCGAATTGCCCGAAGAGATGCGCGTCTCCTGGACTGACTACGAGGAGCGCAATCGGGACGTCGAGATCGCCTGGTCCCATGTGCCGACTGGCGCGGCAGCTTTCGTTGAAACCGGAAAGTATCTGTGCCACGGCGCTTGGTGTCGTTACATGAACGAACAGGGCGCGCTCTACCTGGATGACAATCACCTGTCACGAGTGGGCGCCGACGAGTTCGTGAGATTCATGGCAAAGTCGTTGCCGGCAGTGTTTGCAGGCCGTTAGCGGTCACCTGGTCCGGCTTTCGGGCCGTCCGACTTCGGGAGATTCTCAGGGGGGCGCGGATGACATCGACGGGCATGTTCTGGCCCATGCTGGCCATGGCGGCGCTGACCGCCGTCGCTTGGGTGGTGATGGGCCGCCGCAGGCAGGCGGCCATCAAGGCGCGGGAGCTATCGCTGGCCTCGTTCAGCGGCACGACGGAAGTCGCCATGACCCCGGCCGTGGCGGTCTCGACGCGGCATTTCGCGAACCACTTCGAGATCCCGCTGCTTTTCCACGTCGTGTGCCTCGCGCACCTGGCGATGCAGGTCGACGGCTGGCTCCCGCAGATTGTGGCGTGGCTGTTCGTGCTGCTTCGCGCGCTGCACATGCGCGAGCATCTCGGCCCGAATCGCATCATGCGGCGCTTCCAGTGGTTCGCAGCGAGCACGCTACTCGTCTGGCTGCTCTGGCTGCATCTCGCCGTGGCCCTGCTATTGCAGGGTTGATCCGTCGCACTCGCGGCGGCGCGCCCGCTCGACAAGCTAACGCAGCTGCGCGAGCGTGGTTGCCAGCGCCGCGTGCAACGCGGCGGTGCTGGCGGGGAACAAAGCCTGGTTGAGCTCGAGTTCGATGCCGGCGTAACGTGGCCCGAATTCTTTGCGCAGGGCGGCGGTATGCCCATCTGTCGTGCCGCGATAGGGATAGTTGCGTCGCACCCGCCAGCCGCGCCGCAGCAGCAACGACTGCCATCGCCTGCAGAACTCCCGTTCTGAGGCGCGCGCCGGATCGTAAAGCAGTCCGATATCGGCGTTGCGCCGCTCTCCGTCGAGCTCGGGTGTGAAACTGTGGATCGACAGATGACGGACGCGGTGCCCGGCAGCGATCCAGTGCTCTATCTGCTGTGCGACGTCGGCGCGCCAGGGCCGCCACCAGCAGGCGATTATCGCGTCTTTCTCCGGCGCTGAAAGCCCGCGGGTGTACTCGGAGAAGAGGCGCGGATGCGTGAGCGAGCGATTGGCGTCGATGAACAGTCGCGTGATCTCGAGCGTGAACACGGCATCGGCGAGCGCCGGGGCCAGTGCGTCGCAGGCCTGCAGCGCGCCTGGGTCCCAACCGCGATGCGAGGCAAGCACATCGTCCGCGCCCTGGAAGAGTTGCGCGTAGCCCTGCGGCACGTCGCGCCCGCCGTGCTCACAGGTGAACAGCCAGCGCTCGTTCGCGGCTTTCATGCGGCTAAGCGGAACAGCCTGTTGTCCGCGAGACATTGCGCGAGATCGGCCAGGGTGGCGGTGGCCGCCTGGCTCGTGGGCGCGGGACCGAGCGTGTTCAACAGCCGTCGCGCGAGCGGCCCGGCAGAAAGGATATGCGCGAGCACGGCCTGTACCCCGGGTTCGAAATCGTCGCGCCGGGTCTCGCACAGCTCGCGCCACACGGCGCCGGCGGTGGTCGCGCCGCTCCGGAGTCCGAGCATGCGCAGGTAATCCGCGTCATTGATTCGTGCGGCGTCGCCGTCCCGGACCACGGCCAGGAAAATATCCGCGAGCAGGTCTTCCGGCCACTGCTGTTGCACGGCACAGGGCACCGTGTCTTCCGCTACCAGCCGGCGCAGCAGCGCGACGATGGCGGCGATGACCGCGAGGTCCGCTGCCGGACATTCCTGGATGTCGATGATGCGAATCTCGATGGCATCGCGATCAAAGCGGGCGATCGCACCGCGGGAATTCAGGAAAAGTGGATTGAGCAGTCCGTCCGGGTCGTGCGGGGCGACGTCCGCGGCAATCCGATCGAACAATGACTGGTATGCCGCGCGCGAAAACATCGCTTCCGGGATGACTTTACCCGTGAGCGACGGGATTCGGGCCTGGTTGTGCCGATAGGTTTCCAGGCGCGCGTCGAGATAGCCCGTGTAGCGCCCGTCGAGAAAAGGCGAACTGGCGGCGAGTGCCGGGATCAGCGGCAGCGCCAGGCGGATCGCGGCATGCAGTCGGCCGAATTCCTCGTCGTCGGCGAACGGCAGGTTCAGGTGGGTGCTCTGCAGGTTGGACCAGCCATGCCCCGCGCAGCCGAAAATACGATCGTAGGCGGCGTAGATTTCCCCACCGCCGTGCGACCAAATGCGGGTTTCCTCGGCGGGGTCCATGAGCGGGTGCGCGCCGGTGCCGAGCAGCATCGCGCCGAGGGGACGAAGCAGGCGGTTGGCCTCGAGAACGTCGTGGTGGAAGCGCTTGTCCAGGCCGGCGAGGCGGGAGGCCGGGCCGTTGGTCTTGAGTTCGACGACATGCCGGACGATCTCGTTGGACCACGCGATCGGTCCGCGCTCGACATCTTCGACCCAGCGGTGTCCGCCGTCTGCGGCACGCAGCAACTCGTCGGCGATCGGGCGCACTGCCAGGGTCTGGCGGTCCACGATCATGAATTCCATCTCGATGCCGAAGCCTGCGAACAGGCCCAGCGGGGCGGGAGGCTTCATTTCCGTTCGCCTTCCCTGCGTGCTTCCACCCGGCGGCGCAGCGCGGCGATAATGGCGTCGTAAAGCGCCATGCCGAGCACCTGGTCCTCAACGCCGGCCTCGATGCTGGGGTTGTCGTTGATCTCGATGACCACGGGCTTGCCTTCGATCTCCTTGATATCGACACCATAAAGCCCGTTGCCCATCAGTCGGGCGGCCTTCACTGCGACCTGGACGACAGCCTGGGGTGCATCCTCGACAGCAATCGTTTCGTACTGGCCCCAGACATCGCTGCGGCGCCTGCTGCCCCAGTTGTAGATCTGCCAGTGCCCCCGCGCCATGAAATACTTGCACACGAACAGCGCCTCGCCTTCCAGGACGCCGACCCGCCAGTCGAATTCCGTCGGCGCGTACTCCTGGCCGATCACCAGGTCGGAAGCCTCCAGCATCTTGTCGGTCAGGGCGAGGTACTCCGCCTCGGTGTTCGCCTTGGCGACGCCCTGCGAAAACGAGGAGTCGGGCACTTTGAGCACGCAGGGCAATCCCAGGCGCTCGAGTGCTTCGCGGCGTTGTCCGCGCTGGATGATTTCCGTGCGTGGAATCGGGATCCGCGCGCCCTTGAGTACCTCGGCGAGGTAGACTTTATTCGCGCAACGAAGAATCGAATCGGGATCGTCGAACACTGCGAGTCCTTCCGCCTGGGCACGCCGGGAGAATCGCCAGGTGTGGTGATTCACCGAGGTCGTCTCGCGGATGAACAGCGCGTCGAATTCCGCGAGCCGCGGGTAGTCGTCGCGGCCGATGAATTCGACGCCGAAACCCTGGCGGCGCGCGGCCTGCACGAAACGGGCGAGCGCCTGCTTGTCGGACGGCGCCTCGCGTTCCTCCGGATTCACGAGGATGGCGAGGTCGTAACGCGAGTGGTCGCTGCGCTCGGGCGGGTAGCGCTTGCGCTGGAAATAGCGGCTGGCCGCCGCGTGCATGAATTCCAGGTGGCCGTCCGGGATTTCGTCCAGCGGCATGGCGCGCACGCCCCGCAGGCTCCATTTCTGTCCACGGCTGAACTTGGCGCGCAGAAAGGGCACGGGGAACAGCCGGAACAGCGCGCGCGCCAGTGCCTGGTGTTGCGCCGCGAGGTTCTCGCCGAAATAGATGGACAGCATGAAGTCGTCCGACTTCAGCCGCGCCAGGCTTTTCTGGATGAGTTCCTCGACGTCGTTGGGGATGAAGCGCACGAAGCCCGGCGCATTCAGGTCCTGAATCGTGCGCACGTCGGGAAGCACGCGATGTCCCCGGGCTTCCGCGAGCAGCGAGACGTAATAGCCCCGTGTCTGGTATCCGTAGGACCGCGCCAGGTTGAACACGCGCACGCCGCGGCCTGGCCAGGGTCGTGCCGGCGCCAGATAATCGGTCACGGCTACGACTTCGGCGTCGTCGCCGGCCAGCGCCCAGGCCCTCGGATCATCGACGACGATGAGGCGTTTCACGGCAGCGGGTCCTCCGAGACCACGAGCAGGTTGGCGTCGTAGGTCATGACGCCGAGCAGGATGGCGCGAACAAGACGTTCGACCTCGACATCATAGTAGTGGCTGTCGTCGGCGAGGGGATTGCCGATGAAAGGGTCAGCGACCCGGACGTGGCGCTCGTGACGGCCGCACAACACGACGAAATGCCCGGTCGGCTCACCGCGCAGGTCATCGTAGATGCTTCGATTGTGGCGGTTGGTATATTCCCGGCGGCTGCCGTATAGGTACGTCGCAGACAGTCCGGTGAGCACGGGTAGCCCTGCAGCGAAAGGTACGTCCAGCAGTTCGGGCGTGAGATCGTCGAAGGCGATCTCGCCGCCGAGTTCCAGGAACCGGATATAGGCCCGGCTGGCGGCCGCGAACTTCTTGCCGTGCTTGAACGCCAGCTGGGCCTCGAGCTTGCTGGCCAGCCCGGCTCGATCGGCGCCGCGCCACGAGGGGTCGAATATCTTCAGGTGGTAGCTGTACAGGCGGGCACGCAGGCCGCGGTTCAGCGCGTGTATGCCCAGCGACACGGCCAGCGTGCCGCCGTTGGGCAGGCCTGGCACCTCGGCGATGATCTGCTCGAGTGCCATCGCGCGTTCGAGATTACGGTAGACCGCCTGGAGGCAGGTGGGGCCGCAGGTCACGTCATCCGGCTGCGGCTGCATGCGGATGTCGAGGAAGGGATGAGCAGTCACGGGAAGCCTGCGAGCTGTCTGGGTGGCGCAATTCTGCGCTTTTTCCGCGGGCCGTCAATCGCCACGGCACGCTGGCGGCGGCGATGCCGCTGCAGGCAGAATCGGAGGGATGAAGCAGGATCGGGAACTCGAGCGCGCGCCGCCGCGAGACATGGCCGGCCAGTGGCGCCAGCTGGCGCTGCCGGCCCTCGGCATTCTTGTGCTGATGGCTTTTCTCGTCGCGGCCCGGCCACCTGGCGACCTGCTCTTCTGGCGGCAGCTGTTCCAGTTCGGCCACATTCCCCTGTTCGGCTTCACAGCACTGCTGATGCTGCGCATCGTGCGGATACTGCGCGCCGGCGTGGCCCCCGAAAGTCTCAACTTCCTCATCGCCCTGCTCGCCACTGCCATCCTGAGCCTGGTGTCCGAGGCAGCGCAGGTGCTGCAACCGGGCCGCTCCGTCGACATCGGCGATGCGCTGAACAACCTCACCGGCGCTTTCTGTTTCATCGGTATCGCGGCCGCATCGCGCCCTGGCCTGTGGCGGACCCTCGGCCGGGACGGTCCGATGGCGGCCCGACTGGTGTTGATAGGGGCCAGCCTGGCGCTTGCCCTGTCGGCCATTCCGCTGCTGACCATGGCCTGGAGCTACGCCATGCGCCAGGCTGCCCTGCCGGTGGTCGCGGACCTGGCCGCGTCATGGCAACAGCCGTTCCTGAGCGTGGGGCGTGCCGAGGCGATTCCCGTGCCTCGCCCAGAGGGCTGGCCGGACGAATTACCGGGTCCGGTGGTCCGTTTGACGTTTCTAGATGCGCCCTGGCCGGGGTTCACGGTGCGCGAGCCGTATCCCGACTGGACGGGCTACGAAGCCTTGCGTTTCCGGATCTGGTCGGCGCTGGAGTCTCCCGTGGAGATCGTGCTGCGCGTGGACGACACGCATCGGGGCCGATCGCACGCCGATCGCTTCAACAGCAGTTTCATCGTGTTGCCGGGCATGAACGATTTCTCTGTCCCTCTGGCGACGGTCGCGAGCGGCCCGCGGGAGCGCACGCTGGATCTCGCCGACATCAGCCAGTTCGTCCTGTTCAGTCGCCGGCCGGAGGAGCCCTTCGAGCTTTATTTCAGCCACGTCTGGCTCGAATGAGCCGCCCGGCATTGCCGCCGTGCCCGCACGGCATTAGGGTAGGCCGCAGTCGCATGCCGGCGACGCGAGGAGAGCAGCCAGTTTGAACAGCGCAGATCCCAGCGAAGTCCCCGAACGCGTTCCGGTGGCGGGTAGCCGGAAGGGGCCGGGGGCCCGCCTCATGGTGCTGTATGGCGCCATGGTGCTGTTTCTGCTGGCGTTGTTCGGGCTCAACAAGCCGCGCAACTGGCTGGAACTCACGCTCCATGAGCTGCGCGAGGTGTTTTTTTTCGGTTTTGCCGCGCTGGTGATCCTAGAACTGACGGCGTTGATCGGCCGGCGATGGATCCGCAAGCGCTCGCTCTATTACCTCGTAGCCATCACTTTGGCGGCCGGCCTGGTGCCGGTGTACGAAGTGTTCATCCCCAGCGACCCGGAAGCGCCCTTGAGGGGCCTGCAAAGCCTGGTCGCCGCCGTCGGTTTCCTCGCCCTCAGCGCCTCGATGGACCGCGGGCTGAAGCGTGAGCACAGCTGGCTGCGCGGCTGGCCGCGCCGCTCCATCGGCTTGTTCGCCACGCTGCTGATCGTGGGGGTGCTTCACCCGTTGCTCCCGGTCTTCGCTTCCTATGCGGGACGCGCAGGGGCCTTTCCGGTGGTGGTCGATCTGGCCAGTGACTGGCAGGCGCCGTTCGTCGAGGTCGAGGGGGCGGAGCTGTTCGTGGGCAAGGGCCCGGACGAATGGTCGCGACGTGCAGGCCGCAAGGTGGCGCTGCTGCTGTTCGACGGCTCGCCGGGTGGCGGTGTGATGGTGCAAGAGCCCTACAAGGACTGGACAGGGTTCGGCGCCCTCAAATTGAACATCTTCTCGACGGCTTCACGCCCGGTCCGCATGTTGTTCCGCCTCGAGGACAGCAGCCGGCGCCTGCCGCCGGAGGAACGCATCGACTACCGGCTCCACGTCGTGCCGGGCGCCAATGACTTCGTCATTCCGCTCGAAGCCTTTTCCGTGGCGCCCTCCGGGAGAGAACTGAACCTGCAGAAAGTCCGTCGCGTGGGCCTGTTTCTCGACGAGCCGGCCAAGCCGCTGCGAATCTATTTCCACCGGATGCGTCTCGTCGAGCAATGAATTACCGGCACGCTTACCATGCGGGCAACTTCGCCGATGTACTGAAGCACGCCGTCACCGCGGCCATCTTGCTCCGGATGCGCGCGCGTCCCAAGCCCATGTGTTACGCGGAAAGCCACGCCGGGGCCGGGGTTTACCGTCTCGATGCGCCCGAGGCGCGCCGGTCGCGCGAGGCGGATGGTGGCATCATGCGGATGATTCCGGTGGCACCGCAAAGCGACGCGCTGGCAGCCTACCTCGAGGTCATCGCGGCCTTGCCGGAGAACCAGGCCGCCTTGCTGGCCTATCCCGGTTCGCCCCTGCTCGCGGCGGGGTTGCTCGGCGACGAGGATCGCGTGGTGCTCACCGAGGCCGTGCCGGAGGAGGCCGACGCCTTGCGCCGGCTATTCCGGCACGACCAGCGGGTGGCGGTGCATTGCCGGGATGGCTGGGAAGCACTGGGTGCCTTGTTGCCGCCCACACCGCGCCGCGGGCTGTTGCTGGTTGATCCGCCCTATGAGGCGGCCGACGACTTCCGCAGGGTGATCTCGGGGCTGACCCTGGCGCGCCGCCGCTGGCCGGTCGGTGTGCTCTCCGCCTGGTATCCGATCAAGGACCGCCGCACGCTCAGGCCGTTCCACCGGGCGCTGGAAGAGTCAGGGCTGGGGGGCGTGCTGCGGGTCGAGCTGTCGGTTCGCCCGGACGACAACCCGGCGTCGCTGAACGGCAGCGGTATGGTGATTGTCTCCCCGCCGTGGGGGCTCGAGCAGGATCTTCGCGAACTGGTCGATGAACTCGGCGAGTCGTTGCGCGAATCGACCCCGCCGAGGTGCCTGGTGGACTGGGTGGTGGTGCCGCCGACGGAATCACACTGAGGTTTTCCACGAGTCGCGGGCTCGCGGTAGCGAGACTCGCGTCACGGTGGCCGGATTATGACGCGCCTATTCTTCCCGAGGGATACAGGGGAAGTGGCATGAGCGATTTCAAGCCTTTGGCCGAAAGTTACTGGGTCGAACCAGGGCGCCTGCTCGCCGGGGAGCATCCCGGTCACTGGGACCAGGGCGTCGTGCGGCGTCGTCTCGTAGCGATGCTCGACTCGGGAATCCGGTTGTTCATCGATCTGAGCGCGCGGGAAGACGACGTTCATCCCTACAAGTCGCAGCTGGAAAAACTCTGTCGCGACCGCGGTACGACGTCTGAATATATCTGGCAGCCCATGCCGGAGCACGGCGTGCCGGAGCATTTCGCGGATGTCGTCTATATCCTGCGGGCCATTGCGGATGCACTGGAAGCGGGCGAACGGGTCTATGTCCACGGCCGCGACGGCGTCGGTCGCACTGCAATGATCGTCGGCTGCTGGCTCATCGAACAGGGTTTCGATCCGGAGGATGCGCTCGAGGAGCTCGCCCGCCGTTTTGCCACGATGGCCAAGGCGCGGATTCACCGTTCGGCCCCGGCGAGTGCGTTCCAGGCGGAATGGATCGAGAACTGGGAGCCGCGCCTCGCCGCGCGCGGCGAGCGCAGCGCCACGTCCTGAAAATCACGGGCTGAACGCCGCTCTCCGGACCGGAACGGCCGGGATCAGGCGCGCGCGCTGGAATCGATCTCCGGCATGGACAGGCCTTCAGGGACCTTCTCGATCGTGACACCGCGAAAACCGAGGAGCGCCGCGACGAAGGGATTCACCAGGTTCAGAAAGCACCACGGCAGATAAGCCAGCGTGGCGACTCCCAGCGTGGTGGCCATATAGGCCCCGCAGGCGTTCCACGGCACCAGCGGGGAGGTCAGCGTGCCGGCATCCTCGATGGTGCGCGAGAGGTTTCGCGCCTTGATCCGGCGGCGGCGGAACTCGGCGCGGAACATCCGTCCCGGCAGCACGATCGCGACGTACTGGTCCCCGGTGACGATGTTCGTCCCTATCGAGGTACCGATGACGGCAGCGATCAACGCGCCCGTGCTTTGTGCACCCCGGATGACACCCTGGATGATCCGCTGCAGCATGCCGGCATGCTCCAGCACGGCTCCGAGCGTCAGGGCCGAGATGACCAGCCAGATGGTGGTGAGCACGCTGCTCATGCCGCCGCGGGACAGCAGGTCGTCCACCACCGGGTTCCCGGTGTCCGCACTGTAGCCATCAAACAGGCTGATCCATGCGCCCTTCAGCAGGGCCAGGCCCTGGCCGATGTCCGCAGCGCCGCCGTAGGCCGCGACCAGCCCCGGCTGCAACAACACGGCGAACGCTGCGCCCAGCAGGGCGCCGAACAGGATGACCGGCAGCGCGGGATAGCGGGCCAGGGCCAGGCCGAGCACCACGACCAGAGGAACGAGTGTGAAGGCGCTGAGATTGAAATGCGTCGCCAGCACGTCCGGCAATTCGCCCAGGTTGAGATCGCCCGACGGCCCGGCGCCGAAAATTCCGACCAGAGTGAAGCCGGCGATTGCAATGACGAACGAAGGCCCGGTCGTATAGCTCATGTGACGAATGTGGGTGAACAGTTCGGTGCCTGCGACGGCCGGGGCGAGATTCGTCGTGTCGGACAAGGGCGACATCTTGTCGCCGAAATACGCCCCGGAAATCACTGCGCCGGCCGTCACTTCCGGCGACATCCCGAGGCCCTGCGCGACCCCCATCAGTCCGATGCCGATGGTGCCCGCCGTCGTCCAGCTGGAACCCACGGACACCGAGACGAGCGCGCACACCAGGCATGCCGTCGGATAGAAGATCGATGGCGAGAGCAGCTGCACCCCGTAGTAGATCATCGCCGGCACCGTGCCCGACAGGCTCCAGGTGCCGACCAGCGCACCGATGGCGAACAGGATCAGGATCGCGCCCATCGCGGTGGAGATGCCCTTGACGATCGCGTCGAGAATGTCGGCCCAGCGCTCGCCGTTGTAGACGGCGATCGACGCCGCGAAAGCCGCGGTGATCGCGAGCGCGACCTGGTTGGCGCCTTGGGACGAGTCCGCGCCGAACAGCCAGATCGACATGGAGAGCAGTGCCACGAGCAGCGCGACGGGCGCGAGCGACTGCAGCAAAGAGGGAATGCGCACTGCGCGGTTTTCTTCTGGCTTGCTCAATCGCTGGCTCCGGACCGCTGGGCGCGAAGCCCGCAGTATACGAGCGGGCTTGCGGCAGGCAAAACGGGTGGGCTCAAATGCGGGCGAGCAGGTAGTCGCGCACTTCCACCCGCGCTCTCAGGCGCTGGCAGAGCAGAAAACTGCCGCCGAGCTTGCGGTGGAGCACCGCGGTGGACGCAGGCGGATTCCGGTATTCGCGTGAGCGGAACACGATATTGAGACCCGCCGCCGCGGCGCGCGCGGAGAGATCCGAGGCGCCGAAGTCGTAGGCCCCATCGGTCCTCAGGGGCTCGCATACCATCATGATGAGATCGACGACGAGTTGCTGATGCCGTTCGGAGTCGCTGCTGCGCATGTAACCGATCTCGGCCGCTTGCTGCGCCACGCCCGCCCGGTCGTTGTCGAGGATCGCGCGCGTGATGCGGCGGTAGCGCTCCACGAATTCCGCGGGAAATTCCACCGCCGCGCCGAGGTCCAGCAGGGCGATCCTGCCGTCGTCATGGCGGTAGAGGTAGTTGCCGAAGTTCGGGTCGGTTTGCATGAACCTGAACTCGTAGAGTTCACGGAACGTCAGGTCCTGGATCGCCACCGCGATGCCGTCGCGGATGTCCTGGTCCACGTCCTCGCGCACCAGCTGCTCGAGCGGTTCGCCCTCGATCCAGTCCATGGCAAGAACGCGTTTCGTGCTGAAGTCGCGATGCACTCGCGGGATGATGAAGCGGTCGTCATCGGCCAGCAGCTCGTGATAGCGCTCGAGGTTGGCCGCCTCGGTCAGGTAGTCGGCTTCCTGGCGCAGTTGCCGCTTGGCCTCGTCGATGATGTCCGACACGTCGAGTTCGCGCGGCAGCAGGCGCGCCATGTTGAGGAACATGGCCAGGTTGTCCACATCGCTGTCGATGCTCTTGGCCACCCCCGGATACTGGATTTTCAGCGCCATGACGCGACCGTCGCTGGCGACGGCACGATGCACCTGGCCGATCGACGCAGAAGCGGCGGGCTCGTAATCGAGCTCGGCAAAGCGCTCCTCCCAGCCCTTGCCGTATTCGCGGCCCAACAGCCGCTTGACCTGCGTCTGGGGCATCACGTCTGCGGAGGAACGCAGCACCGCAAGGGCCTCGGCGAACTCCGGCGGCAGCACCTGGCTACTTTCCATCGACAGCAGTTGCCCGAGCTTCATCGCGGCGCCGCGCATGTGAGCGAGTCGTTTGGCCAGACGCGTGGCGTTGGCGCCCGACAGCAGCACGGAAGTGGCTGTCCCCGTGGCCTTGCCGGTGGCCCGCCGGAAGCCTTCGGCGAGCCCGCCCATCGCCATGCCGCCCGCCGTCACGCCCATGCGGAACAGCCGTCCCGTACGCGTTGCGGGAACGCGGGACTGACGGCGGTTGGAGGGCGGTTTGGGCTTGTCGCTCACGGACGTGAGATTAGCACGACCGGTACATGCAAAACCCCGGCTCAAGTCCGTTTCAGGACTCCCGGCCGGGCCATGCGCTGGCATCGACGACGTCGCGATAGGCATGCCATGTCGCATGGCCGAGCCAGGGAAAAAGCAACGCGAGGCCGACGAAGGCCGTGGCGAAACCGATGCCGGTGAGAATGACGATGACGGCCAGCCACACCGCCATCGCGGGTTTGTTGCGCAGCGAGGCATTGATGCTCGTGACGACCGCGGTGACGGTGTCGGTCTTGCGATCCATCATCATCGGGATCGAGAACGCGCTCGCCGCGAAGGTGATGGCGGCGAAGATCGAACCGACAGCCGAGCCGATGGTGAGAAAGCGCAACAGCTGGCCGGCGTCGGGCTGCGATTCGACCGGAAAAAAGACGTGCACCATCGAGCCGGCTCGCGCCCACACCAGGAAAACGACCAGCAATATGAGCGCGAATACCATGCTGTCGCCGATCGTCGCGCGCGCGACGTCGAGGCTGCGATCGAAGGTCGGCACCCGGCCGCGTTCGAGTTGCCAGCTGATGGCATAGAGCGCGATGGCGAGCAGTGGGCCGACGAAGACGAAGCCGGACAGCATCGACAGCAGCATCAGCCAGCTGCCCAGCCAGAGCGCCAGCATGCTGACGGTCCATGACAGGCCGAGCACGACGAGGCCCCAGCCCAGACTCTGTCCG
>CAYTXS010000021.1:0-19479 GCA_964441585.1 uncultured Thioalkalivibrio sp.
GATCGGCCGACCACGTGCAGTCCGTGCCGTGGCCCAGGCCAACGGCGCCAACCCCATCACGATCGTCGTGCCGTGTCACCGGGTGATCGGTTCGGACGGCACGCTCACGGGATATGGCGGCGGGCTGTGGCGCAAGCGCTGGTTGCTGGCGCACGAATCGGCCGTTCCAACGGTCTCGATCTGACCTTCCGCACCCAGTCCGAGCACCACGTGACGGCTTGCCCGAAGGCTCTCGAGCAAATCCGGTTCGATGTTGAAACGCGTGCACAGTTCGGCATCGCTCACGGGCGGGACGGTTTTTCGCCTGTCGAGACCGCCGAAGCGTCGCAGGTTGTACGAAGACCAGGCGACGATGATGACGGCGGTGATCAGAACCACGCCAAAATAGTTCAACAGCGTCAGCAGGTGTGCCGGATCTTCCGGGCCGAGGATGAATTGTGAGAACAGGTCGACGCCGAACAGCCATGCGAGCACGCTGATCAGCGGCAGGAACAGGTACAGCCAGACGATCCACGCGAGCGCCGTCAGGGAAGAGAACAGCAGCCGTTGCGGACGCGGTTGCAGGTCCGGACGGTAAATGATCGGCGGTCGGCGAGGTGCGTCGTGCATCAGGGACGCACTCCGCGATCGGGGCTGACCCAGACAGCTCGCGTGCCGTGTCGCTTGAGCAGGGCCTTCGGCACCGCGACCACGGTCGTGAGCATGCTGATCAGCCAGAAGGCGAGGGGGTACCAGATCACCCAGAAATACACTCGCCAGAGTCCTTTCTCGTAGCGACTGTCGATCAACAGGCTGACGCCGAACTGGGCCAGGCAGGTGCAACCGAGGATCACGCCCGTCCACTGCGGCAACAGGGTCGGCACGACCAGGGCCTCCGGCAGGGTGACGACGAAGCCGAGCAGGTACAGCAGGAAGATCGATGCCATGGTGTAGGCCCACAACACGCTCAGGGCGTACTCCAGCAGCACGCCCCACATGCGCCGCCGTCGCCAGGACAGGACCCTGCCGGCGTAACGGTGCAGCACTTCCACGCCGCCCTGCGCCCAGCGCAGGCGTTGTTTCCACAGGCCACGCAGTGTCTCCGGCATGAGGATCCAGCACAGCGCATTCGGTTCGTAGCGCACGTCCCAGTGATCCGCCTGAAGCTGCCACGTGAGGTCGATGTCCTCCGTGACCATGTCAATGTTCCAGTAGCGGTTACGATGCAAAGCCGTTTTGCGGAACGCGGACACCACCCCTGAGACCGTGAACACGCGGCCGTAGATTCTCTGCGCACGCTTGATGAGCCCGATAATCGAGGAGAATTCGCCGACTTGCAGGCGGCCCAGCAGCGTCGAGCGATTGCGGATGCGCGGGTTGCCCGTGACCGCGCCCACCCGCGGCCCCGAAGTGAGGTGGTACATCAGCCAGTGCGTCGCTTTCGGATGCAGGATCGCGTCACCATCGATGCACACCAGGTATTCGCTGCGCGAGGCGAGCGCACCCATGCGCAACGCCATCGCCTTGCCCTGGTTCTCGCTGAAGTGGATGACGCGCAGTTGCGGATAGCGCTGCGCTAGTTCGTCGAGAATTATCCCGGTGTCGTCGCTGCTGCCGTCGTTGATGGCGATGATCTCGAAGTCGGGGTACTCCTGCCGGGCCAGCCATTCGACAGTGTCGCGTACGTTGTCGCCCTCGTTGAAGCAGGGTGCGAGGATCGAACACATGGGATACGCCGCCATTTCCGGCGGCTGCTCGGGATCGCTGTCGCCGCGCCGCTCCCAGTGGAAGAAATACCACAGGCCGGCTGCGATCCACGTCCAGGCCATGAACAGCGGGAAGAAAAAGGCGAAGTTGAACATCACCGTGATCAGTCCGCTGGCATCTTCCCAGCTCATCGTGGCTGTTCCTCGCGATAAGGAAAGCTGCGATTCGACAAGCCCCGGAAAAGAGGCTCGAGCGCAGGGCGCCCAAGGATGAAGTCATCAGGGTAGTAGGCGAGATTCAGTGCTCCGGACCGAATCAGCAGCTGGAACTGATCGCGCAGGTCTTCGGCGGGCAGCCACCTGTCGCGCCGCCAGTCCTTGGCTTGCAGTTTGAAGACCGTGCGATCAAGCCCCGTCGGATGCCGGGCGACTTGCGCGACCAGCATCCGCAACCACGCCGCATGGTCCCCAGCCACTTCTTCCAAATACGGCATCGCCATCAACGCGGTGTAGTCGTACGCTGCAAGAAAGGCCGGCATCGACTGGCTGAAACGCGCCTCGCTGGACGGGTCGATCGCGACACGCGCGTACATGTTTCGCGCCGTGCGCAGTGCAGGACGATAACGCCGTGCCTCGGCAGTGACCTCCAGGCTGAAATCGACGAGGGCTGCTGTCTTTTGCACCGGCGTCAGGCGACAGTCCTCGATGGGGCGATTGCTGCCCGGCCAGCTTGCCGCAGGCGCGCAGGCGGCCAGGTCCTCGTCCGCGGCCAGGTAGGCGTCGTCGTGAAAGAGTATGCCGGCGAAATGGGCATGACGCGCCAGGTCTGCGTAGATCTCCGCGACGAGTTGCCGGGCGGACGGGAGAAACGGACTGAGCCGCCGGTAATCGGCATCGGCGGGCTCCACTGTGCCGTCCTTTCCGGCGCGCAGCACCGACAAAGCGAGGGCGCGATCCCGGTCGGGCAGATCGAAAGCCAGCAGCGGCATCCACGCGTAGACCTCCACGCCGGTACGCGTGCGTAATTGCCAGGCGACGCGATTGAAGAGGTCGGCCCGCATCGGCAGATGGCGATTGGGAAAATAGAGCGCCCGCGCGGTGCCGTCGCCATCCGGGTCGGCGAAGGCCTGCAGGTAGACGGTGGTGATCGATAGGGCCTGGACGCGTTCGAGAAGGGCGTCGAGGTTGCGTTCCTGTTGTGCCGGGTCGGGATCGTAGACGTAGTCGAGATCCACGTGCACCGCCCGCTGGATTCGCTGCACCTGTACTTGCGGCAGGTTGGTGGCGAATTCGGGTAGCGCGGGATTGCCGGTCAGCAGCAAGCGATGCAAGCCATCCAGCCGGCGCGCGTCATTGCGACCGTTCGTGAGGGCGAGAGAGACCTCCATGCCGAGTCCGGCGGCGATGGCCTCGGCACCTTGTTGGTACTCGCCGTAGGGCCAGACGATTGCGCGTGGCGCCCGGCCCGTGTGCTGTTCGATCAATGCCACGCTTTTGGCCAGGTCGTCGCGCACGCGGGTGCGCCACTCGTCCTCCGTCTCGTAGCGCCCATGTTCGGTCAGGTATCGAAGCGAGCTGGCGGCTGGCTGCCGGTTGCCCTGCGGATTGGCGAGCACGCCGCGGTGCAGGTCATGGCTGTGACTGGCGATTTCCACCAGGCCCGAAGCGGCCATTTCGCGTAACTGGGACCAGGTGGAGAATCCCGTCCGGTCACGCTCGGCGCCCTCATAGGCAATGGTCTCGCCGGCGGCAACGCGCTCCTGCCAGCTGCTGACGACGGCCGCCACGGCGGGATAACCGTATGCCTTGAGCAGCGGGTATACGCGGGTATAGAGACTGGCGAGCCCATCGTCGAAGGTCAGCAGCACCGCCTTGTCTGGCAGCGCCCGGCGGCCGTGCCGCGCGGCGATGATGTCGTCGAGCGAGACCGGCGTCCAGCCGTTGGCCCGGAGCCAGTCGAATTGTTCTGCCAGCTGCCGGGTGCCCACGGCGTAGCGATCGCGATCGACGTGACCCGCTACGTCGTCACGGATGTCGTGCCACACCACGCTCACCCAGGTAGGCTCCGCGGGAAGGGCGGCCTCGGCAGCGCCGAAGCCGGCCAGAAAACAAAGCAGCAGCGAAAGCGAGCAGCGCATCTAGAAACTCCCCTCGAACGACAGTCGCCCGTCGATCCGGGTTTCCCGTTCACCGTCGTACACCCGGCTGGCGAACCCGGCCCCGTAGCTGAGGCGCCAGCGTCGACTCAGGTGCCATTCATGCTCGTAGCGCAACAAGCCTGTCGGGCCCGTGCCGAAGTTCTCCTGCCAGTAACCGCCGAGTCCGAGCACGAAGCGTTGCGAAAACGACTGCTCGTAGCGCCGCCAGCCAAGCCGCTCGTGAGTCACCGCATAGCCAAGGGCGAGGTCGCTGGCGGGGTTGAAGTACAGGCCGCCCGCGCGACTGGCACGGGAGGCGTACAACTCCGCCGAGCCCGTGGTGAGACGGCCGGCATTGGCATGCAGTCGGTGTTGCATATCGATCAGCGTCGACCAGCGCACATTGCCGTCGGACAGGGCAAGACGCGTGAGCCCGCCCCGGATGCCGAATGATTCATGTGCCTGCCAGCGCGCGGCGCCTTCCACTTTCCAGCCCGTGACGTCTTCCGGGCGCGCGCGCAGCGGCGCATCCAGCGAGTCGCTTTCCGCGCGCGTGGCGAAACTCCAGTGGTCTCCCCGGTGCCAGTCGTAGCCCGCGGTGACCCCGGCACCGCTCGAGCCTGCCGTATTGCCGTGCAATTCCACGTAGCCGTGGCGGCGTTGGTCGCGCCAGGACAGGCCGGCGCCGACCCGCTGTTCACGGGACGTGCCCTCCGGGTAGCGCGCATCGCGCCACGTATGCAGGCCGTAAGCTTGCCAGCGGTGCGCAATCACCGGCGCGGCGACCCGGGTGGTTACGGTGCGATCGTAGGAGCCGAAACCCGTGAAGCCGTCGCTGTCGCCGTACTCCGCATCGACGCTCATGCGCCAACGGTCGCGGTCGCGCCACGCACTGCGTTGACGTCTCACAGCTGCATTATCCGGGAACTCGGCGTACAGGCGCTCGATGGCCTGGTCGGCCTCGGCATATCGACCGAGGTCGGCCAGCACGGCCGCCAGCTCCTGCCGTCCGGCCACGATCTCCGGCTCGTAGGCCTGCGCGATCTCGATTTCTGCCAGCGCCCTTTCCGGCCAGCCGCGCCAGCGGTAGACCGTCGACAATTGGCGTCGGACCTGGGCGCTCGCCGGCGCGTCGGCCGACAGGGTTTCGAGCCTGCGCTGCGCGTCATCCAGGCGGCGATCGTAAGCCTGCAGCATGGCGCCGCTTAGATCTGCATCCAGCCGTGGCCAGTTGGCAACGTGCTGGTTAGTGCCATCGACACCGATGAATGCAGGCGACGTGGCCGACAAGTCATCGACCACCCACAAGGGACCGCCAAACCATTCCGACTCGATGCGGGCGTAGATCAGCCCAAGGCGTGCACTGGACATGCGCGGCCTGTCGCGCAGGACGCCGCCGTACAGTTGCGCGGCCTGCTCCGCGTTTCGCAGGGCGAGATGCGCATCGGCGGCGGCGTGGCGCACGTAGACGGGCGCTGCGATGCCTTCATCCAGCAGTGTATCGAATTCACGAATCGCCTCGACCATGCGATGGCGCATCCTGTAGGCGACAACCAGGTCGAACCGGCTGCGCAAGTGCGTATCCGAGGCTTCCGGCGCCGCGGCCAGCATTTCCAGTGTGGTGGTGGCGGTGTCGATCAGTTCGAGGCGCTCCGCAGATCCTTCCGGATACACGCGAGCCCAGCGCAGGCGTTGACTCGCTGCGTTGCCGGCGAGCAGTGCACGTTCTGCATCGTCGAACAGGCCGGGCGCATCCATGGCCATATCGCTTGCCAGACGCGCCGCCCCGAGGTCGGACAGAGCAAAGACCTGTTGGCGGCGGAGTTCCCGGTGGGTCGGGTCGATCCGCCGTGCGTTCTGCGCCACGGCAAGAGCATCCATGGGGCGTCCCGCGCCACGAAATACGAACGCCGCTGCCGCCGCAAGTTCCGCCGAGTCGGGTGCTTTCTCGATCCGGGGTGCTATATAAGCCGCGGCTTCTGCGCTGCGGCCGAGATCCGCCAGGAGCAACGCATACAGGGCGTGAGCGTCCGGGGTCCGGCCGGGTTCGGCCAGGCGCGGTTGCAGCAGGGAGAGCGCTTCTTCGTTGCGGCGCTCGGCACGCAGCGCGCGCGCCCACGCCAGCAGTTCGAAGTCAGCGAGCTTTGCGGGGTCAAGCCCTGCGGCCGTGTCTATCGCATCGGCACTGCGCCCGGCCCATTGCAAAACGACCAGCAAGTCTGCACGTATTCCGGTCTCGGTCGGGTTAGCCGCGAGCAGTTTTTCGAGTTGCCGGGTCGCCTCATCGAAGTTGCCATCGCGGGCCAGCAATACGGCCGTGTCACGTGCCGCTCGGAGGGATTCCTCCGCAGCGAAGGCCCCGGCAGAAGGCGCGGCCGCAACCACGAGACAAAAGATGACGGCCCGAAAAGCCCGTGAGAACGCGGGCAAGGCTGGCCATGGCGGCGAGCTCGAAGCCAAGAGAGACTCCCGAAATGTCAGTTGGAGGGGGCCGTTTGTCGAATCTTCGGTGCGTGTCGCCCCCTGCAGAGTCGAGCCTGTGGGGGGGGCAGGTGACCGATGACCCCGGCATGCTACGTCAACCAGGCGCGTCCAGGTCGGAATTGAGTCTCAAATTGGCGGGTCCGGCGAGTTTTTGACGCGTGCCGCGAGGATCTACCGGGTTGCCGGAGCGCCGGCCCGGGGAAACGCGCTTCCTGTGATGCATGTCCGTTCTGGGTTCCGGGCTCGACCTTACACTCGGCCGCGTGAGTGCGATCATCCATCCCGAAGGTAGCCGCAGTTCCTCGTCGGACTCCAGGCCGAAGCGTCGGTATGAGCTGCCGTCCCGCGTTCGGGCCAGCCGTATCGTGCTGGGCTACATCCTGTTCGCGGGCCTCTGGATCGTACTATCGGACCTCGTGCTGGATCAGCTGCTGCCGGCGGGCTCCCGCCACACCACTGCCGTGGCGATGCTCAAGGGACTCGTTTTCGTCGTTTTCACGGCCGGGCTGTTGTGGGTTTCCCTGCGTTACGAACGACGATTGCGTTACCAGAGCGCGGCGCGCCAGGTTGCGACGACGGCCGCGCTGCTCGAGCATTTCCGTGCCATGTCGGCGAAGGTGAGTGATGCCGTGCTGCTGGTGGGGGCAGGAGGGCGCATCATGGAAGCCAACACGGCGGCCGCGAGTCTCCTCGGCTGGAGCCGGGCCACCCTGTGCGAACGAAGGATCGGCGAGGTCGAAGTCGAAGTCGAAGGGAATATGCGGCCAGACGGGCCGCGGGTGGGGTCGTACGAAAGCATCTTCCGCACGGCTGACGGCCGCATGCTGCCCGTCGAAGTGGATTGCCTGACCCTGCAGGTCGGCTCGCAGCATCTGCAACAGTACATCGTTCGCGAGGCCAGCCTGCAGCGCCGGACAGACGAGAATCATCGGGATAGATCCTGGATCGACGTGTTCTTCGACATGCCGTTCATCGGCATGGCCATCAGCTCACCGGAGAGCAAGCGTTGGATCCGTTTCAACGATCGTCTTTGCGAAATTCTCGGCTATTCCCGGCCCGAGCTGTCAAAGCTGACGTGGCGGGAGATGACTCATCCGGAAGACCTGGACAAGGACGAGCAGCAGTTCCAGCGGGTGATGGAAGGTGAGATCGACGCCTACAGCCTCGAGAAAAGATTTATTCGCAAAGACGGTACCGAGGTGCACGTCGAACTCGACGTGCGCGGCCGGCGGCTCGCGGATGGCACGGTCGATTATCTGGTCGCGACGGTCCAGGACATCACGGGTCGCGTCGAGGCCGAGGAGCGCTTGAACCGGCAGAAGAACCTCTATGCCGCCTTGTCACGGATTAACACGGCCATCACGCGATTGCCAGACCGCCAGCAGATCTTCCAGGATGTTTGCGACGTGGTAGTGGCGATCGGGCGTTTCGAATTCGCCTGGATCTTCAGTGTTTCGGATGGTGAATTCGCTTTCGAGGCGCAAGCTGGCGACGACAAGGGTTTCGTCGGCAAGATCATCGACCAGTTCAAGGCGGGACCGCCGGATCTCTTCGAGCAGGGTGCCCCGATGGTGGCGTTGCGCACCGGCAGAGCCGTGGTGCGGGACCCGTACATGGAGGACGGTGCAACGATTCCTTGGCGTTCACTCGCCGCGGAGGCGAACGTCGAGGCGTGTGGGGCCTTTCCGATCATCGTCGATGAACGCGTCGCCGCCGTGCTCACGATCTACTCCAGCCATTCCGGCGACATCGACGATGATGTCGTCAAGTTGCTGGAGGAGATGGCTCGGGATGTATCTTTTGCACTCGAAAACAGGGCTCGCGAGGAGGCTCGCGTGGCGAACCTGGCGGCCCTGGAAGTCGCCGAGGCCCGTTCCCGTTTTGCCCTGGAAGGCGCGGGGCATGGCGCCTGGGAATGGGACCTGGTGCAAAACCGCGTGAACTATGCGCCCCGCTGGAAGGCGATGCTCGGCTATAAGGCCGAGGAGATATCGGATTCGCCGTTGGAATGGCAGGAGCGCATCCATCCGGACGACGCCGAGGCCACGCTCGCGCTGGTCCAGGAACACTTCGCGGGCCGCACGGCCAGCTACGTCTCCGAGCATCGCCTGCGCTGTAAGGACGGCAGCTACAAGTGGGTGCTGGATCGCGGACAGGTGCTCGAACGAACACCGGATGGAAAGCCGGTGAAGTTCTTCGGCACCAAGACGGATCTCACCGAGGTCAAGGCGGCCGAAGAGGCATTGCTGCAGGAGCGCCAGCGCATGGACCTGGCTCGCGCCAGCGCGAAGATCGGCACCTGGGACTTCGACATCGCAACGGGCGTGGTGCATCTCCACCAGGCCACGCCACTGCTGTTCGGCTTCGACGAGACGCCGCGCTCGATGTCGCTGGAGGACTACGAGCAGCTTGCCCACCCCGAGGATCGCGCCGCGCTGCGCGACTCCGTGGAGGAGATGCTGGGGAACGATACCGACTACGCGACGGTGTTCCGTTTCATCTGGCCCGACGGCAGCGTGCACTGGATCGAGGACCGGGGCGTGTTATACCGCGACCACGACGGTCGTCCGGTCAGTGCATTCGGCATCAACATCGACATCACCGAACGCGTGGAATCCGAGCGACGGATCAGTGAGTACGTCGCCCGCCTCGAACGTTCGATGCTGGGAACGGTCGATGCCATCTCCCACATGGTAGACCTGCGCGATCCTTACACCGCGGGCCACGAGGTCCGGGTCGGCAACCTGGCCGCCGCGATCGGGCGCGAACTGGGACTGGACGACATGACCTGCCAGGGCCTGCAGATCATCGGTCGCGTACACGACATCGGCAAGATCACCATCCCGGCGGAAATTCTTTCCAAGCCGGGGCGGCTGTCCGACATGGAAATGAACATCGTGCGCACGCACGCCCAGCAGGGCTTCGAGATCCTCAAGGACATCGAGTTCGACTGGCCCGTCGCGGAAGTCATCCGGCAGCACCACGAGCGGATGGACGGCAGTGGTTATCCGCGCGGCCTCAAGGGGGACGAAATCATGCTCGAAGCGCGCATCGTCGCCGTGGCCGACGTGGTGGAATCGATGGCCTCTCACCGGCCTTACCGGCCGGCCCGCGGTGTCGAGCCGGCCCTGGAAGAAATCGAGCGAAACGCCGGCATCCTCTACGACGAGGAGGTGGCCCGGGCATGCCTGCGGTTGTTCCGCGAAACGGATTTCAGCCTCGACGGCTGCGGCGAGCCCGCCACGCCCTCCGGAGGCTAGCCGCGCATCCCGGCAGCCGCGCATGCACGGCGGGATTCTGCATCGCCATGCCCCGTTGCGGGCGCGGGCCGCGATGGCGTACCGTGCGGCCCTTACGGGCTCGAAATCCTGCGCGGTTTGGTCCATAACTTGCAGTTAATCGGGACCATTTCCGGGTCGACCTCGCGAGTAATCCCATGTTTGCAACCATTCTCCCGCTCGGCGCCCTGTTGTCCGGCACCGCGCTACTGCTGCTGGGCAGCGGCCTGCTGGGCACCTTGCTCGGCGTGCGGGGGAGCTACGAAGGCTATGGCGACCAGGTGCTGGGCCTCATCATGTCCGGCTACTTCCTGGGGTTCTTCCTCGGCACGTTCCTTGCGCCTCGCGCGATCCGGCGCATGGGACACATTCGCGCCTTTTCTTTCTTCGGCGCGCTGTTCGCCTCGACGGTGCTGGCGCACGCCATCTGGGTGACGCCGGCGACCTGGGGTCTCTTGAGGGTGGCCACAGGGCTTGCCGTGGTCGGCCTGTACACCGTGATCGAGAGCTGGCTGAACGCCACGGTCGAAGGGGCACAGCGCGGAAGGGTGTTCGCGGTCTACATGGTGATCAATCTCGCCGCGCTGGCGATCGGTCAACAGTTCCTGCGCCTGGCGCCCCCCGAATCCTTCGCGCTGTTTTCCCTCGTCGCGATCCTGATCTGTGCGGCCATGTTGCCGGTCACGGCGACCCGGATGACGCAGCCTGTCATGTCTCCCTCCGAACGTCTCGGGGTGCGGCGCTTGTTCAGGCTGGCGCCGGCGGCGGGCGTCGGATCGCTGTTCTCCGGCATCTCGATCGGAACTTTCTGGGGTCTCGCGCCGGTCTACGCAGGCCGCCTGGAGCTGGACAACGAGAGCGTGGCGATGTTCATGACGGTCACGATCGTCGGTGGCGCATTGTTGCAGTGGCCCATCGGCCGGCTGTCGGACAGCGGCGACCGGCGCCGCACCCTGGCGATCGCCAGTCTCGGCGCCGCCGTGGCCGCAGCGGCGGCCCTGTTTTTCGCATCGCCTAACGGGGTCGGCCTGTATGTCGTGTATTTTCTTTACGGGGGGCTGTCGTTCGCGATCTATCCCGTCGCGGTGGCGCATCTTCTGGATCATGTGGCGCCCGAGGACCTGCTGCCTGCATGCAGTACCAACCTGCTGTTGCACGGGCTGGGGGCCGCGCTCGGCCCGGCGCTCGCGGGTTTCGCCATGGGCAGGTTCGGTCCGGGTGCTTTTCCGGGCATGTTGCTCGTGATTCACCTGCTGCTGGCGGCGTATGTGGCGAGCCGCCTGCTCACCCGGACGCGGGTCGCGGCGGGGGATGCGCATTTCCATGCGATGTTGCGCACTTCGCCGACCGCCATGGAAATGTTGCCGGAGGTCGACGCTGCCCAGGACGAACTCGAAGAGTCGATCGACAGCACGGCGGCCGATCCGACCGAGGGCCTCGCGGAGCCCGAAGCTGGCATCCGGGAGCAATAAGCGACAGTATTCCCCGGTCCCCCGGTTCATTCCCAGAGAGCATCTATGAGCAAGCATCGATTCGAGACCCTGCAGGTCCACGCGGGGCAGGCGCCGGCCGCCGGTACGAACTCGCGCGCCGTGCCTATTCATCAGACGACTTCGTTCACGTTCGATGACGCCGATCACGGGGCGCGACTGTTCGCGCTGCAGGAGTTCGGCAACATCTACACCCGCATCATGAACCCGACGACCGACGTCTTCGAGCAGCGCGTGGCGGCGCTGGAAGGCGGGGTGGCGGCGCTGGCGACCGCCAGCGGCCAGTCGGCCCAGTTCCTCGCATTGACCACGCTGGCCGAAGCTGGCGACAACATCGTCTCCGGCAGCAGCCTCTACGGCGGCACGTACAACCAGTTCAAGGTCCAGTTCCCCCGCATCGGCATCGATGTGCGCTTCGTCGCCGGCGACGATTTCCCCGCCTGGGAAGCGGCCATCGATGATCGCACGCGTGCGCTGTATGTAGAAAGCATCGGTAACCCGGGCTTCGATGTGCCTGATTTCGAGCGGCTGGCTGCGATTGCGCGGGCGCATGGCCTGCCGTTGGTGGTGGACAACACCTTCGGCTGCGCCGGGTATCTGATGCGTCCCATCGATCACGGCGCCGATATCGTCGTGCAGTCCGCGACCAAGTGGATCGGCGGCCATGGCACCTCGATCGGCGGCGTGATCGTGGACGCAGGCAAGTTCGACTGGTTCGGCGATCGCTTCAAGACCTTCCACACGCCTTCCCCCGGTTATCACGGCCTCAATTTCGCGGAAGTGTTCAGCCCGGACGGCCCGTTCGGCAACCTGGCGTTCATCATCCGCGCGCGGGTGGAGGGATTGCGCGACTGGGGCCCGGCCATGGCGCCGTTCAATGCATTCATGTTCCTCCAGGGGCTGGAGACGCTGTCATTGCGCGTGCAGCGCCACTGCGACAACGCGCTGGCGCTCGCCGAGTGGCTGCAGGCGCAGCCGCAGGTCGAGCGCGTCGATTACCTCGGGCTGCCGGGCCATGCGCACCACGAGCGAGCCAAGCGCTACCTGCACAACGGCTTCGGCGCCGTGCTGATGTTCAGCATCCGTGGTGGCCTCGAGGCCGGCAAGCGCTTCATCGACTCGGTCGAGCTTGCGAGCCACCTGGCGAACGTCGGCGATGCGAAGACCCTGGTCATTCATCCCGGGAGCACGACCCATCAGCAGCTTTCCGAGGCGGAACAGCGCGCGGCCGGCGTCGCCCCGGACCAGGTGCGCGTCTCCGTCGGGATCGAGCACATCGAGGACATCAAGAACGATTTCGCCCAGGCGTTCGCAAAGGTGGCGAGTCCGGACGGATGAGCGACGGCGTATTGCATACCACCACGGCGGTCTCGGGCGAGACTTGTCTGTGGCAGCCGGACGGCCCTCTCCGGCTGGAGAACGGGCAGACCCTCGAAAGGGTCGAGGTCGCCTATCGGACCTGGGGACAGCTGGCGCCGGACGGCGGTAACGCGGTGCTCGTGTGCCATGCCCTGACCGGCTCCGCGGATGCCGATGTGTGGTGGGGCGGGCTGTTCGGACCAGGTCGGGCGCTTGATCCGGCGCGCGATTTCATCGTGTGCAGCAACGTACTGGCGGGTTGTTACGGGACCACCGGTCCCAATCATCCGCATCCGGAAGACGGCGAGCCCTGGGGCAGCCGGTTCCCGCTCGTCACGATACGCGACATGGTTGGACTGCAGGCCCGCCTGCTCGATCACCTGGGTGTGCAGCGCCTTTCCCTGGTGCTCGGGCCTTCGCTCGGCGGCATGCAGGTGCTGGAGTGGGCGGCGAGTTTTCCGGAGCGCGTCGCGGCGATCGCGCCGATCGGCGTGTCCGGGCGCCACTCCGCGTGGTGCATCGCCATCAGCGAGAGTCAGCGGCGCGCGATCTACCTGGATCCGGCGTGGCTCGACGGGCGCTACCCGCTGGACCGGCCGCCCCGCCATGGGCTCGCGGTGGCGCGCATGATGGCGATGTGCAGCTATCGCAGCTGGGAGAACTTCGAGGCGCGCTTCAGCCGCCGCAAGCAGGACTGGGACGACCAGTTCGCCGTAACGTCATATCTGAATTACCAGGGGCAGAAGCTTTACCGGCGCTTCGATGCCAACACCTATGTGCGTCTGACCCAGGCGATGGACAGCCATGATCTCGGAAGAGACCGGGGCGACTACGAGAGCGTGTTGCGCGGGATCGCGATCCCTGCGCTCGTGGTATCGGTGGATTCCGACGTTTTGTACCCGCCGCGGGAACAGGAGGAACTCGCCAGGCTGCTGCCGGCGGCACACTACGAAGTGCTCCATACGCCGGCCGGCCACGACGGCTTCCTGATCGAGACGGATGCGCTCGACCGGATGCTGCAGCGCTTTCGCGCGCCCTAGGGAGAGCGCGGCCCCCGGGCTCTCATCGCTTCCGACCGGTTCGGGTTATGATCCGGGCTCGCTGGTATCACCCCCTGGAGGACCCCACATGCGGCACCCGATGATCGGCGCGCTCGTTTTCTCTCTCTCGCTCGGCATGGCCGTCGCCGCCGAGGAACGCAAACCGCTGGATGCGGATACCATCTGGGAACTGCATCGCCTGGATGCCCCGGCCGTATCTCCCGACGGAACGCAGGCCGTGGTCGCCGTCACCCGTTACGAGGTGAAAGACGACGAAGGGATCACCGACCTCTGGCTGGTGCCAACCGATGGCGGCGATGCCCGCCAGCTCACGACCTATTCGGGCAGTGATTCGAGCCCGACCTGGAGTCCGGACGGGCGCCACGTCGCGTTTGTCTCGACACGCGGCGACGACGAGAAATCGCAGATCTACGTCATCCCGGTGAGCGGCGGGGAAGCCCGGCGCCTGACCGATGTGCCCACGGGCGCGAGTGCGCCGAAGTGGTTCCCGGACTCCAGCGCCGTGGCCTTCATCAGCAGCGTGTACGAGGACACTGCGGACTGGGAGGAAATGGCCGAGAGGTTGAAAGCCGAGAGCGAGTCCAAGGTATCGGCAATGACCTGGGACCAGGCGCCGATCAGCTGGTGGGACCGCTGGCTCGACGAACGCAAGCCCCACCTCTACAGGATCGGCCTCGAGCAGAGCGAACCGCAGCCCATCACGCCGGGCTCAGGCGTGCACCTGCTGGTGACCGGCGCCGGGACGGGCAGCTACGATATTTCGCCGGATGGCGAGGAGATCGCTTTCGTCGCGGATAAGGACACGACGGGTGTTCGTTCCAATCCCGACGTCTATGTGCTGCCTGCCGGCGGGGGCGAGGCGCGCAACATCACCACGGGCAACATGGCGCCTGATTTCGCGCCGGCCTACAGCCCGAACGGGCGCTGGCTGGCGTTCTCCCAACGGCGCATCCCGGGTTTCTATGCCGACCGGGCGCGTCTCGTGCTGCACGAGCGCGAGAAGGGAACGCAGCGTGTGCTGACGGAGGATTTCGATCGCACGGTCAGCGGCGTCACCTGGGCTCCGGACAGCCGCAGCGTGTACACCTCGATCGACGATGCCGGGATTCGCCGTCTCTACCAGATCGACACGCGGGACGGCGAACCGCGGGCGATCACCACGGAACACAGCTTCGGCGAACCGCAGCTTTCCGCCAACGGCCGCGTGCTCGTGGCGCTGCGCCAGAGCTTCGTCGAACCGCCGACCCTCGTGAGGGTCGATCCGCGCCGCGGCGCCGTGACAAAACTCTCCACGTTCAACGACGAAATCCTCGCCGACGTCGATTTCGGGCGCTATGAAAGCGTCACTTACGAGGGCGCCAACGGCCAGGACATCCAGATGTGGGTGGTATATCCGCCCGGCTTCGATCCGGAGCAGAAATACCCGTTGTACCTGCTCTTGCACGGCGGTCCGCACAACGGCATTCCCGACGGCTTCCACTTCCGCTGGAACGCCCAGGTGTTCTCCGGGTGGGGCTACGTGACCGCGTGGCACAATTTCCACGGTTCCAGCGGCTTCGGGCAGGATTTCACGGACTCCATCAACCCCGAGCAATCGGAACTGCCGTATATCGACACCATCAAGGCGGCCGAATGGTTCGCCGGGAAGCCGTGGATCGATACCGAACGCATGGGGGCGGGCGGCGGGAGCTACGGCGGCTATCTCGCCTCGATCCTGCTGGGCCGCGATAATCCCTTCAAGACGCTCGTGGCGCATGCCGCGGTGTTCAACTGGCTGACCCAGTACGCCGCGGATTACGGCGCCTCCAAGCGTCGCCACGGCGAGTTCTGGACCAACCCCGGACACTACAAGTTGTCGTCACCGCATATGGGCGCCGCCAACTTCGAGACGCCGACGCTCGTGATCCATGGCCAGCTGGATCGCCGTGTGCCGGTCAACCATGGCATCGAGTTGTTCAACATACTGCAGAACCGGGGCGTCCGGAGTCGTTTCGTGTATTACCCGGACGAGAATCACTGGATCCTCAAGCCGAATAATTCGCTGCACTGGTACCAGGAAAAGAAGGACTGGCTTGCGGAGTTCCTGCAGCCGGAAGACTAGCGACTCGCCAGGCGCGTGGCCGGCTTGTCATGATGGGGGATCATGGCAAGCCCGGCCGCTCCTGTCCGCTCACCGATTCACTGGCCGTGGCCTGTCAGCGCTCCCGCTGGCCAGTCCTGCCGCGTCCGGATGATTGCGCTCCGGATCTCGGTGCGCGGGGCTGGCTCCGCGCTGCCTCCTTAGCCGGGCGCGACGACGATCGGTTCACGCTCGGCGCCTGGCGCGCCTTTGGCGGGCGGCTGGCGCGCTGGGCCGGCGTAGCACGACTCGACTGCACCGAGGGCGACCGCTGGACGCGTGGCGCAGGCTGGGCGCGCGTCGTCACGGGTGCGCGGCTTGCGGCCGGCGGACGGCTTGCCGAGGGTGCGCGGGTCGAAGGCGCCCGGCCTGATGGCTCGCGGGTCGAAAGCGCCCGGTTGGACGAGGCACGACTCGAGGGCGCGACCTGGGTGCGGCCCGACGGGTTACGACCCGAGAATTCGCCCTGGGACCGATTCACTGGCCGTGTCGGGGACGCCTGGAAGCGGGTTGTCGACTGCACGCGGTTCGGATTCTTCGCGCGCGCCGAATCCGGCCGTCCGCCACTCCCGCGTGGGCTGGCGTCAACGGGTGTGCTGTTGCGATCCGCGCGCTGTTCGAAGGTATTTGACCCGCTGGTACGGCCGTCGAGCCGTTCGTTCCGCTGGCGGTCGACGGACCGTGCTTCACTGCGGAGCGACTTCATCAACTCGCGCTGCTGGTCCGGTCGAGGTGTGCGCAGTCTGGTACCGCTCCCCGGGTCCGGTCTGGGCGTGCGCCGTTCGGCGCCGCGCCGCGGGTCCGGTCGATGGGTGTGCAGCTCTCTGCCGCGCCGGTGGTCCTTGTAGCGGTCGTTGGTTCGCGGGTGGACGTAGCGCTCGCGGACCTTGTCGTGGCGGTAGTGCACGCCGCGACGATGTGACGGATTATGGACCCACCGTTTTCCGGGCGTGTAGTAACGCTTGGCATGCTTGTACCGCGACGGATAGTAGTAACGGGGCGTGCGTACGATCACGACGCTGCGCTGCGGCCAGTAGAAGCTGCTGAAAAAGAAGCCCGAAGAGATGCGTATGCCCGAACTCCAGTAGAAACCCGGGTGGCCGTAGTAGTAGTGCGCTGGCGGCGCCCAGACGACGGGCGGATAGGCAGGCCGCCACCAGCTCCCGTAGACCAAGAGCGGGTCGTAGTAGGGCACGTGGACGACCCGCGTGGTGGTCGGCTCGATGATGATGGTTTTTTCTTCCCGCACGACCCGCGCGTACTCGGTGTTTTCGAGACTGCCGTTGGCGTCCGCGCGCGCGCGCAGGAACTGGATGGAGTCCATCACGTCCTGCTCCTGGAGCAACACGGCGTCACCGAGATTCCGCGTCCATTCCAGGTCCTGGTCGAGCCGGGCCAGAAGGTCAGGAAACGCGACGAGCGCCTTGACGCTCGGATCCCAGTCGCGATCGGCGACGGCCGCCACCGCGTTCTCCCCGTCGAGGTCGGGATTATCCCGCGACCAGCGGGCCGCGGAGACGATTTCGAGAGGATAGGTCGCCGCGATCAGTACCTGCGACAGCAGGGCATCCGGATAGAGGGCGATCGGCGCCAGCAACTGGTCGAGCTCCGCCTCGCTGAAGCCGGCCTCTGCCGTGGTCGCGGGGCGATCGGTGATCGGTTCGACCACGTAGCGTTCCGTGGGGGCGGGCACCGCAGCGTGGGGGGCCTGGCTCGCAAGGCCGAACCCCAGGAGGCCGACGAGCAACGTGATGTGCAGGCCTGGATGGTTCATCGCATTCTCCCGGGTTTCCGCCATGGTTAAAGGCTAGCACTTCGAAGCTGAACGTACGGCAACGAGACCGAGACGGTGCATCCATGGCCTGTGCCTTGAGACAGTTCGGAGCCCCGGGAGTTTCCGGTTACCATAGGCGGACCCGACCACCGTCGGGAGCGATCAATGGTGGTCCGCGTCGGTCCCCCCGCGACGGCCAGCCGTGAACCCCGCCAGGCCCGGAAGGGAGCAACGGTAGCGGCGACGCCGGGCGCCGGGGTGTGGCTGGCGCGGGCCGCCACCCTCTGCCCGGGCGAAGCGCCCGATGGCGGAGTGTTACACTGCGGCTCCTGTCCGAATCACCGACCATCACTTTTCCGGATCGTGATTTCATGAGCTATCAAGCGCTTGCCCGCAAGTGGCGCCCACGCCTTTTCGCCGATCTGGCCGGGCAGGAACACGTCCTGCGCGCGCTGGTGCACGCCCTCGACAACGACCGGCTGCACCACGCGTATCTGTTCACGGGGACACGCGGCGTCGGCAAGACCACCATTGCACGGATTTTCGCCAAGGCCCTGAATTGTGAAGCGGGCGTGTCATCGACGCCGTGTGGCGTCTGCGGGGCCTGCAGGGACATCGACGACGGGCGCTTCGTCGATCTCATCGAGGTCGACGCAGCCTCCCGCACCAAGATCGAGGACACCCGCGACCTGCTCGACAACGTGCAGTATTCGCCGGCGCGCGGGCGCTACAAGGTCTACCTCATCGACGAAGTCCACATGTTGTCGCGCCATTCCTTCAATGCGTTGCTGAAGACGCTGGAAGAGCCGCCGCCACACGTGAAGTTCCTGCTCGCCACGACCGATCCGCAGAACCTGCCTGTGACCGTGTTGTCGCGCTGCCTGCAGTTCAATCTCAAGCGCCTGCCGCTGGCGTTGATACGCGATCGCTTGCGGGTGGTCGCCGGAGAGGAGGCGCTGGAATTCGACGCGCCTGCACTGGATCTGCTGGCGCGGGCCGCCGACGGCAGCATGCGCGACGCCCTGAGCCTCCTCGACCAGGCCGCTTCGCACGGTGGCGGACAGCTGACCGAAGCGGAAGTGGCGGCGATGCTCGGCACGGTGGATCGCGAGCATGCGGTGCGCCTGATGGATGCGGTCGCTGCGGGTGACGGCCCGACGCTGCTGGCGGAGATGGCTGCACTCGATGAGCGCGTGCCCGATTACGACGACGTCCTCGGCACGGTCGCGGCCCTGGTACAGCGGGCGGCCGTGATCCAGGCGGCGCCCGACCTCGACGACGACGAGGACGGGTTGACGCCACGCGCCCGGCCGCTCGCCAACCTCGCGGCCGCCGAGGACCTGCAACTCTGGTACCAGGTGGCGGTGGCCGGACGGCGCGATCTGCCGCTGGCGCCGTCGCCGCGCGCCGGTTGTGAAATGGTGTTGTTGCGCATGCTGGCGTTTCGTTTTTCACCGCCGGCCGTCTCCGGAGACCCGGCGAGCGATTCGCGTTCGGCGCCGCGTCGGGCGGCGGATCCGGCGCCTGCCTCTGCCGTCGCAGCAGCGCCTGGGTCGGGCACGCCCGGTCCGGCGGCTGCAGAAGCGACGCCTGCAAAAGCCGCGCCTGCAAAAGCGACGCCTGCAAAAGCGGCTGCCCCGGCCGCCGGATCGCCCGATGGCTGGGAGCAGATGGTGGATGCCATGGGTGTGGCAGGTGTGACCCGGCAGCTGGCGCGCCATTGTGCATATCTCGGTCGCGAGGGTGCGGTGGTGCGCCTCGTGCTGGATCCGGCACACGAATTTCTCGCGACGAATGCCCAGCAGGAGCGCCTGCGTGAAGCGCTGTCGGCGCATTTCGGCACGTCGGTTCGCCTGCAGTTGGATTTCGCCCGGCCGCAGGAGGAGACCCCTGCCGACCGCGAGCGGCGCGCGGCGGAACAACGCCAGCAGGCGGCGGAGGAGGCCATCCAGGAAGATCCCCTGGTGCGCGAGATGCAGAAAGTTTTCGATGCCACGGTGGATCGCGACAGCATCCGGCCGGCGGATTGACGAACGCTACGGAGGAACACGGGAATGAAAGGCCAGATCGGACAACTGATGCGCCAGGCGC
>CAYTXS010000022.1:0-18278 GCA_964441585.1 uncultured Thioalkalivibrio sp.
AGCATCTGCCCGAAGGCCCAGATGGACACCGCCAGCACCAGGACGATCAACGTCAGGGCAACTACCTGAGGATCTTCCAGTTGACGGCGTAGCCACGCGAAAATCGCGTTCATGCAGTGGTCTCCCAGGTGGGCATACAAGGATATCAGTTCGGGGCGCGACGCACCGCCACGGTTGTGGCCGCAGCAAGGGTCTGTGAGAATCGGGCGGAACGAGCCTCACGGAGCACGGACTTTGAACTGGTTACGCCGCGAGGCAGTGCTGTTGGCGATATTCGGCGGCTTCGGGCTGTTGGTCCTTCCGGCGCTCGTTTTTGTCGTCGGGCAGCTACTTCTCGGCCCCTACCGTCCCGACGGGGGCCCGGGCACATTCTATGGCGACCTCTACGGGCACCTGGCCGCCGGGACTCCATGGCCCTGGCTGCTGGTGATGGGTCCATGGCTGACGATCCAGCTGCTGCGATTGCTCTGGCTGCCCATCTCGCGCGGCACCCGGCGTGTACCGGACGCCGCAGAACAAAATGCTCCGGAGCAACGTGCCGAACCCTATATTTGACGCTCGCGCAGGCGCGTCGTACTCTCCGGCTGCGGCCGCCAAGGAGCCCTATCGCCATGTCTCTCAAGGTTACATTCGAGCTCGCCGATGCCGACCTCGATCATTTCCGCCGTGTCATGCGGCAAGCCCGGGCTGCGGCGAAAGGACGTGAGGCCGATGAGATCCTGGCTGCCGCGGAGCAGGTCCTCGCCGGAGTAGAGGAACGGAACATTCCCGATTTCATCGGCGACCGGCTGCGCCGGCTGAGAACCCTCATAGATATGGTGCGTGATGCGGAATGGGCCATCCCGGACGAGGAAAAGGGACGAGTGCTCAATGCGCTCGGCTATTTTGCCGAAGCCGAGGACCTGATACCCGACGCCGTCCCGGGACTCGGTTTCCTCGACGATGCCATCATGGTCGAGCTCGTGGTGCGGGAGTTGCGACACGAAATCGAGGCCTACCAGGATTTCTGCTCGTTCCGCGCGAGCCGGGACTCCATCGACGTCGATCCGGATGCAAGACTCGAATGGCTGGCCGCCCGCCGCCAGGCGCTGCAGTCACGCATGCGCAATCGCCGCCGCAAGGACCGGGGACGCAGACGGGTCAGGAGCTCCGGGCGCTCGCCGTTTTCGCTTTTCTAGCCCCCGCTGCGCTGCGATCGACTGACTTCCCAGGCCACCCAGGAAGACGCCGGATTCTCGGGGTCCAGTTCCATGCGGGCCCTCGCCGGCCGTCGCGCGCGCAGACCGGAGCTCGACAGGGGATCCGGTGCCAGCCACTTTCGCGGCAGCAGGGGCCGCAATCGCCGCCGCAGCCGGCCGATGAAAGGCCCGACCTCGTGCATCGAATCGCTCTTCGGCGCCGAACTGCGCTTCATGGCAGGAAATAGACCACGATCAGCCCGAGTCCCGCCCACATGCCGATTTGCGCGATCCACCACCAGGAATGGTTTTTCACCAGGCTGATGAAACTGGCGGCGCAAACGATGGTCATAGCAAGAAACATGACGGCACTGGTCATCAGCGAACCGATTTCCGCGCTGACCTGGGGATGCTCCCCGGCCAGCAGAACGAAGATGAGCATCACGACGCCCAGGCCGGCGGCTATCGAAGCGGCCGAGCCGAGCATGATGCCGGTCACTACGGTCAATGGATTCATTGCTACTCACCCTGGCCCTGGAAACGCTTGCCTGGCGTCCCCCGGCCATCTAGCCTTACTCGCTGGCGCGCCGATTTCGCGGCAGTCACCGCGGTCACGGAGATAAGATGCGTATTGTACTGAACACAGGTCTCGGGAAGGTAGCCGGCATCGCGCTGGCACTGTTGCTCACTACGAGTGCTGCTGCCCAGCCGGTTTCGGCAGAAGAGGTACTCGCCCCTTCCGATCGGCACGGCAAGATCAGCCGCCTGGTCACTACGCTGTTCGAGCGCTCCCATTATCGTCGGGCGACGGTCGACGATGCGGCCTCCTCGCAGATGCTGGACGCCTACCTCGGTGCGCTCGACCGCAACCGCCAGTACTTCCTGGCCGACGACATCGCAGAATTCGAGCCGCTGCGGACGCGGCTCGACGACGCAGTGAAGCGCGGCGAGCTGGATGCCGTGTTCGCGATTTACGACCGTTATCTCGACAGGGCCCGCGAGCGTGTCGAGTTCGCCCTGGACGTGCTGGACGAGGCGCCGGATTTCTCCATCGACGAGGAATTCATGTTCGACCGTAGCGAGGAGCCGTGGGCGGCATCGCGCGCCGAACTGGACGACCTGTGGCGCAAGCGCGTGAAAAACGACGCGCTGGGGCTGATGTTGACGGAGAAGAGTTGGGAGGAGACCCGCGAGATCCTGGAGGGACGCTATTCGCAGGTCCTGAAGCGCCTGTTCCAGGTGAAGAGCGACGATATCTTCGAGACCTTCATGAACGCCTACGCAAACACGATGGATCCGCATACCAGCTACTACTCGCCGCGGAATTCCGAGGAATACCGTATTCAGATGAGCCTGAATTACGACGGCATCGGCGCCACGCTGCAGATCCAGGACGAATACGTCGCCATCATCAACGTCATCGAAGGCGGACCGGCTGCCCTCGACGGCACGCTCAAGCCCAAGGACCGCATCGTGGCCGTCGGCCAGGGCGAGGACGGGGAATTCGTCGACGTGGTGGGCTGGCGGCTCGACGAAGTCGTCGACCTGATCCGCGGGCCCGGCGGCTCGACGGTTCGCTTGCAGGTGCTCCCCGGCGGAGCCGCACCCGGGAGTTCGCCCGACGTCATTGCGCTGGTGCGTGACAAGGTCAAGCTTGAGGCACAGGCCGCCCGCAAAGACATCGTCGAAATCGAGCGGGGGGATGAAGCACACCGTATCGGCGTCATCACCGTGCCCTCCTTCTACCAGGACTACAATGCGCGCGCCGCGGGTAACCGTGAGTACACGAGCACCACGGCGGACGTTCGCCGCCTCACACTCGAACTGGTGGAAGAAGGCATCGACGGCCTGGTGCTCGACCTGCGCAACAACGGCGGCGGCCACCTGTCCGAAGCCACCGCGATGACCGGATTGTTCCTGCATGGCGGTCCGATCGTGCAACTGCGCGACACGAGCGGCCGGGTCGAAGTGCTCGAGGAGCAGGACACGGGGGTGGTCTACGACGGCCCTCTGGCCGTACTCGTCAATCGCTTCAGCGCCTCGGCGTCTGAGATCTTCGCCGCAGCCATCCAGGACTACGGTCGCGGCGTCGTGGTCGGCCAGCGAACCTACGGTAAGGGCACGGTGCAGAACCTCTATCCGCTCGATCGCTACGCGCCTGGCGACGACCCACGTTTCGGCCAGCTGACCCTGACGATCGGCAAGTACTATCGCGTGACCGGTGACAGCACCCAGAACCGCGGTGTGACCCCCGACATCACCGTGCCCTCCCCCATCGATTCGCACATGGTCGGTGAGAGCACGCGCGACACCGCGCTACCGTGGGACCAGATCCGCAGCACCCGTTTCACGCCTCGCGGGCAGCTCGACGAGGCGATCGAACTGCTCAGCACGGAGCATGGCCGGCGGCGCGGTTCGGACCCCGACTTCGTCTACCTGCTCGAGGATATCGAGGCGATCGAAACGCAGCGCAGCCGGAAATCCGTGTCGTTGAATCTCGAGACACGCCGGCAGGAGACACGCCGCTTCGAAGCCGAGAGGCTGGCCCGCGAGAACGAGCGCCGGATCTCCCGGGGCCTCGAGCCGGTGGCCTCGCTCGAGGAGATCGACGAGGAAGACACGCCGGATATCCTGCTTCGGGAGGCGGCCGCCGTCGTAGTTGACCTCACGGAAGTCCCGGGCGGTGTGGTGGCCAAGAACCAGCAGCTGAGCGGAACGAACTAGGGGACGTCGGCCAGTTCAGAGGGCTTGCATCGCGCATAACCGGTGTTATACTTAACTACAACACTAGCGTAGTGCATCATCGGAACCGGCGAGAGATCCCAAATGACCCGTACACCGCATCAGCCCCTGCAGTCACCCGGTCAGTCCAGGAACCGCGGAGGCGGGCCAGACGCCCGACTCCAGCGTTTCCTGCCCGCCCGGTGGAACGCGGCGACCTTACGCCTGATACAGCTCCAGGCACTGTTTGTGCCGTTGATGATCAGCGTGCTCCTGCTCGCGGGTTGCGGGGCGAACAGCGACACCGAAGACGGCGCGGAAGAGGAAATCACGCGGATCCCTGTGGAAATCACCGCCCTGGAGCGGGGCGAGGTGTTCGCCGTCTACACCGGCACGGCTTCGCTGGAGACCGATGCCGACGCGCTGGTGATCGCCAAAGTGAGCGGGGAGGTCGTCGACCTGCTCGTCGAAGAGGGCGACCGGGTCGAGGAAGGGCAGGTGCTCGCTCGCCTGGACGGCGACCGTTTGCGACTGGAGATGCAGCGCTCGCTGGCCAATCTGCGCAAGCTCGAGCAGGAGTATGAGCGCAACCTCAAGCTGTTCGATCGCGGTCTGGTCAGCTCCGGCGCGTTCGAAGACCTGAAGTACGAACTGGACGCGCTCCGTGCTGCCTATCGGCTCGCGGAACTGGAGTACGGCTACACGGAGATTCGGGCGCCCATCACGGGCGTGGTGAGCGAGCGGCACATCCGACTCGGAAACAACATCTCGGTCAACGAGCCGGCATTCCGCGTCACCGCAATGGATCCGCTGATCGCGTACATCCATATCCCCGAACGCGAATTCCGCCGTCTGGAGGCGGGCCAGGCCGCCCAGCTCACCTTGGACGCCATACCCGGACAGCGTTTCTCGGCGTCCGTGGAACGCATCAGCCCGATCGTCGATCCCGAGACCGGCACCTTCAAGGTCACTCTCGAGATTCCGGATCCTGCAGGAACGCTCAAGCCGGGAATGTTCGGCAGATTCAATATCGTCTGGGACCGGCGCTCCGACGTGCTGCTCGCGCCGCGCGCGGCCATCCTTGACGACGACGTGTCCCAGGCGGTGTTCGTCGTGGTCGACGGCAAGGCGGAGCGTCGCAGTGTCCGCACCGGTTACTCGCGCGGCGAGCAGGTGGAGATCGTCGATGGGCTCGACGGGGACGAGCAGATTGTCGTGATCGGCCAGTCGGGCCTGCGCGACGGTGCCAGCGTCGAGGTCGTGCATCGCGGTGCGGCCCGCGTGGCGCAAGAAGACATCTGACGGTCACCCGCAGGGGATTCCCCAAATGCGCCTCATCGATATTGCCACCGAGCGTCGCGTCACCATCGCGATGTTTACCGTCGCAATCGTCCTGTTCGGCTTCGTTTCGCTCTCGCGACTCAACGTGAACCTGCTGCCGGACCTGTCTTATCCGACGATCACCGTACGAACAGAGCTCCAGGGCAGCGCCCCGCTGGAGGTCGAGAACCTGCTGACGAAGCCCATCGAGGAGGCCGTCGGCGTCATCAAGAACGTGCGGCAGGTGCGCTCCGTGTCGCGCGCCGGGCAGTCCGACGTAGTGCTGGAATTCCTCTGGGGCACCGAGATGGATCTTGCGGGCGTCGAGGTCCGGGAAAAGCTCGATCTCCTCGAACTGCCGCTGGAGGCCGGTCGGCCGCTGCTGTTGCGCTTCGATCCTTCCAACGAGCCGATCAAGCGGCTGGCATTCATGGACCAGGCGGCGAGCGGGCTCGCCGATGATCCGCAGCGGCTCCGTGCCCTGCGCCGTTTCGCCGAGGACCGCCTGAAAAACGACATAGAATCCGTCGAGGGTGTCGCTGCGGTGAAGGTCAGCGGCGGACTCGAGGAAGAGATCCAGATTCTGGTGGACCAGGAAAAGACCGCCCAGCTGGGACTCTCGGTGCGCGCCGTGGCGGCCCGGCTGCGGGCCGAGAACGTCAACTTGTCCGGCGGCCGGCTCGAACAGGGCAGCCAGCGATTCCTGGTTCGGACGCTTAACGAGTTCGCGAGCGTCGGAGAGATCGCCGACGCGGTCATCGCCACACCCGAGGACCGCCCCATTTACCTGCGGGATATCGCCACGGTCACGCGCGGCTTCAAGGAACGTGAGGCGATCACACGGGTCAACGGGCTCGAGAGTGTCGAACTCGCCATTTACAAGGAGGGCGATGCGAATACCGTGCAGGTCGCCCAGCGGGTCAATCAGCGCATCGAAACGCTCGAACCGAAGCTCGAACCCGGCACCGAACTCAAGCCGATCTACGACCAGTCCGTGTTCATCTCACAAGCCATCGACCAGGTCCGTAATGCCGCCCTGCTCGGCGGATTGTTCGCGATTCTCGTGCTGTATGCGTTCCTGCGCGACGCACGCGCCACCTTCATCATCGGCATCGCGATTCCGGTGTCGGTCGTCGGCACCTTCCTGCTGATGTACGCGGCCGACGTGAGCCTGAACATCATGTCCCTCGGCGGCATTGCCCTGGCGATCGGCATGCTGGTGGACAACAGCATCGTCGTGCTGGAGAACATCGTCCGCAAGAAAGAGCAGGGCCTGCCCGTCCTCGAGGCTGCACGTCGAGGCACCGCGGAGGTTGCCGGCGCGGTGACGGCTGCGACGCTGACGACCGTGGCCGTGTTCTTCCCCATGGTTTTCGTGAGCGGGATCGCCGGACAGCTGTTCCGCGACCAGGCCCTCACCGTGACCTTCGCCCTGCTGTTCTCCCTGCTCGTGGCTCTCACCCTGATCCCGATGCTGGCGGCACGTGGCGATACCCCCCGCTATGCCGATGAACCCGTCTCCTCGCCGCCCGGGAGAGCGACGCGTCTCGTCGGTGGCGCAATGCGTCTCGCCGGGTCCGTGGTGTTCGGTATCGCATGGCTGCTGGCCTGGTTGATGCGGCCTCTCGTATGGTTTTTCCAGGGACTGTACCGCATGGCCGCAGCTGCCTATGCACCTTTGCTGGCGGGCGCCCTGCGCCGGCGCGGGCTCGTGTTGCTGCTGGCGGCCGGCGCATTCGCATCGAGCATCGCCATGCTGCCGCGCCTGGGATACGAGCTCCTGCCGCAGCTGGCCCAGGGCGAGTTTGCCGTGGACCTGCGGCTGCCTGCGGGTGCACCGCTGGTCGAGACCGATGCCTCTATTCTGCGTCTGCAGCAGGCGACTCAGGACCTGCCGGACGTGGCGTTGAGCTACTCGGTGGCAGGCACCGGAAACCGGCTCGACGCCAGCCCGGTGGACGCAGGTGAACATACCGGCCAGCTCAACGTGAAGCTGGCGCCCGGTGCGGGGACCGCCGGCGAAGCCGCCACCGTCGCGGCCATGCGCGACACCCTGGAACGCATGCCCGGCGTCTCGCACGAGATCTCCCGCCCTGCCCTGTTCGCCTTCAGCACCCCGCTGGAGATCGAGATCGCCGGCTATGAGCTGGAGCGGATCGGCAGCGTCGCCGAGCAACTCCGGGGCCGCCTGTTGCAGTCGCCGCGGTTTGCCGACGTCCGTAGCACCGTCGAGGAAGGCAACCCCGAGATCCAGATCGTTTTCGACCAGGAGCGTGCCGCCCGCCTCGGGCTCATCGTGCGCGACATCGCCGACACGGTCGTCGCCAAGGTGCGCGGGGAGGTCGCAACACGTTACACCTGGCGCGACAAGAAAATCGACGTGTTGGTGCGCAGCGTCGATACGCGTGACTCGTCGTTGCGGGAAATCGAGAACCTCATCGTCAACCCCGAAAGCAGCCGCCCCATACCGCTCAAGGCGGTGGCCGATATCGTGATCGCGGCGGGGCCGTCGGAAATCAGGCGCGCGGACCAGTCGCGCGTCGCCATCGTGTCGGCCAATATCGCTTACGGCGACCTGGCCAGCGCCACGGAGGAAATTCGCGCCGTGCTCGGTACCCTACCGATGGGAACCGGCGTTTCAGCCACGGTCGCCGGGCAGAGCGCGGAAATGCAGGAATCCTTCCGCTCGATGATATTCACGCTCGCGATGGCCGTCTTCCTGGTCTATCTCGTGATGGCTTCGCAATTCGAATCACTGCTGCATCCCTTCGTCATCCTGTTCACGATTCCGCTCGCGCTTGTGGGCGCTGTCTGGTCGCTGTGGCTCACGGGCACGACGCTGAGCGTGGTCGCATTCATCGGGCTGATCATGCTGGCGGGCATCGTGGTCAACAACGCGATTGTGCTCGTCGACCTGATCAACCAGCTGCGCCGTGCAGGCAAGGAATGCAATGCGGCCATCATGGAGGCCGGCCGCGCCCGCCTTCGCCCGATCCTGATGACCACGCTCACGACGACGCTGGGACTATTGCCGATGGCGCTCGGATTCGGCGAGGGTGCGGAAGTGCGCACGCCGATGGCCATCACCGTGATCGGGGGGCTGATCGTATCGACCTTGTTGACGCTGTTGGTGATCCCGGTGATGTACTCCCTGCTCGACCGTGGCATCCGCGTGCTGGACGACGGCGCCGGCCGCCAGGAAGCCACTGCATGAGAATCTCGCGGGCAGCCATCGGCAGGCCGGTCACGACGGTGATGATCTTCGTCGCGCTTGCCGCCATCGGCCTGGTGGCATCACGGCTGCTGCCGCTCGAGAAGTATCCCGACATCGAGTTCCCCGGCATCTTCATCAATGTCCCCTACCAGGGCTCAAGCCCGGAGGAAGTCGAAACACTGATCACGCGTCCGGTGGAGGAAGCGCTGGCGACCCTCAGCGGCGTCGAACGCATGCAGTCCGCCTCGCGCCAGGACAACGCACAGGTGTTTCTCCAGTTCGGCTGGGACCAGGACGTGGCGGCCAAGGGGATTGAGGCGCGCGCCAAGGTCGATGCCATCCGGCACCTGCTGCCCGACGATGTACGCCGGGTGCTGGTGTTCACCGGTTCGCTCGGCGACCAGCCGATCCTGAACCTGCGCATCAGCAGCGACCGGGATCTCTCGGATGCCTGGAGCATGCTGGATCGCCAGTTGAAGCGACGCATCGAGCGTATCGAGGGCGTGTCGCGGGTGACGTTGTACGGCGTGGACCAGCGCGAGATCCGCATCCTGCTCAACGCCGACCGCATCGCGGCCCACGGGGTCGACCTGAATGCACTTCGCGAGTTGCTGGAGAAAGCCAATTTCTCGGTCAGCGCCGGGCAGCTGACAGATGGCGAAAAGCGCTTCAGCGTGCGTCCCATCGGCGAGATGAGCTCCGTAGACGAGGTGAGCAACATCCTGGTGCGCGACAACCTGAGGTTGAGCGACATTGCCACCGTGGAGTTGCGCAGTCCCGAACGGTTGCATGCCCGACACCTTGATCGTCGTTACTCGATCGGACTGGATGTATTCAAGCAACCGGGCGCCAACCTGGTGGACGTGGCCCGGCGGGTCAAGAGCGAAGTGGATGCGGTGGCGGAAACACCGCTGATGCGGGGCATCCACGTTTTCGCGCTGGGCGACCAGGCAGAGGGGGTCACCTCCTCGCTTAGCGACCTGATGACGTCGGGGGCGATCGGGGCCCTGTTCGCCTTCGGCGTGCTGTACCTTTTCCTGCGCCAGGGGGGGACGACCATGATCGTGGTCGCCTGCGTGCCCTTCTCGCTGCTCATCACGCTCGGCGTCATGTATTTTCTCGACATCACGCTGAACATTCTCTCGATGATGGGCCTGATGCTCGCGGTCGGCATGCTCGTGGACAACGCGGTCGTGGTCACCGAAAGCATCTTCCGCGAGCGGCAACGCGACCCGGGCAATCCCCTGCAGGCCACCCTCCGCGGCGTGAACGCCGTGTCGATGGCGGTGACGGCCGGAACGCTCACCTCCATCATCGTGTTCGTTCCGATCCTGTTCGGCGTGAAGACGAATATCACGCTGTTCCTGACGCACGTCGCAGTCAGCATCGTCGTGGCCATGCTTGCCTCGTTGCTAATGGCGCTGACCGTCGTGCCGATGATCGTGTCGCGTATTCCCGCTCCGCCGCCGCCTCGCACGGGCTCCTGGATGTCGCGCCTGACCTCCCGCTACGTCGGCGCCCTGGACTGGACCCTGCACCATCGTTGGTGGACTGCGCTGGTCGTCGTGCTGATCGTCGTCAGCGTGGCCATCCCGCTTAAGGCTGTGAAGTTCGACGCGTTCCCCCAGGAAGCCGGCCGCCAGCTTCTCCTGCTCTACAACGTAAAGGACAAGTATCCGCTGGCGGAGATGAAACGCGCAGTCGACGAGATCGAGGAGTATCTCTACGCGAACCAGGAACGCTTCGACATAAAGCAGGTATACAGTTTTTACGAGGAAGGCCGCGCCCAGTCCACGCTCCTGCTCAACGACGGGGACGAGGCCACGGTTCCGACCGGCGAAGTGATCTCGCGAGTCTTGGCCGACCTCCCCGAAATCGTGATAGGCCAGCCGAACTTCGAGTTCGGTAACCAGGGCGGCGACGAAGGGTTCACGCTGCAGCTGGCCGGAGAGTCCACCGAAGCGCTCGCGGAACTGGCCCCGCAGGTCGTTCGGCTGTTGTCCACGATCGAGGGCCTGCGCGACGTGCGCGCGGACATCAGCAGCGGAGATCGTGAAATCCGCGTGAAGATAGATCGCATGCGCGCCATGCAACAAAATCTCGACCCGCAGACCATCGCGAGCTCGCTGTCGGTGGCGATGCGCGGCGAGCAGTTGCGCGAGTTCCGCGGTGCGGATGGTGAACTGAAAGTCAGGATCGCCTTTCGCGAAGACGACAGGCAGAGCCTCGAGCAACTCGCCGACCTGCCACTTTATACGCCGGACGGGCGACGTGTCTCGCTCGGTTCGGTTGCCGACTTCGAACTCACGCGCGGGCACGATGAAATACGTCGTATCGACCGCATCACGGCCGTGACCATCAGCGCGAATCTCGATGACAAATCACTGGAAGAGGTGCGGCCCGAGGTCAAGGCGCTGATGGACGCATACCAGCTGCCGCCGGGCTACAGCTGGTCTTTCGGGCGCGGATTCCAGCGCGCCGACGAGACTCAGCAGATCATGGCGCAGAATATCCTGTTGGCCATCGCACTCATATTCCTCGTGATGGCTGCGCTGTTCGAGTCCACCGTCTACCCCCTGTCCATCATCACGTCGATCGGCTTTTCCGTGATCGGGGTGTTCTGGTTCTTCCTCGCGACCGGAACGACGTTCTCCTTCATGGCCACCATCGGGATCATGATCCTGGTCGGGGTCGTCGTGAATAACGGCATCGTTCTGGTCGACCACATAAACAACCTGCGGCGCGCCGGCATGCAGCGCGACGCCGCCCTGCTCCAGGCGGGTCGGGACCGCCTGCGGCCGATCCTGATGACCGTGGCGACGACGATTCTCGGGCTGGTGCCGCTGGCCGTCAGCGCCACCAAGGTCGGCGGCGACGAAATCGGCGCCCCGGCCTACTTCCCGATGGCACGAGCGATCATCGGCGGGCTGGGCTTCTCGACACTGACTTCGCTGCTGCTCGTGCCGTGGACCTATGCGCTGCTGGACGACTTCGGCCGCTGGACTCGCCGGGTCAGATCCGTCGCTCGCGGCAATCGTCCCGGTCCGGCGGATGGCAGCCCCGAAGTGAATCAGGGAATGAAAACGTCGTAGATATCCCAGTATTCCTCGGCCAGCACGTTGACCTCGAGGGGAATACGCCGCACGGCTCCGCGTTCCTTGTCATGGACCGGCAGATCGATGCGACTCACCGAGGAGGCCATGGGCACCGTTTCCCGCGGCCCGCGGAACTGCACCTCACGCGAAAGGGCCTTTGCGCGTGCTTCGATGTCTGCGGTCTTGGGCTGAGCCGGTCCGAGTCTTGCCACCGATTCGCGAATCTTGCCGATCAGCACCTTGCAATCTTCCTCGGACCCATAGCGCATGTCCTGTACCGTATTAACGTTGGCATCGCGCGCCTTGCGAGCCAGTTCATCGGTCGAAAAATGCAAATAGAGCTCCTGAGCGGCTGCGATGATCATCAGGTTGATCTCGCGCTTGGTGGTGTTGTCCAGGCCACTGAACTCCGGCCACGGTTCCGCGGACACTGCGGCGCGCCGATCCTGCAACTCGGCGAGCCGCCGTCTGGAGGTCTCCAGCTCTAGCCGCCGTTGTTCGAGTAACTCCGTGATCCTCCGGCGGCGGAAGCGCGCCCAGAAGCCTTGCGCCGCAGCGAGCTCGGCCCGCGATTCATTACGCTTCGCCAGGCGTTCCTCGACCTCCTCTCGCGCCAGCGCCATCTGCTGGTCCAGTGCCGCGAGTTGCCGCTGTTTTTCCTGGTTGAAGCGCATCAGCGCCTCGCGTCGCTGGCGCTCCTCGTGTCGGCCGCGCAGCTCGTCCGACATGGCCTGCAGGTGCTCGTGGCAGGAACGCCACAGGGCGCGCAGCTGGAAATAAACGAGCGCGGTGTAGCCTGTGCCGGGCTGCGCCAGCAGTTGCTCGATCGCCTGGAATCGCTCTTCCGCCCGGCGCGTTGCAGCCTCCTGGCTGGCCAGGCGCTCCTCGGCAAGGCGCAGCGCTTTCTGCAGATCGGAGAAAGCTTTCTTCAGTTCCGCGCGATTGCGAAAAAGGTTGAGCAACCGCTCTTCTTCGGTTTCCTCGGCGCCTTTAGCCATCGCCTCCGGATCATCCGCCACGCCCATCTCCCGACTGTATCTGCCCCACCGCCATCAGCGCGCGGCGGCGGAGTGCCCTGGATGGCCAGGAAACCTGTGCCCATGGTCGTAACAGTATTCGAGCCACTTGTTCAACATGCCGTTGCGCGCCCAGCGACGGCCGAGTTCGTCCGCCGGCGGGGCGTGGAAACGCTGCAGCGCATGGTGCAGGTGCCGGCTGCGACACTCCATGGCCTCCGCGAGACCCGCGTCATGGTAGACGCGAATCGCCAGGTCCGGATCCGCCACCGGCGCCTGCCCGTCGCGAAAGTAATAAGTCATGCGCAGGGTCGTCGTGTACGGACGACGCTCGACGACCTCGAGATGCAACGGGAGATCATCCGCGACCCGGGAACACTGATGGTCACGCAGGGCGACCACATCGTCGAACAACCAGTGCAAACGCAGGTAGTTGCTCTCATACAGGTGCATGAGCGCGGTGAAGCTGCCGGGCTGCGTCGGACGCGGCAGCGCGATGGAGCCGTCTGCTATCATGCGCGGCAATATATCACAGCGAATCCGCGCCGCCGGGCCGACGGAGAAAGACGAAAATGGCCATACGCAGCATCGCCACGAGTCCATTCGACGACCAGCGACCGGGCACCGCCGGACTGCGCAAAAAAGTTCGCATCTTCCAGCAACCCCATTACCTCGAGAACTTCCTGCAATCGGTGTTCAACGCCGCCGGCGACTTCAGCGGCGCCACCCTGGTGGCTGGCGGCGACGGCCGTTACTGGAACCGCGAAGCGTTGAGCGTGTTGTTTCGCGTCGCTGCCGGCAACGGCGTCGGGCGGGTCATCGTAGGGCGTCACGGCCTTTTGTCCACGCCCGCCGCTTCGCACCTCATCCGCCTGCGTCAAGCGGCCGGCGGCTTCCTGTTGACCGCGAGTCACAACCCCGGCGGCCCCGACGGAGATTTCGGCGTCAAGTTCGACACCGCGAACGGCGGCCAGGCACCGGAGTCCCTGACCGAGGCCGCGTGGCGCGCCTCCATGGAGATCAATGCTTACCGCGTGGCCGACATCCCGGAACCGGAACTGGACCGACTCGGGATCCAGCAGGCCGGTGACCTGGAGATCGAAGTCGTGGATCCAGTGGCGGATTACGCCGATCTCATGGAAAGCCTGTTCGACTTTCCCCGCATACAAGAGTTGCTGGGGAACGGACGTTTCCGTATGCGCTTCGACGGCCTGAATGCGATCACCGGTCCCTATGCCATGGAGATCCTGGAGCATCGCCTCGGCGCGGCGCCGGGAACGGTCGTCAATGCCGTGCCCCTGCCGGATTTCGGCGGCCTCCACCCGGACCCCAATCCGGTCGATGCCGCACACCTCGTTGACTGGATGACGGGACCGGACGCCGGCGATCTCGCGGCCGCCTCGGACGGCGACGGCGATCGCAACATGATCGTTGGGCGCGGCATGGTGGTGTCGCCCGGCGACAGCCTCGCCGTGCTGGCCGAGCACGCCCGGCGAGTGCCGGGTTACGCGGACGGCCTCGCCGGCGTCGCGCGGTCGATGCCGACCAGTCGCGCCGTCGATCGGGTCGCCGAGGCGCTGGACATACCCTGCTTCGAGACGCCGACGGGCTGGCGCTACTTCTGTAACCTGCTGGATGCCGGGCGGGTGGACCTGTGCGGCGAGGAGAGCTTCGGCACCAGTTCGAGCCACGCAAGGGAGAAGGACGGGCTGTGGGCGGTGCTTTTCTGGCTCAATCTCGTCGCGACCACCGGGCGATCGGTGGACAGGCTGGTGCGCGATCACTGGCAACGCTTCGGGCGTCATGCATTCGCCCGCCACGACTGGTTCATTCCCGACAGCGAGCGCGCCTCGGTCGTGATGCAGGCCCTGCAGGAGAATCCGGGTCGGCTCGACGGGAGCACCCTGGGAGAGATCTCCGTCGAGCGGGCCGACAGCTTTGCATATCACGATCCGGTCGATGAGAGCGTGGCCTCGGGCCAGGGGGTCCGCGTGTTCCTGGCCGACGGCTCGCGCGTTGTGTTTCGCCTGTCGGGCACCGGAACCGAGGGTGCGACGCTGCGCATCTACCTGGAGAAGTACCTTCCGCCCGACGCCGATCATCGCGGCACCGGCCCGGAACTTACGACCGCACTCGGCGCATTCGCCGCCCGGCTTGCCAGGGTCTCCGAGCTGACCGGCGTCGCGCAGCCCGCAGGCGTGATCTAGACCTCGCCCCCGTCCACGCCCTGCATGCGATTGAGAAGCCCGGTGCGGTCGAGCACGGTGCTGGCGATCTCCTCAACCGAACACTCGCCCGTATCGAGATACTGGATGCCATAGCGCGCGAACAGGGCCTCGGCGGAGCGCAACTCGAAGCTGACCTGGCGCGCCGAAGCGTAATTGCTCTCGGGGCGACGTTCCTGGCGGATCTGCTGCAGCCGCGCGGGCTTGATCGTGAGACCGAACAGGCGGTCGCGGTAACGCTCCAGCGGAGCCGGCAACTTGCCCCGCTCGAACTCTTCTTCGGTGAGCGGGTAATTGGCGGCGTAAACACCGTAACGTAACGCCATGTAGAGACATGTCGGCGTCTTGCCGGAGCGGGAGACCCCGACGAGAATCAGATCGGCCTTGCTGTAGTCGCGCGTCGTGGACCCGTCATCGTGTTCCAGCGCATAGTTCATCGCGTCGATGCGCCGGGTGTAGGAGCGCTGGTCGGCCACACCGTGCGCCATGCCTGTAGCGTGGCTGGACACGATACCGAGCTCGCGCTCCATGGGCTCGATGAAGGCGCCAAAAAAATCGAGCACCAGCCCCTGGCTCTGCGCGATTATGTCGCGTAGATCGTCCTGTACCATGGTGGCGAAGACGATCGGCCGGGACCCCTCGACCTCCCTGGTCAGGTCGATACGCCGTACGCATTCCTTCACCTTGTCAGGGGTGTTGATAAATGGCACAGTCACGCCGCGAAACTTGAGCCCGTCGAACTGCGTCAGCAGGCTGTGTCCGAGCGTTTCCGCGGTGACACCGGTCTGGTCGGATACGAAAAATACCGTTCTGTGCTTCATGTCATTGCCTGTTCGACGCGACTGCGCGCATTGTCCGTTCCCTGACATCGGGAACTCAAGGGGGCCACACCGTGGAACAGTACATCATCAAGCTCGATGAGCTCGGCATGGGCGACGTCGAGCGAGTCGGCGGCAAGAACGCCTCCCTTGGCGAAATGCTCGCCAACCTCGAAGGCCTCGGGGTCACTGTCCCCAGCGGGTTCGCCACCACCGCCGTGGCCTACCGGGACTTCATGCGGACGGACGGCCTCGGCGACCGGATCCGGGAGGCCCTCGCCGATCTCGACGTCGATGACGTGGAGAAGCTGGTGGCTACCGGCGCGCGCATCCGGGAATGGATCAGGAACACCCCTCTCCCTCCCCGGCTGCACGAGGAGATCCGCCGCGGCTGGGACGAGATGTCGGGTGGGCGGGACATCGCGGTGGCGGTGCGCTCCTCCGCGACCGCCGAGGACCTTCCCGAAGCCAGTTTCGCAGGGCAGCAGGAAACCTACCTGAACGTGCGCGGCATCGAGGCGGTGATCGAGCGCATCCACGACGTGTTCGCGTCCCTGTTCAACGATCGCGCCATCGCCTATCGCGTGCACCATGATTTCGACCATTCGCAGGTCGCTCTTTCCGCGGGCATCCAGCACATGGTGCGCAGCGACACCGGCGCCAGCGGCGTGCTCTTCACGCTCGACACCGAGTCGGGTTTCCGTGACGTCGTGTTCATCACGGCGTCCTGGGGTCTCGGTGAGATGGTGGTCCAGGGCGCCGTGAATCCGGACGAGTTCTATGTGTTCAAGCCGTCGCTCGAGGCCGGCAAGCGCGCGATACTGCGCAAGACCATGGGCAGCAAGGCGATCAAGATGGTGCATGGCGACGACGGCCATGGCACCAAGACGATCGACGTCCCGGCGGCGGACCGCGCCCGCTACTGCCTCGACGACGCGGATATCGAGACCCTCGCGCGCCACGCCGTCGCCATCGAGAAGCACTACGGCTGCCCGATGGACATCGAATGGGGCAAGGACGGCGGCGATGGCAAACTTTACATACTCCAGGCACGTCCCGAGACGGTGCAGAGCCGGCAGGGACGCTCCATCCTCCGTTTCAAGTTGAAAAACCGCTCCACGGTAATCGCGTCCGGGCGCAGCATCGGCCAGCGCATCGGCGCCGGCACCGCGCGCATCATTCGCGATGTAAAGGAGATGCATCGCGTGCGCGCCGGCGACGTGCTGATCGCAGACATGACGGACCCAGACTGGGAGCCGGTGATGAAACGCGCCTCCGCCATCGTCACGGATCGCGGCGGACGAACGTGCCACGCCGCGATCATCGCGCGTGAGCTGGGCATCCCCGCGGTGGTCGGCTGCGGCGACGCCACGCGCACCGTGGCCGACGGCCGTCCTGTCACCGTGTCCTGCGCCGAGGGCGACACGGGCTTCATATTCGACGGCGTGCTCGACTTCGACGAGCAGACCATCGAGCTCGACCGGATGCCGGACATCCCGGTCAAGATTATGATGAATGTCGGCAACCCGGACCGGGCCTTCGATTTCGCCGGGATCCCGCATCATGGCGTGGGGCTCGCGCGTCTCGAGTTCATCATCAACCGGATGATCGGCGTGCATCCTCGCGCCCTGCTTGAGTTCGACTCGCTGTCGGACGACCTGAAGCACACCATCCGCCAGCAGATGGCGGGGTATGACGACCCGGTGGAATTCTTCATCGGCAAGCTCGCGGAGGGCATCGGTACCATCGCCGCCGCCTTCGCCCCGCACCCGGTGATCGTGCGCCTGTCCGACTTCAAGTCCAACGAATACGCCAACCTGATCGGCGGTCGCGAGTACGAACCGCACGAAGAGAACCCGATGCTGGGCTTCCGCGGCGCCTCGCGTTACGTGGCGGACAACTTCCGGCCCTGCTTCGAGCTGGAGTGCAGGGCGCTGAAACGGGTGCGCGAGGAGATGGGACTCGACAACGTCCAGGTCATGGTGCCTTTCGTGCGCACCGTCGCCGAGGCAAGCCGCGTCGTGGAACTGCTGGCCGAGAACGGCCTGAAGCGCGGCGAGCATGGCCTCAAGCTGATCATGATGTGCGAGATCCCTTCGAACGCGTTGCTGGCCGACGAGTTCCTCGAATTCTTCGACGGCATGTCGATCGGTTCGAACGACATGACCCAGCTGACGCTCGGCCTCGACCGGGATTCGAGCATCATCGCCGACCTGTTCGACGAACGGGACGGTGCCGTCAAGGCCCTGCTGCACATGGCGATTGCAGCGTGCCGCCGACAAAACAAGTACATCGGGATCTGCGGCCAGGGGCCCTCGGACCACGCCGACTTCGCCCGCTGGCTGCTCGACGAAGGCATCGAGAGCATCTCGCTCAACCCGGACACCGTGGTCGAGACATGGATGTTTCTCGCGGGGCGTACCGTCTCCTGACGGCCCTGGAGCCAGGCTTCTAGAGGTCGCCCCAGCGCGAACGCCGTCCCAGCCGCAGGCGCGGAATGATCAAGCCCGCGAGCAGGCCGGCGATCAGCACGCCGGCGCCGGCGAGAAACCAGTCGCGCTGGCTGCTGCGCTTGAGTTCGGCGACCTCCATTCGCAGGCCGTCACCGACCTGCTCGGCGGAGGCGAGGCGCGTACGCAATTCGCGGTTCACCTTGTCCAGCTCGAGCGCCGACGCCGACACGCGCTGGAT
>CAYTXS010000023.1:0-6202 GCA_964441585.1 uncultured Thioalkalivibrio sp.
ATCGTGATCAGCAGCGCAAGCACAGCCAGGCCGAGGCCGTCGATGAAGTCTCTTTTTGCCGAGTTCATGGTTCCCGTGTCCTGTCGTCGGTGCCGCTAGTTTAGCGCAGGACATCGGGGTTGCGTTCGGGGCGCAGCCGTGTCGAATTTTTCGACGGTGGATGGGTTCAATCGGCCTTACCGGCCGTTTTATCCGCCGAAATCTCGCTTCTAAGCGTCCCCAAGGCACCTTTTTCGCTTGTTTGCGTCATCGGATCAGTGGCTTACTGCGGTCCGACCCCACCGTCGGCACCGTCGGGTACAATGCCCGTTGTTTTTCATTGAGCCGTGGCAGCCGCGTGGCTGCTGTCGTTCACCTCGAAACCGGAGAATGCCTGTGTCGAAATTTACCATTGCCTGCTTGTTTGCCGTGACCGCGGCCGTTTCTCTGACGGCTTGTGCCAAGGAGCAACCGGAGGTCGTGGATGCGCCGGCCGAGCAGAACATGCCGGCGACCGAATCGAATCCGTCTTCCGCACCCGCCATGCCGGAGTCGCATCCGGCGCCGTCCGCGCCCAGCACAGAGGTCGATCTGTCGGGCATCGAGAGGGCCGAAGGCGGCAAGACCATCGCGGAAATTTACGCCGAGAAAGACCAGCTGGCGGGCGAGGAGGTCGTGCTCCGCGGCAAGGTCGTCAAGACGAATGCCGGCATCATGGGGAAGAACTGGTTGCACGTGCGTGACGGCTCCGGCGCGGAAGGCGCCGACACCCTCACGGTGACCACGCCTTTCGTCCTGCCCGAGGTCGGCGACACGGTGGTCGTGACCGGCGCGCTGGAGTTGGACAAGGACTTCGGCATGGGCTACCAGTACGACCTGATCATCGAAGATGCCGACGTGGTCGTCGCGGAGGCCATGTAAGGCGCGCAAAAAAAGCCCCCGCATGCGGGGGCTTCGTAACCTGAGTCAGATGTCCGTAAACGGAGCCGTAGCACCAACAGCTGCGGCTCCGTTTTTACCTCGGGCTCAGCTCGACGGCGGGAGGATCACCGCGTCGATCACATGGATCACGCCGTTGCTGGCAGCCACGTCAGCTGCGACCACGTTGGCGCCGTTGACCGTCACCTTGCCGTAACTCGACTTCACGTCGATGGTGGCGCCCTGCAGCGTTGCGGGCGAGGCCGAGTTGCCGATGTCGCCGCTCATGATCTTGCCGGACACCACGTGGTAGAGCAGGATGCCGGCGAGCGCGTCCTTGTTTTCCGGCTTGAGCAGGTTTTCGACAGTGCCTTCGGGCAGGGCCGCGAAGGCCTCGTCGGTCGGTGCGAACACGGTCAGCGGGCCCTCGCCCTTCAGCGCATCCACCAGCCCCGCGGCTTCCGCGGCGGCCAGCAGCGTGCCGAAGGATCCGGCGGCAGCAGCGGTATCCACGATGTCCTTGGAGGCGTGGTCCGCCTTCCCGGAATGGTGCCCTGCCTGCGCGATAGACGACATGCCCATGGCGGCAGCGGTCAGCATGACGATCCCGGTCAGCACTGCGAGGGGCCTCGCAGCATAAGTTCTTGAGACAGATTTCATTCGGTTCTCCCGTATGTTGACACGCCGGCAGCCAGGATGACTGCCGTTACGTGACTCGCGGAAGACTTCGACATGCAGGGCGGCGCGGATTCGACGAGCCTCCGTCGCGGCGGTCATGCCAGGGTTTTCATGCGCATCTCACAGCTGATACACCGCGCGTTCAGCGAGGGGTTCCGCGGCGTGTGCGGGAATATACGCTGGCTTGCACGAGCAGTACTCCTGCCGCGATCACCGCCAGGCCGACGAGGTCACTTCGCTGCAGCGTGTCGCCAAGCGCGATCCAGGCCATGAGCATCGTGACCGGCGGCCCGAAGTAGAACAGGCTGGCAACCCGGGTCGCGTCCATGCGCTCGATCAGGCGCCACATCAAGGCATAGGCCGCGAGGGAAACGGCAACCGTGAGCCAGCCGAGGATGCCGAGAAATTCCGGCGTCCAGCGCGTCGCCATGCCCTCGAGCAGGAAGGCGGGAACCATCGAGACCAGCGCCGTCGCGAGGCACTGGTAAAAAAGCGCCAGCGGCACCGGGATGTGATCCGCCGGGCGGTAGACCTCTATCCGGCGTTGCAGCAGGCTGGCGATGGCGAAGGCGATGACCGCGCCGAACGGCACCAGGTAAGCGAGCGACGATGGGCCGCCATCCAGCCTGGCCTGGCCCAGCACGGCGATGAACACGCCCGCGAACCCCAGCAACAGCCCGACCCATTCGCCGGCCGATGTGGGCTCCCCTGTGACCCGTCCGGAAAGCGCGCCCACCGTCATCGGCTGCAACGCCACGACGAGCGCGACGACGCCCGCCGGGATGCCGATCTGCAGCGACAGCATCACGCAGCTCAGCCACACCCCGTGCGCGAACAGGCCGACAACCGCGGTGAGCCCTACAGCCCTCGATCCCGGCCAGTGCAACTGCCCGCGCAGCGCGAGGTAGACAAGCAGGATGAGCACCAGCAAGGCGTAGCGCCACCAGAGCAGCGTGAATACGCCCGTGTAATCCAGGCCGAACTCCGCGCCGATGAAACCCGAGTTCCACAGCAGCACGAAGCCGATGGCCAGCATGGTTGTGCTTCGTTGTGGGGTTGCGGGCATGGCGCAGGGGGCTCACAGAGACAGTAAATTCAGGTGCCGCAGCAACAACTGCGAGTGTAGTTCGATCCTAAAAGCGTAGCTTCCCGGGCTGGCTTCGCGTTCCGGGTGCGCAGCATCGCGCCGTGCAGCCGTAGACGAACGCGCCGAAGCTGAGCGCCAGCAGGCGGAGCATCGGGGAGACCCACTGGGTCGGTCGGCCGGGGCCTTGAAGAGGGAATCGGACATGGCGTCGGAACTTATTCAGATATTTAGGTAAATATCTAAAAACATTGATGACCCGGATCGGTCAAGTCCGGGCTCTGGCAGAAGATCCTTTGGCACGCTGGTGGTTTGGGCTAGACTCGCTTAGCCCCTCAGTTCCGTTCCGATCACGCCATGAACCAACCTGCAGCAAACGATCGGGAAGGGCAGCGGCTGGCCGGCAGCGGCTGGTGGATTCCGCCGCTGGTGGCGCTGCTGGGCGCCCTGATCTACGTCGCCGACCCCCTGGCGCTCCAGGTGTTGCGGAACACGGTGTTCGACCAGTACCAGCGCTGGGACCGGGCCGCCTACCGGGACACCCCGGTGACGATCATCGACATCGACGAGGAGAGCCTGGCCAGGATCGGCCAATGGCCCTGGCCGCGCACCTATCTCGCCGAACTGATCGACAACCTGCATGCCGGCGGCGCTGCAGCGATCGCACTCGACATCATCCTGGCGGAGCCAGATCGCACTTCTCCGGCCGCCATGCTGCAGACCTGGCAGGCCCCGCCGGACCTGCGCGCGGCACTGGCCGACCTGCCGGCGCATGACGAGGTGCTGCGCCAGACCATCGCCGCTGCGCCGGTGGTGCTCGGCCATACAATGCGGTCCGAAGGCGCCCCGGGCACCCTGGACACCTACCCCTTCCTGGTGGCGGAACGCGGTGGGCCGCCAGCCCCCTTCCTGCTCGGCTATGACGGCACGGCAGCGCCCTTGCCGGAGTTGCAGCGGGTCGCCGCGGGCATCGGTGCGCTGAATTTCGCGCCCGAAGCCGACGGCGTGATTCGCAAGATGCCGCTGCTGCTGCGCCTCGGGGATGAAGTGGTGCCGTCGCTCGTCACCGAGGCGCTGCGCGTGGCCCAGGGACAACCCCTCGTCACGGTCACCACCTCGCCACAGCGGGGCGCGGGAATCGAACGACTCCAGGTCGGGGCGGTGGGCATACCGACCGACGCCCGGGCCGAGATCTGGCTGCGCTATACCCGTGGACACGAGCGACGGGTGCTGCCGGCATGGCAGGTGCTGCAGGATCCTGCCATGGCGAGCCGGGCGGACGGTCATGTCGTACTGGTCGGATCATCGGCACAGGGGCTGCTGGACCTGCGCTTCTCACCGCTCGGCGAGATCATCCCCGGGGTCTGGATCCACGCCATGGCGCTGGACCAGGTATTGCTGGGCGACCGGCTGGCGCGGCCCAACTGGTCCGTCGGCGCGGAACTGGTCCTGCTGGTGTGCGGCAGCCTGCTGCTCGGCTTCATCGCCCTGCGGGTGCGCGCGCTGGTCTCCGCGGCGTGGTTCGGGCTCCTCGTCGCAACGGCGGCCGCGGGCGGCTGGATCGCTTTCCAGCGCTACGACCTGCTGCTGGACCCGATTTCTCCGGCCACGGCACTCGCGCTGGCCTTTGTCGCCGGCAGCCTGCACCACCACTTTGCCACCGAGCGCCAGCAGCGCTGGATCCAGCAGGCCTTCGCACGTTACGTCTCGCCGAACCGGGTGGAATACCTGGTCGAACACCCGGAAGCCCTGCAGCTAGGTGGGCGCCGCCAGGAATGCAGCTTCATCTTCACCGACCTCGCGGGCTTCACGGCGCTGATGGAGTCTCTCGACCCGGATGCCGCCGTCACGCTGCTGAACGATTACCTGGACAACATGGTCAGGATCGCCTTCGACCACGACGGCACGCTTGACCGCATCGTCGGGGACGCCGTGGCCATCATGTTCTCGGCGCCGGTGCCCCAGCCCGACCATGCGGCCCGTGCGCTGCGCTGTGCGGCCGACTTGCATGCCTTCGCGACCTCATACGCTGCCGCGGCCCAGGCCCGCGGGATCGCCCTGGGCGCGACGCGCATCGGCATCCACAGCGGCGAGGTCACTGTGGGTAATTTCGGCGGACGGACCCTGTTCGACTATCGTGCGCTGGGTGACCCGGTGAACACCGCGGCGCGGCTCGAAAGCGTCAACAAGCAGCTCGGCACGACCGTTTGCGTCTCGGAGGCGACGCTGTCCGGTGCGCCTGGCACGCCGGTCCGCCCGGTCGGGAGGCTGGTGCTGAAGGGCAAGACCGAGCCGCTCATGGTCTATGAGCCGCTGTTCGCTGCGGACCCCGCGGCGCGGGTCGTGGATACGGCCTACCAGGAAGCCTGGGAGTTGATGAGCGCGCAGGACGCGCGGGCGCCGGCGGCCTTCGCCCGCCTCGCAGCAGCGGCCCCGGAAGATCGACTGGTGCATTTTCACGCCACCCGCCTAGAGGCCGGCGACTCCGGGGACCTCGTGGTGCTGGAGCGGAAATAGGGGCTCAGCGCACGGTGCAGTCGTCGCAGTTCGTTTCCTCGGACCAAAGCGCGCCGAAATCGTCGAACAGCACGCTGGCCGGCATCACGACCCGGTAACCCTCAGCCTCGTCCACGAGTTCCGGCGGCGTATCGACATCGCGCACGTACGCCAGTTGGCCGACCTCCACTTCCAGCGAGCCCGCCCGATTGCTGATCAGGATCCGCCCGTCGGCGACGTCGACATGCAGGCCGTCGCGCAGGGGCCCGCCGCCGATAGTGCGCAGCTCGGCACAGTCGCCCTGGCAATAGAGCGCGCCAAAATGAGTCCCGCGGATGCCGATGCCACCGGCCGGCGTCTCGTAGCGGACACGCTCCTGGTTGCGTTCACCTACCGCCCCGCTGACCGCGCGCAGCCCGCCCTTCAGCAGCCTCACGGCCACGCCATCGGCTTCCGGCGCAACCGGATCGAAGCTCACCTGGGCAACTTCGAGGGTGGTGTTCGGCCGCAAGGCGAGCTGTGTTTCGTCGATGAACTCCACGCGGGCGAAACTCTGCTCATGCGTCTGCAATACATCGCTGTTGTTGAAGCTGGACGACTGCGCCAGTAACCGCGGCTCCGCCTCCGGGGCCTGCGCCGTCAGCGTGCCCGACAAGTACACCACCTCGCCTGCCCGCTCGGCAAAGGCAATTGCCGGGGACAGCGACAGGCCGAGCGCGCCAAGACAGAGCAAAGACCGGGCGATGCTCATCATTCGTCCACCAGGCAGACGCCGGGCGCGAGGCGCACTGTACCCTCGCGTTCCACTGCGCCTGAGACCGCGCCGGCGGGCACGCCGCTCGCGAACGGATGCCCGGGCGGCACGGCCAGGACTCGGGTGCTGCCGAGGATCTCGGGGTTCGTCGTAGTGCCTGCGATGTCCACGGGCGGCGTGATGGCCGGACCCTGGAAGATCCCGCCACCCGCCAGCGTTGTCGCCACCAGGACCTGCGACTGGACGGCATTCACTGCATCGCGTGGCGGCTCGACCTGACCCGGCGGCGGCGG
>CAYTXS010000023.1:6302-17964 GCA_964441585.1 uncultured Thioalkalivibrio sp.
CGCGCCCGGCGCGTAGGACGCCACCAGGTCGGGCGCCGGCGGCAGGTTCTCGGTCGCAAACGTTCCGCCTACGCCGCCGGTTGCCTGCAGCAGGTCGAAACTGTCGCCGTCCGCCGGGACGAACCCGCCGGCCAGCGACACTTCCAGCGTGCCGTCCAGCGCTGCGGTCCCGGCGACGTCGAGTGCGTCGTACTCCGTGCCGCGCGCTGATCCGGCCAGGGCCAGGCGGAGCGTGCCCGTCGGACCCTGGATGAAGTTGCCACCGATGCTCAGCAATCCGGCCACATCAAGGGTGCCGAGGTTCGTCAGAGAACGGTCGATGGACCCGGCGCTGTACTGGGCGTTACCCCCGGACCCGATGACCGTAACGCCATTACCCGCCTGGTTGCCGCCTGCCTGGACGAGTGTCCCCAGGACCTCCAGCGTGCCGTCGCCGCCCAGCGTGCCGCCGGCAAGCGTCAGCGTGGTGCCCGCGGCGAACGTGGAGACGTCGCTGCCAGCGCTCCCGAGCGCAAGCTCGCCGCCGGTGATGGTGAGACTCTCCTGGCTTTCGAGGCTGACGAGGCTGGTGGTTCCGGAGGCAGCGCCATACACGATGGTGATGGCGCCGGCGAAATCCGGGATAAAGACGGAGAAGCCGTCGGCTGGCAGAATCCCGTCCTCCCAGTTGGCCGGGTCTTCCCAGTTGCCGCCCGTGGCCCCAACCCAGGTGGCGATGAGCGTAGCCAGATCGACCTGGATCGTGATGGTGGCGAGGCGGACGTTTCCGGCACCGTCGTCCACCTCGAAGGTGAAGGTGTCGACCCCGTCGAAAGAGCCGTTCGGCGTGTATGTGAAGGTGCCGTCGCCATTGTCGGTCACGGTCCCGTTTGCGGGCTGCGTGACCGTGGCGACGCTCATCACCTCGCCGCCAAGATCGAAATCGAGGCTGGTGGCGCTGTTGGTGCTCGCCGCACCGGCGAATGTGAGGGTACCGCCAAGGAAACGGACTTCGCCGGTGCCGAGCTCGCTGATGCCGCCAATCGCGTCGGTGCCGATGAAGCTGTTCACGCCGTTGGCGGTGATGCTGCGGTCGCCGCCGACGAAGGCGAGGGTGGCGAATTCTGCGACCTGGTAGATGCCCGTATCGGCGCCGTCGGCATCGATGTTCAGCTGCCCGCTGAACACCTGCACACGGCCGTCATTGTTGAATGTCGTCAGCGCAATCGAGTCGGTCCCGGCGGAAAGCTTGCTTAGCGTCCCGTCGTTCTGGAAGGTACCGACGTCATCGGTCGTGATATCGCCGGAGCCCGTCATGTCGAACAGGCCGGTGTTGCGCAGCGTGCTGCCGCCGGAGATGGAGAGAAATGCACCATCTTCGAGCGACAAGGTGCCGGAGTTCAGCCAGTCGATCTCCAGCAAACGGGTGCCGAAGCCGCCGACGACCGAGTCTGTCCCGGTCGTCTCCAGCGTACCTGTGCCCGAGAGCGTCCCACCGGTCCACAACAGGCTGGGCGTCGTAATGTCGTCCGCCGTAACCAGCGTGCCGTCCGAAACCTGCAGCCCACCGGTGAAGTTCACGCCGGTGCCCGGCGTATCCAGGTTGACATCCGCGCCGGCAACGCTGACCGCGCCGGTCGCGGTGACGGGCAGGTCGCCGCTCAGCGTGACAGTACCGCCAGACATTTCGAGGGTGCCGTCGCCGGAGATCGTGCTGCCCACCGCCAGCGTGCGCGTGCCGCTGACAAAGCCGAGTGTCGAGCCGGCGTCGATCACGTAAGCGCCGCTATCTATGCCGGTGCCGGCAATATTCAGTTCACCGGCGACGACATTCACCGTGCCGCTGTTGACGAAACTGCCGAGGCTGCTACCGAAGGTCTGCGCACCCGCGCTGTTCTTGTTGAGCACGCCCTGGTTGTCAAATAGACCGGCGAAAAGCGAATTGCCGCTGCCATCGACGTTGAACACGGCGCCCGGAGCATTGGTCAGTGTGTCGCCGGCGGTCACCTGCAAGGTCGCGGTGCCCCCCAGGCTGACGGTGCCATTGTTGACCCAGTTCCTCTGCAGGCTTCGCGTGCCCGTGCCGCTGATGAAGGTGTTGCCCGTGGTCGTCATCACCGCGTTCCCGAATGGCGTGCCACCGGTCCAGGTGAAATCACCCACGGTGACATCCGCGCTGCCGCCGAACAGGCCGTTGCCGGCCAGCTCCAGCGAGGGGATGACGGTGCTGGCTTCCCCGACCTCGAACAGTCCGCCGGTGATCCGGGTCGCCACCGAGTAACTCGAACCCGCGTTCGGGCCAAACCGACCCGACTCGAGCACGACCTGGCCGGCGCCGGCAATCACGCCACCCGCTAAGAGATTGCGCACGCTTCCGGAGTTGAGCACCAGCTGCGTGCCTGCGGCGAGATTGTAGGTGCCTGAATCCGAGGCGTTCAGCACGATATCGATGCCCAGCGTGCCCGCGTTGAGGTTCACGGTCCCGGCGTTCACGAACCTCCAGGCTTCGAAAAGCCCGCCGCCAATGTTCAGCGTGCCGGCATTGGTGATGGGGTTGACGTCGCTGGAACCCATGCGCATCTCGAGTGTGCCGGTGCCCGTGTCGATCGTCGTGCCCGCGGCGACGGTGATCGAGGCCCCGCCGGGGTCGCGCGAGGCGGCCACGGCATTCTGGTCGTCGCCGATCAGCACCAGGTTGCCGTTGTCCGTGGTGATGTCGGCATTCACCGCGATCGAGCGCCCGGCCTGGAGCGTCAGGTCGCCGCCGTCCCCGCCTGGGTTGTCCACCACGACGGCCCAATCGACCGTGATGTCGTTGTTGGCTTGCAACACGAGATCAGCCCCGGTATCGAGTATCGCGGTGATGCTCCCGGGCGAGATGGCGGAAAGTGCGTCCGGATCGCTGGTGAAGGTCTGCCCCAGCGCCGGATCCGCGCCCTCAATGTCGATAAAGAGGTCCTTCGGGTCGAACAACACTGTCCCGCCCGGCCCGGCGTCGACCTGGCCGCCCCAGGCCAGCCGGTTGGCCGAAGACAACTCGACGAATCCGCCGGCCTCGCCGCCCGCACCGCGGGCGCTGACGGTGGGGAACAGCACGGACTCCACATCGGACCAGAGGATGATCTCGCCGCCGCGGCCGGCCACTTCTGCATCGGCGCGCAGCATGCTGCCGCTGGAGACGAACAGCGTGTCTGCGGTCGCCAGCGTGTCGTCGCCGTCCCTCCCACCCCGGCGTGGTCCGCCGAGACGTATACGACCACCCCCGGATGCCCCGCTGGTGTCCACGGTCGCTTCCTGCAACTCGACAAACGGCGCCGTGACGTCGATCGCGCCACCGGTGGACACAGCGCTCCGGGCCTGCAGCTCACCGCCGGACAGTTCCACCGCATCGGAGGCGCGCAGGAAGATCCGCCCGCCGTCGTGCACGACGCTGCTGGCGCTGACGGTGCCGCTGTTGCGCAGCAAGGCGCCGGCCATGCCGACGGTGCCCGCATCCACGAAGACCCGCCCGAGGTTCGTTACATCCCCCGGGGCACCGGTAATGACGATGCTGACGCCGGGCGTGCCGGTATCGACCAGGCGCAGTTCGCGCCCTGCCGCGAGCAGGACTTGTCCGTCCGGAGCGGACAGCAGACCGCTGTTCTCAACCTCCGGGGCGACCAGGTAAATGCTGCCGCCCTGGGGCGTGACGATGTGTCCCTGGTTGATGACCGGCGCCGCCGCATTGTCGCCCGCGAAATGAAATCGGCCCTCCAGGTAGTCATCGATACCAAGATTCAGGGTCGACCCCACGAACGCGGCGACATCGATGGCAGCGCCTTCCCCGACCAGTATGCCGAAGGGGTTGATGAGAAATACCTGGCCATTGGACTCGAGCCGGCCAAGCAGCAACGACGGCTCGTTGGTCACCACGCGGTTCAGCACGCTCGAGTCGCTCGAGGGCTGCATGAACCGGGTGATCTCGTCCGGCGCGATGGAAAAAGTCTGCCAGTCGATGACGCTGCGCTGGGTCCCTGTGGTGATCGTCAGGATGTTGTCGAGCTGGTCGATGGTGGCCTGGCCCCGCACGACCTTACCGCCGCTCGGATTGGCCATGGCGACGGAGCACGCGAGCGCCTGGCAGACGGCCAGGGCGATGCAGGAGCGCCGGAGTACATGGTGGCGGCGATGTCTCATCATCTCTCCCCTAGAACAGCACGTTGATGGTGAAGTGCGCCTTGACGTCACCACTCCGTTCAGAAGTCGCCGTGTCCTCGACGATTACGCTGGCCACGTCCAGCGACAACGCAGCCCGCCTGCCCAGTTCTCCACGCAAGCCCACACCGGCGCTGGCCACGGTGATCTCGCTCACCTGCACGGTGGAGACAACGTCGTGATTACGACCCGCGGCGCCGTCCACGAACAACACGCCTCGCAGCATGCCGGGCAGTCCTGCCGGCACCGTGAAGGCCGGCGTGTACAGCTCGAGATTCACGGTCACACCGGAGTCAGTGGCCAGCGCCCGCTCGTCGAATCCGCGCGTCGCAGTGCTGCCCGCGAGACTGACTTGCTCGGCCGGAATGAGCGGCCCGGAGGCATACTGGAGATGCAGCGCGGAACGGAACTGCCAAAGCCCGAGCGACCGGAGATGTGAGCTCCCGGCGCGGAGCAGCGCGTAGTCAGCCTCAGCGCCCGCGCGTATCGCTGCGAAATCTTCACTGCTGCCGCGGCTGCCGCCGGGAATGTTGCGGGCGGCCGAAACATAGAAGTCGGTGACACGGCCCGGGGAATCCCACCGGCCGGAGTAGGTCAGGGAGGCGGGACGAACTTCGATATCAGCATCGGCTGAGCCGCAGGTCACGCCGGCGATCACGCACTCGTTCTCGTAGCGCCGCTGCTCCCAGCCGAAGGTCAGCCGGGAAGCGTACTCGCCGCGGCGCGGGAAGTAATGGTTGTAGCGCGCGACGATGACCCGGCCGTCACCACTGAAATCCAGCGGCCCGGCGACGGTCGCGGTGGTACCCGAGGCGACGCTGGAATCACCAAAGATGAAGTCCAGGCTGTCGCCGAGGCTGTACAGCGGCAGGCGGTAACTGAAGCTGTAGATTTCGACCTGGTCCGGCTCCTCCGGGGAGGTCGTATACGCCGCGGTGGCCACATGATCGCGGTCGAAAAGGTTGGCGTGCTGGAGCGCTACGCCGAGGCGGTGCCGTCCGGTCGAGCTGTTGCCGGTGTTGTCGAGGGTGGCTGAGAGACGCAGCGGGCGTTCGTCCTCCACCAGCACGCGCGCCTCGAGGATGCCCTCCTGTTCCGTCGCGCTGAGAAGGACTTCCGATTTGCGCGCAGGATTCTCATTGGCCAGCTGCAGGTTCTCGGCGAGTTGCCGGAGGTCAGGCGGCGTACCGGTGCGCAAGGCCGGCAAGCCGGCCAGCACGTTCTGGTCGCTGAAGTGCGCGTTGCCGACCACTTCCACTGCGCCGAGCTGCGCCTCGATGACCCGGATGCGGATTACGCCGGTGGTGATCTCCTGCTCCGGGGTGACGGCGCGCACGGCGCCATAACCAGCAGCGCGGTAAGCACTTTCGATGGCCAGCAGGGCCGCGCGGATGTCGTCGATACCGCGCTCGGGTCCGACAAAGGATTGCACCGCTGCTTGCAGCCGATCGTCATCGAGGATCCGGTTGCCCTGGATCTCGAAACGCTGGATCACGATCGAATCAGCGGCCGGAGCCGTACCTGGCAGCGCCAGTAACAGCAATGCCGCTACGAGCCAGAGCGCTTGTCGAAATCGCAAGCCGCACCCCCCATCTAGCGCCCGAGATGGAGTGCTGTACCCCATGCCATGCGGACGTTCCGTGTCGCGCGCGGCTCGGCCGGGCGCAGGTTCTTCTTCTTGGTTTTGCCGGACTATATACAGGCTTGGCGCGAAATTCCAAGCGATACGCGCCGACCGTCGTGCGCGTGAGGAGTGGCTCCTGCCAACGCGCGCGGCTTCCGTATCACCGCAGCGCCGCAGCTCACACCGGGCTGAAACCTGTCAGCGGAGGGATTCCTCCGGGTCCCGGGCGTCGGCGCCGGAAGGCATGGATCAGGGCTCTCGAAGCCAGTAGAATCATGCCTCGCCGCACGAGTTGCGGGTGTAGTTCAATGGTAGAACAGTAGCTTCCCAAGCTACGAACGTGGGTTCGATTCCCATCACCCGCTCCACTTCGCTAGCTGCTGTGGCTCCCACGGAGATCGTCATGAAAGTCGCCGTCACCAGCCAGAACCGCAAGGAAGTGACCGAGCGCGCCGTGCTGTGGGTGGCCGGAGAGCTCAGCCCGGCGACCCCGCCGGACGGTGGCGGCGAGCACGGTTGCGCCGACTGCGACTGAGTCCGTCACGCAGGATCTCGCGCGCTGCGTTCCTCCCCGGCAACCCGGTGACGCCGCCACCCGGGTGGGCGCCGGAACCGCACAGGTACAAGCCGGGCACGGCGCCACGATAGTCGGCCTGGCCGAGCAGCGGACGCGTGCTGAACAGCTGGTCGAGGCCCAGCGCGCCATGAAAGATGTCGCCGCCCAGCAGGCCGTACTCGCGCTCGAGATCCAGCGGCGAGAGGAGGCGGCGTCCGAGAATGCTGGCGGCGAAGTTAGGCGCATGACGGTTCACCGTGGCGATCGCCAGGTCGGCGAAGGTTTCCCGGTGGCTGTCCCAGCCGCCGTCGGGCGCGGGATTGACGTGCTGGCAGAACAGGCTGGCGACATGTTGTCCCGGCGGCGCCAGGCTGTCGTCCAGCGCAGATGAAATCACCATTTCCACGACCGGTTGGCGCGCCCAGCCCGGGTTGTGCTCGCGCGAGCGGGCGTCGAAGTAGGCCCGCTCGAAATAGGGCAGCGAGTCGCCGATCAGGATCCCGCTGGCATGGTGGGGCTGTAGTTCGATGCCTGGCGCGGCGCGGAAATCCGGCAGTTCGGCGAGCGCCAGGTTGATGCGGAAAGTCCCCGAGCCGCAGCGGTAACGGCCAAAGCGTTCCAGGACGTCCGGATCCAGGTCGGCCGGGTCGAACATCTGCGTGTACAACAGCTTCGGGTTGACGCCGGCGACCACCCGGCCAGCGCGCAGCACGCTGCCGTCTGCCAGTACGACGCCCGTGGCGTGGCCGTCCCTGACCTCGATGCGCTCGACGGCGGTGTTGCAGCGAATGTCCACGCCGCGGCTGCGCGCTTCGGCGGCGATGGCCTCGCTGATGGCGCCCATGCCGCCGATGGCGTGGCCCCACGCGCCGGACTTGCCGTTTACTTCGCCGAACACGTGATGCAGCAGCACATAGGCCGTGCCGGGCGTGTAAGGACTGGCGAAATTCCCGACGATGGCGTCCCAGCCGAGCACGGCCTTGAGAGGGTCGGACTCGAACCAGTCGTCGAGCAGGTCCCCGGCGCTCTTGGTGAACAGATCCAGCAGGTCGCGTCGGCCCTGCATGTCGAGACCTTTCAGTTGTCTCGCCACCGACCACGACGCCAGCCAGTCGGCCATGACGAACCGGTCGGACACGTTCGGCGGCGTCTCGCCGGCGAGCGCGCGCAGCACGACGACCACCCGTTCCAGCATCGCCACCCACGCCGGCAGCCTTTCGGCGTCGCGGCGCGAGAATCGCGCCACTTCCGCGGCTGTGTCGGCCCCGCCGAAGCGGAACGCCGTGCCATCGCCGAGCGGCAGGAAGTTGGCCAGCGGCCGCTCGACGATCCGCAACCCGTGATCCGCGAGCCGCAGCTCCGCGATGATTTGCGGATTCAGCAGGCTGACCGTGTAGCTGCAGCTCGAGTTGCGAAAACCCGGGTGAAACGTTTCCGTCACGGCGGCGCCGCCCAGCACGGCACGCCGTTCAAGCACCGTCACCTTCAGGCCGCGACCGGCCAGGTAGGCCGCGCAGACGAGCCCGTTGTGGCCGCCGCCGATGACAATGGCGTCCGTTTGCCGGTTCGGGGGCATCGAGTCACCCGTGGGGTGGCGGAACTGTCGGGCACTCTAGCGGTCCCGAAAGGGAACACCAAGTCCGCGCGTGTGGCCCGGACGCGCGTGTGCCCTAGAATAGGCTTAGGCGAACCGTAATCCGGCGCAGGATGCGTCCGGGCTGATACCGCCGAGGTGAACCCGCATGAAAAAAGTGTTCGTGACCTGCCTGCTGGTCGTCGTCCTCGCGGCATGCGCCACGAGTCCGACCGGCCGTCGCCAGTTGATGCTGGTCTCGCCAGACCAGGCGATCGCTTCCTCGCGCACGGCGTACACGCAACAGATGCAGGCTTTCGACGAGAAGGGCCTGATCAAGGCCGAGGGCGAGATCGTGGAACGGGTCAACCGGATCACCGGCCGCGTCGTGGCCCAGGCCATTGCACAGTATCCGAACACCGCAGGCTGGGACTGGAGTATCGAGGTCATCGACGACCCCGAGACCGTCAATGCATGGGCCATGGCCGGGGGACGGATGGCCATCTACACGGGGCTGATCGAGCAGACCGATGCGACGGACGACGAGATCGCGCAGGTCATCGGCCACGAGATCGCGCATGCGCTGGCGCATCACACCGCGGAGCGCATGTCGGTGGTCATGGCCAGCCAGATGGGCGTGCTCGCGGCCGGCATCGCGACCGGCGACCAGCGCGTCATGACCGGCGCGGCCGCGGCCGCGTTGCTGGCTATCAACCTGCCCAACAGCCGTGCGGCCGAGGTCGAGGCGGACCGGATCGGCATCGAGCTGGCTGCGCGGGCGGGATATCATCCCGATGCCGCCGCTTCCCTGTGGCGGAAAATGGCCGAGGCGGGCGGCGCCGGTCCGCCGGAGTTTCTCAGCACCCATCCGTCGCCCGGCAATCGCCAGGCCACGCTGGCGCGTCTTGCGGACCAAATGATGCCGTATTACGAGGCGCCCGGAGCACGTCCGGTGTATCCCATCCGGCCGGGAGACTATTGAGGCGGGTCTTACGAGCCGGATAAAGAAAAGGCCCCCGGACTGGCGTCAGAGGGCCTAAACCAAGAGGAGAGTGTCGGCAGCCGGAGTCCGAAATCAAAACCGGCCGGCGGTGCCTCCTTGGCGTACCGGCCGGCGCCACTTCCATGTGGTCTCGACTGCCACGTACAGTTATATGCCTGCCGGCGACCCGTTTTATTGACCAGGATCAAGTTTCGGGCTTGTCTGCGGAATGTCCCTAGCCTCATTCAAGAGCGCGTCAGAACCGTTCGAGAGCGCGTCACTGCCCGGGCACACCCGTGGTCCCTGGCCGGAACCGGTACACGTGATAGGGGCCGTGCTCCCTTATGTGGCCGCGCGGGCGCAGCACGACCTGGGGCAGTGCGCTGTCGGCGAGATACAGCCAGCCGTCCGGGCCGAATGAAAGGCCGTCCGCCCAGCGGATCCGCGGCGAGCGCACGATGGTCGTGAGGTCGCCGCCCGGCGCCATGCGCAATACGGCGCCGTTTTCCACGTCGGTGATGTAAATATTTCCCGAAAGGTCGGCGGACAAGCCGTCGCTCAATGGCTTTTTGCCGAGGATTTCCAGCCGTTGCGCGAGTTCGCTGTCGGACATGGATTCGTCGGCCAGCGCGCTGGTCGGAATCCGGTACATCGTGTCGTGCGCCATGGCGCCGAATGCCAGCCATTGCCCGGCCGGATCCACGGCGATGCCGTCCAGTCCCGGCTTCATCGTCACCGCGCCGCCGAGGAACTTCATCTCGCGGATGGGCGTGCGGATAGTCCAGTCCTGCGGCCGGGTGGACGAATGCGCTTCCAGCACGCGACGCGTGCGGCGCGTAGCGCTGTCGTACACGAGCAATGCCGGTGACTTCCGCCAGAAGCTCGTGTCGGCGATGTAGATCATGCGTCCCGCCGGATCGACCTGCAGATCCTGCAGGAACGAGCCACGCGGGGCGATGTCACGCGAGAACACGTGTTCATGCACGACGCGATCGGTCGCGAGATCGATCGCGACGATTCTCGGCCGGCCCAGGCCGTGGGTCCCGGAATCGATGACCCAGAGGCGCTCGAAGCGGTCGACGACGAGGCCCAGGGGCGTTTCCAGCAGGGCTTCGTTGAGATCCGCGGCGGGGTAAGGTTCTGCCCGGCCGTTGCGCCATTCGAGCAGCCGCGGGCCGCTCGCTCGTGCTTCGGGGTGGACGGTGAAAAACACCCGGCCCCCTGCGCTGACAGCGACGTTGCCGATGGGTTCAGGATGAGACACCACCGTCTCGAGGCCGCCTTCGGTGACGATCGGCGAACTCACCAGCGTGGGATATGGCGTGCCGCCGCCGAAATACAGGCGGAGACCGCCGAGCGCAAGTACGCCGAGGAGAATTACGGCAACGATGAGTTTGAGTAGGGTCCGCATGTGTCGTCCAGAGCTTTTACGCAGACTAGACGGGTGTTGGGAATCGGGGCGGGAACTGCGTCACAAGTTGACTGCGAGCGTTGATTCGCCGGCATTTGCCGCAGTGCGGCCGGGCCCCTGCGGGCGGGGTGCCCGGTCTAGGCCGATGGCTGTGCCAGCGCGTCGCGCACGCGCCGCAGCAGGATGCGCTCGATGACCGGTTTCTGGATGAAATCCATCGCTCCTGCCCGGATGGCCTCCACCGCGGTCGCCACATCGGATTCGCCGGCCAGGAGGATCGCGGGCATCTGGCGCCCCCGGTTGCGCAGTTCGCGGAGCAGCTCGACACCGTTCATGCCCGGCAGGTCGAGGCCGGCCACCAGTACCCGAGCCTGTTTTTCCTCGATCGCGGCCAGCAGCGACTCCGCCGAATCGAAGGCATCGACGTCATGCTGGAGGTGGCTCAACAGTTGGACCAGCGCATCCCGCTCGCGGGCATCGCCTTCCACGACACAAATGGTCGCCTGGTGTGCCTCAGCGCTGCTGTCAGGGACTGGGGCCATAGTTTCGAACCGGCAAGGCATGGGGCAATGCCGCTCCGGCCCGGAGCGACGTTCTCGGTAATGTTCTTTTTCTTACCCTGCGAGTATTGAAACTCGCTCCGGGCAATGAAATACGAACATCTACCTAAGCCGCCGGTTCAGGCGCCTGGCTGATTCTCCGCCACCATGACCATCCGGACGAGATGGGCCAGGGAGTTGGCCTGCATTTTTTCCATCACGCGGGCCCGGTGGATCTCCACCGTACGCTGGCTGACGCCGAGGTCGCCGGCGATGACCTTGTTGGCCTTGCCGAGCACGACCTGGCCCATGACCTGCTTTTCGCGCGCCGTGAGGCTGTCCACGCGGTCGAGGATCTCTAGGCGTTCGAGCTGCCCTTCGCGCTGCTGGGCGGCCTGTTTCATCGCGTCGTTGATCCGGTCCACGAGCTCTTGGTCGCGGAAAGGCTTCTGCAGGAAGTCCACGGCGCCGAGCCGCACCGCTTCCACTGCCATCGGGATATCGCCATGACCCGTGATGAAGACGATGGGAATAGTGCAGCCGATCTCGGTCAGGTGCTTCTGGAGTTCGAGGCCCGTCATGCCGGGCATGCGGATATCGAGCACCAGGCAACCGTAGTCGCGGGGGTCGAAGGCCTTGAGGAAGTCCTGGGCGCTGCCGTAGCAACGCGCCCGGTAACCCGCGGAGCGCAGCAGCAGCCCCAGGGAGTCGCGGACTGCCTCGTCGTCGTCAACGATGAATACCGTGGCCTCGCTTGTCGCCATTATTCCTCCTCCGGGGCCGTGGGAAGCCTGATCCTGAATA
>CAYTXS010000024.1:0-5107 GCA_964441585.1 uncultured Thioalkalivibrio sp.
CGTACGGCGTCTGCATGACAGAGGCTCATCTCGGCCGCCTGAGTGCCGTGCGCGCGCCCGAGAAAGTGCTGGACATGGCCTTGCTGGAACTCGTGACGGCACTCAAGACGCCTGGGGTTACGATCGCACTGGACGAGGCCGGACGGCTCAAAATCAGCTACTTCGACGAAATACTCGACGTGCAGGTCGTCAAGACCATCGACGCACCGCGGGAGAACCTCGCGGGCTTCGAAAACCTGCTCGAAACTGCAGAGCTTGCGCATCCCGAGGTTCCAGGCGGCGCCGTCGAAGAATTGCCGGTCCGCCCTGACCGAACGGGAGAGGCTTATGCAGAATCGCAGCAACTGATGGATCGGGCCGCGGCGATGCTGGGCGGCGCGTCCGACAAGTTCGGCGCCGTCGGGCTCGACGAGTTGATGTACGTCAGCGAAATTCTGGCGCTGGGCACCGACATGACCACGGCCGCGAAAGATGCTTTCGGCGAGCCGTTCGCCAGTACGGACCCCAAGGCCAAGACGACGTTCTTCAACTTCTCGCGATTCAATTATGACCGCGCCAAGACCTACGCCGGCGACGTGTGCTACCTGAAAGTGACCACACCCGGCAGTGCGCCGGCGGACGGCCAGACACTGCCGGTGGACGTGACCGGTCAGGTCGTCAAGGAGCCGATCCTGCAACTGGTCTTCCCGCCGCTGGAAGACGAAAGCGAATACCAGGGCGGGCTGGTAAACGATGGCACTTACACGGGCTTCACGGGCGGAAACGCCTGGGGATTCGCCCGCGCAGTGGATGATGCGCGCGCCGTGATCTATTTCGTCCATGAGCACCCGGTACCCATCGACCTGATCGCGTACTGCGACTTGGAAAACGGCAACGGAGAGTAGTCTCCGGGGGAGCGGACGATCACAGAAGGCGGCGAGGGCTCATAGACCCTCGCCGTCTCTGTACTCAGAAGCGATGTGATTGCTTCCTGGAGGGGGTCGCGCTGCGCCCGAGGGGGACCGCCACGCTTCTCGAGGCGGCCCCATGCTGTGCACCGTGTTCGGGAGCCCGCTTCCCGCGATCTCTGAAAGATATTGTCGATGGCGGGCTCAAGCGGCAACTGCCGGGCCTTCTCCGGGCAGTCGGATAGGTGAATATCACGCCTTGACAGTCCGGGCGCCGAAAAACAGCATTCTTGCTGCCCAATTCGCAGAGCAGTCGAGTGAACCGGCAAAAAAGACGCTACTCCCGATGGGGCGCTGCCGCAGCCTGCCTGATCACGACGGCCGACGCAGCGGCCGGGGCTGACCCGGAGGCCGAGCCGGAATTCGAAGACACGCTGACCCGCGATTGGGATGGTGCCCGCACGGCGCTGCTGGACCGCGGTGTACATGTCGAGGCGGAGAACATGACCGATGTTTTCGCCAGTATCCGGGGCGGCGCCAGTGACGAATCCAGCGTGTCCAACCTGTTCGAGGTCGCTGTGACCGCCGAACTCGAGACGCTGGCCGGCCTGCCCGGCGGCACCTTTTTCCTGCACGGTTTCGGCGCGCACGGGGACGATCCGGCCGAAGCTGCCGGCACGATCCACGCGCCCGGCGACCTGGCGGAAGACGAACCCGTGTGGAGAATTGCCGAAGCCTGGTATGAACAGTCACTGCTGGACGATCGCGCGGGACTGCTCGTCGGCTTCTATGCGGCGGATTCGGAATTCGATGTCCGGGAGACCGCCGACCTTTTTCTCAACGACGGCTTCGATACCGGACTCGAACTGGGTGAGACGGGGCGCAATGCTGATTCGATCTTTGCGCTCTCGGGACTCGGCCTGCGTGGCCGCTTCGAGCCGTCGGACGACTACACCATCAGCATCGCGATCATTGAAGGCGTGCCGGGCGACCTGGATGATCCGACCGCTTTCCGCATCGAACTCACAGACGGCGAAGGCGTGTTCATGATCGCAGAGGCTGAATGGCGTCCGCCCGGGTTCGATTTCGCTCGCGTGGGCGTCGGCGCCTGGCGCTACACCACCGAGTTCCAGCGTCTGGACGGTGCCGGAGAACAGAATGGCACGGGTGGCGCCTACTTCTTCGCCGAAGGGATGCTCATCAATGGGCGCGGACACGAAGCCCAGGGACTCAGCGGCTTCGTTCGCATAGGGCGCGCCGACCAGGCAGTGAACCGCTTCGACATGCATGCGGCCGCCGGCCTTACTTACACAGGCTTGTGGCCGGGGCGCGCCGAGGACCAGTTCGGAGTGGGAGTTTCTTCTGTCGCCAACGGTGACGACTTCATGGCCGTTGCGGCGAATGAGGGCGAGGCGATCGAACGTCGCGAAACGATCCTGGAAGTGACTTATCTCGCACAGGTCCTGCCATGGCTGACCATTCAGCCGTCCCTGCAATACGCGATCAATCCCGAAACGGACCCGGAAATCGAGAATCACCTCGCCGCAGGACTGCGCTTCGGTGTCGAGTTCTAATGATTTTCTATGCTGTTTGACTGTTTCTATTTCGCAACTTGCTTACAGCCGGAATCCAAAGAAACATAATGCGGTGGTCCGCCGACCCTGACCCAGGGGTCGGCACGCATCACTGGAGGATCCCGGATGAAGTATTTTCGTCTCACGACGGCTTTGCTGTTGCTCGCAGTTGCAACCGCTGGCGCCCCGCTCAACGCCCAGGACCAGCACATCGTGCTTGCGTCCACCACGTCCACCGACAATTCTGGCTTGTTCGGCCACATCATCCCGATCTTCACCGGCAAGACCGGGATCGAGGTCCGCGTCGTTGCCGTCGGCACCGGCCAGGCATTCGCCATCGCGCGCGCCGGCGACGCCGACGCCCTGCTGGTGCATGACACCGCCGGCGAGAACAAGATGGTCAGCGAGGGATACGCACTCGAGCGTCGCGACGTCATGTACAACGATTTCGTGATCATCGGGCCGAGCGCCGATCCGGCCGGGGTCACGTCCGCGAAGTCCGCTGCTGAGGCCTTCGCGCTGATCGCCGCCAACGACGGAATCTTCGCGTCGCGCGGCGACGACAGCGGTACCCACCGTGCCGAGCTGCGCCTCTGGGAAAAGGCCGGCGTCACTCCCGACGGGAACTGGTACCGCGAGCTCGGCAGCGGCATGGGCGCGACTCTGAACACGGCTGCCGCCATGAACGCCTACGTCTTCGCGGACCGCGCCACGTGGATCAGTTTCGACAATCGCCAGGACTTGGCAATCGTGTTCGAGGGCGACCCGGTGCTCTTCAACCAGTACGGTAGCGTACTGCTGGATCCGGAGCGCAACCCCCACCTGAAGCACGTGCTCGCGAAGCAGTGGCATGATTGGCTGCTGTCCGAGGATGGCCAGGAGGCGATCGCGGATTTCGAGCTCCGTGGCCAGCAGCTATTCTTCCCGAATGCGAACTAGTTTTCCGGCGGGCAGACCGGCGAGAAAACGCGCTTAACGATATAAAACTTAAGGAAAATAATAATGCCAAGAAGAAACCCCACCAGCATGGCCTGCACCCTTCTGCTGGGCAGCGCCGTACTGTCATTCGCCGTCACGGCCACGGCCGCCCCGGAGTTCGAGGTGCGCGGTCGTGTCCACCTTGACTATGCACTGCACGATGATGACCAGATCGACCTGGACGACGGGTTCCTGTTCCGCCGCACCTTCATCGGGGTGCAGGGCACGATCAACGACGACTGGTCCGGCATCGTCGAGTACAACTTCGCGGAGAACAGCACCGGCGCACAGGACATCGTCCTGCGTCGCAAGCTGTCCGGCGGCACGCTGAAGATCGGCAACTTCAAAGTGCCGATGGGCCTGGAGGAAGTGGCGAGCACCAACAACATCTGGTTCATCGAGCGCTCCTCGCCCAACACGGCCCTGGTGGATGCACGGCGGATCGGCATCGGCTACGACTACTTCAACGGCTCGATCGGCTTCCAGGGCATGGCTTACAGCCGCAGCCTCGGCAGCAACCAGGAAGGTGATGAGCCGTTGGGCATCGCCGGACGCTTCGTCTTTGCGCCGATGCTGGACGGCAACCAGCTGCACCTGGCGGCCTCGTTCGCCTACGAAGACGTGCGCGACTACGATGTGAAGCGCTACCGCGACCGGCCCGAGGCCCGCGTGGACGGCACTCGCCTCGTCGACACAGGCAGCATCCCGGACGTCGACAAGACCATGAAATACGGCGTCGAGGCGGCCTACCAGAGCGGCCCGTTCGCCGTGCAGACGGAGTACTTCGGCGTCGGGGTCGATCGCAACGCAGGCGCCGAACCGGACTTCAGCGGCTGGTATGTCCAGGGCAGCTGGATCGTCACCGGGGAAAAGCGAGGCTACGGCAAAGGTATCTTCCGCAGCGTGAAGCCGGGCAACCCGGACCGGGGCGCCTGGGAAGTGACCGCCCGTTACAGCGCGCTGGATTTGAACGACACCGGCTTCCAGGGCGGCGAACAGGAGAACCTGACGCTGGGCCTGACCTACTACTCGAACCCCAACGTCCGCTTCATGCTGAACTACATCATGGTGGACGTCACGGACAGCGGCGCCGTCGTCGATGGCTCGCCCGTGGGCGACGAATCACCCAACATCCTTATCGGCCGCGCGCAGTACAGCTTCTAGCGCCGGGCCGGAGCTTCCGGGGCGCGGCGGTCAGGGATGACCGTCGCGCCGCCGCGGTTTCAGGCGCAGGCGACCGGCAAAGCCCTTGGCAGACTGCAACGGAATCACCCAGTCCTCGCCGTCACGCTCCGCCATCCTCCCCCGCGTCTCGCCCCACTGGTCGTCCGCCATCACGTAGCGCAGGTTCCAGCCGTCGTCACCGGGGGTCGCGCGCACCGTCACGGTGTTGCGGAACAGGTGCTCCCCGGGGATGTGCCGTCGCCTGGCCGTGGCGCCGTCCACCGTGTAACCGGTGGTGGACACGGCAAGGTCCACGCTGAACACGAACGTCCGGCCGACAGTGATCTGCCGGCTGTCGAGAAACGCGCTGAACAGCACCGGCGAGCGTGGCGCTTCAAGCGGCGTCCCGGCCGGCGCGAACAGTTCGTCGAAGCGGCGCAGCACGGCGGACTCGGTATCGATGCGCCGTTCGTTGAGCTTGAACATGAAGGCGCCGCGCGGCGC
>CAYTXS010000024.1:5207-17914 GCA_964441585.1 uncultured Thioalkalivibrio sp.
GCGTTCTCGATGCGCACGAGGCCGTCGCTCATCTCTCCGGCCGCGAGTCGCGCGATTCCGTAATCCCGGTGGTTGGTGCCGACCAGGCAGAAGAACCGTTCCACCGGAAAGCGGCCGTTGAGCGAATCGACGCGTGGCGCGTCGTCCGGCAGGCCCAGGTACTCTGCCATCCGGCCACGATTGAAATTATTCATGTTCCACAATCCGAGGATGGCGGGCACGTTCGCACCGGCGAGTTCGATGCCGTTATGGGGCGTCGCGTACGTGAACACCTTGTCCACGAGTCGTCGATCCGCCGGCGAGCTCACGGCGTCGTTCTGCAGGAAGGCGCGGCACACGAGCCCACCCATCGAATGCGCCACGAGATAGACCCGGAAGTCGGCGCGCCTGGCGGTATCGTCACCGCACACCTGGTCGCGCAGCTGGTGGATCAGCTTTTTGAGTCCCGTCGCAGCTTCCACGATCGAAAGCCTTTGCTCCGTGCCCAGGTCGCGATCCGCACTCTCGTAGTAACGGTAGATGAGCACGCTTTTCTCGTCGATCGGCCCGGTCAGTTCGCGGCCGTCCTGGTAGACGTCGCGGTAACCGTATTCTTTCATCAGCCGGATCAGCGGCGACTCGAAGATGTGGCGGATGACGCTGCCGCGCCAGTCCTGGCGAACCTTGGTCGAACCCAGGTTGAAACCCATGTAGGGCGTCGCCACCGTCTCGGCGATGTCCGACGGCCGCATGGCGTAGCCGCGCACGTAAATGATCGGGAAGAACGGGCGCATTCAGTGGCCTCCCGCCTTCATCCCTGCGGCTCAGCCCCCGCCGCGGGGAGGGAAGGTCTCCAGCAAGCGTTCCACGGCAGCGCGCACCGCCTCGGGTTCCGCCTCGGGACTGCGGAAGGCGCCTTCCAGCGTACCGCGCCACACCTGGGCGTTGCGCTGGGTGTCGATGACGTCGATGGCCAGGTTGCCCACCTTGCGGGGACCGCCCAGCGGCAGGCTGATCCCCACGCTGCCGCCCACGCTGCCGCCCCAGCTGCCGGCACCGAGCCCGACGCTGACCGGCGACCCGGGCCGATCGCCGGTGAATATCACGCTGGAGACGCGGCAATCAGGGTTCTCTGCATCCACCGTGTAACCCTTGCCCTCCAGTACACGCATCACCTCGTCGCGGACGCGCTGCTCGGCGATGGAAACCGGGCGCTGCGGCTCTTCGTACCAGCCGAAGCGTTCGCAGTCGGGCGGCTCGTCCGCAACGTCGATGTAGGCCTTCGGGGTGGTGGCGCAGGCCGAAACGGCAAGCGCCATGAGTGCCCCCAGGATCGCAGCGCCGTCGCGTCGTATGCACCGGTTCACGGCTTGCCTGCCGATTCAGCCAGGGCCTCGGCCAGCCCGCTGACGACCTCGGCGCCCGCCGGCACCTGGATGCTCGAGCCCTGGAAATCATCGCCGACCGCTTCCACCCGCCCGCCGAGGCAGGCGCCGAGGAATCCCTCGGTCACGGCATAGAAGCTGAGCCGGTTCTCCGGAACCGCGAAGCCGTGACCCTCGTCCGGATACAGCACGTAGGTCACAGGGATCCCTTTCGCCGTCATCGCATCCACGATCTGGTCGCTTTCCGCCTGCTTGACGCGAGGATCGTTGGCGCCCTGGCCGATCAGCAGCGGCTTGCTGATGTTGTCCACGTAGTTCAGCGGCGAGCGCTCCTCGAGGATCGCGAGACCTTCCTCGGTACGCGGATCACCGACCCGGCGGGCAAGCTGCTCGAAGAAAGAAGCCCAGTAGGGCGGCACACTGGCGAGCAGCGTCTTGAGATTCGACGGGCCCACGATATCCACGCCGCAGGCGAAGGTCTCAGGCGTATTGGTCATGCCCCACAGCACCGCATAGCCGCCGTAGGACCCGCCGAAAATCGCCACGGCATCACGGGTTGTGACGCCCCGCTCGATGGCCCACTCCACGGCGTCGAGCAGGTCGTCATGCATCTTGCGGCCCCACTCGAGATCGCCCGCATTGACGAATTCCTTGCCGAACCCGGTCGAACCGCGGAAATTGACAGACAGCACCGCGTAACCGCGATTCGCCAGCCACTGGTGATCCGCCCGGTAGCCGAAACTGTCGCGCGCCCAGGGGCCGCCGTGCACGTTGAGTATCATCGGCACAGGCTCCGACGGCACGCCGTCGGCGTCCGGGTCCAGCCACGGCGGCAGCGACAGGTAGCTGACCAGGGTCTTGCCGTCACGGCTCTCGATCTCGTAGGGATACATCGGTGCCAGGGGCGCGCCTTCCAGTTCCGGCCGGGTGGTGAAGAGTTTCTCCAGCCGGCCCGCTTCGCGATCGTACAGCCAGTAGGCGAACGGCTCGGTCACCCGGTCGACGCCGACGATCCAGGACCGGTCGTCATCGCTGCGGCTCGCGACCGACCACTCTCCTCCCGCCTGTTCGTCGAGGAACGCGATGTCGTCCTTGATCGCGTCGCCGAGCGGATACCAGCGATTCACGAGGTAATTCTCGGCGTAGGCCTGCACCTCGCCCGTGATCGGGTGGGCCATGATCCCGCCGATATCGGCTCGCCGGCCCTCCGCGATAGTCTCGGTCTCGCCGCTGGCCAGATCGAGCTTCACGAGGGCGCCGGTGTCGCGCCCGCGGGAATCGAGCATGTAGGCGAAGTCGGCGCCCTGCGGAATTGAAAGCACGCCGCTGGTGAGAGCATCATCCGACGGAATATCGATCAGCGGGGTCGTTTCCCCATCGGCGCCGATCCGTTCGATCGCAAAACCCCCGTCGGGCAATGGCCGGACCGCCAGGCGCAGCGTCAGCGATTGGTCCGCAACGAAGCCGGCATAACCGTCGTTCTGGCGTACCAGGGACATCTCGCCCGTCTCGAGATTGAGGCGATGCACGTCGTGCCAGCGGGGATCGCGATCGTTCAGGCCGATCAGCACTTCATCCTCAATCTCGCGGCTGCCGCCGACGAACGTCACGCGCACGTCCTCGAATGGCGTGTAGTTCCGCGTCGCGCCGGTTTCGAGATTGACACCGTACAGGAGGAAATCCTCGTCGCCACCCTTGTCCTGTACGTACAGGATCTGCTCCGAGTCGGGCGACCAGAAATAGCTGCGGATCGGGCGCACGCGCTCGTCGGTGACAACCTTCGGCTCGCCGGTGGCCGCCGCGTCGGTCACCCAGATGTTCATCACGCCCTCGTGCGGCGCCAGGAAAGCCAGCTGCTTCCCGTCCGGGCTGAGCCGCGCGGAGCTGCGCGCGGGATTGCCCAGCAGTTTCTCGCGCGTCAGCAGTTCAGCCGGTTCCGGCGAGGTGCCGGCCGGCGTGGCGCAGCCGGTCAAAGTCATGGAAACGAGGGCCGCGCCGGCCAGCAGGTGGGTCAACGAAAACTCACTCATCGTATTGTCCTTGTGTGTGGCTGGACCGCCGCCATGACCAGGCCGCGGCTCTGAGCATGCCAATAAGGTAGCAGAACTGGCCGGTGCCCCGAAGCCCGCGGTTCGCGGTTCGCGGTAAAGACGGGGAACCCGCTGCTGCATTGCGGTGTCAACAAGTAGACTAGGCTTGCATTCTGCAGCCCAACGGTACCGCTAATGGACAAGAGAATCCTCTGGCCCGTCCTCGTCGTGCTCCTGGTGGGCCTCGTCGCCATCTTCTACCCGCGAAAAGCCACCGAACCGCCGCCCGAAGCGGTCGAACTGCCCGCCCGCGTCGCCCCGGAGATCCCGGACTACGTCTCCCCGCTCGGACCCGAGCCCGATCCCGAACCGGCACCGGATTTCGTCGCACAAGCGCCGCCCGAGCCGTTGCCGCCGTTGCCGGCACTCGAGGAGAGCGATGACCCGGCGCAGGCCGCGCTGGCGGCCGCCGCCGGCGAGACACTGGTGGATGAATACCTGGTGGAGAGCGACGTGGTCCGCAAGCTGGTCGCCACGATCGACAACCTGCCGCGCGACACGTTGTGGATCGAGGCCCGCGCCGTGCCACCGATCGCCGGACGCTTCCTGGTGCGCGGAGCCGAGGGCGAACGGGTCATCGCACCCGCCAACAGCGCCCGCTACGCCGCCTTCGTCCTGCTCGCGGACGCCGTGGACAGCGCAGCTTTGGCCGCAGCCTATCGTCGCCACTATCCGCTGCTGCAGCAGGCCTTCGAGGAACTCGGCTACACCGGGCGACAGTTCCACAACCGACTGCTGGAAGTCATCGACCACTTGCTGGCGACCCCAGAGATCCAGGGACCGATCCGCGTCGAACAACCTCATGTCCGCTACCGTTTCGCCGACCCGGAACTCGAGGCGTTGTCGTCGGGGCAGAAGATCCTGCTCCGCATCGGCGCGGAAAATGCGACAATCCTGCGCGCCAAGCTGGCCGAACTGCGCACGGAACTAGAAATGCTCGCGGCCGTGCCGATCGAAGAATAATCTCCAGGGTTTCTCCCGGTACAAGGATCCAGGATGGATATGGCCACGCGGCTTCGCCGCCTGCTGACCGCGACATACGACACCGTGGTGCTGCGCCATCCGGTCGTCACATTGCTGGCCGCCCTCCTGGTGGTCGCCTCGCTCGGTGCTTTCGCGCCACGCTTCCAGCTCGACGCCTCGTCGGAAACCCTGGTGATGGAAGGGGACGAGGCGGTGCGCTTCTACCGCTCCGTCAGGGCCCGCTACGAATCGGATGATTTCCTGGTCGTCACTTACACCCCGGATGGCGGCCTGTTTACTGCGCCTGCGCTGGATCGGCTGGAGGCGCTGCGTGACGCGCTGTCCGATGTCGATTATGTGGAGGACGTCACCTCGCTGCTCGACGTCCCGTTGCTGCACGGCCTCGATGTCAGCCTGACGGAACTGCCGACGGAACCTGCCGCGCTCACCTGCGACGGCCCGGATCGCGTGCAGGACTGCCAGCGGGCGCTCGACAGCACGCTGTATCGCAACCTGCTGGTCAGCCCGGACGGCAGCACCACGGCAATCCGCGTCGAGCTGCCGCAGGATCCCGAGTATCGGGCCCTGCAAAAGGCGCGTGATGCGCTGCGCGTCAAGGACGGGGAAAGCGGTCTCGCGCCGGAGGAACGCGCCGAGCTGGAATTGCTCGACCGGCAGATTTCGGCGCGCGCCGATGTCCTGCGGGAACGTGAGGCCAGGGTCATCGCCGAGATTCGCGAGGTGCTCGACCGCTTCCGTGACCAGGCTACGATTCATCTCGGCGGCGTCCCGATGATCGCGGTGGATTCGATTGCGTTCATCCGCTCCGATCTCACGACTTTCGGGGTAGCCGTCGGCGCCTTCATCATTCTCATCCTGGCGGTCGCGTTCCGCCGCTGGCAATGGGTCGCGCTGCCGGTAGCCACCTGCGCCGGGACGGTCGTCGGGATGATCGGCCTGCTGGGACTGCTGGGTTGGCCGGTCACCGTCGTATCGTCCAACTTCGTCTCTTTGCTGCTGATTCTCAACCTGGCGCTGGTCGTGCACTTGATCGTCCGCTATCGGGAACTCCACCAGCTGCACCCGGATCACGACCAGTTCGCCCTCGTCCAGGCCACCGTACACAGCAAGTTCGTTCCCTGCCTCTACACCGTGCTGACCACCATGGTGGCCTTCGGCTCGCTGCTGGTGAGCGGCATCCGGCCGGTGATCGATTTCGGCTGGATGATGGTCATGGGGCTGGGCCTGGCCTTCGTGCTGTCCTTCACGCTGTTTCCGGCTGCGATGATGCTGCTGAAGGCCGGGCGGCCGGCGCAGCTTCTCAATCTAACCGGCTTCGTGACCGGGGCGTTCGCCAAGACAGTGACGCGATGGCCCACCGTCACCATCGGTGTCGCTGCGGTGCTGGGCGTCATCGGGCTGTCCGGCGCCCTGCAGCTTTCGGTGGAAAATCGCTTCATCGACTACTTCAAGAAGAGCACTGAAATCTACCAGGGCATGCGACTGATCGACGAGAAGCTCGGCGGCACCACGCCGCTGGACGTGCTGGTCGACGCCCCGCCGGAGCCGGAGGAGTCGGTCGAGGACGAAGAGTTCGCCCTCGACTTCATGGATGATTTCGAATCCGATGCCGGCATCGCCACCACCAGCTACTGGCTGAATTCGAAGCGCCTGCCGGAGGTCCATCGAATCCACGACTACCTGGAGTCGTTACCGGCGACCGGAAAGGTCATGTCGATTGCCACGCCCATGGAAATGTTCGCGTCGCTGGAGCCCCGGGTCGCCACCGAGGATTTTTACCTCTCGGTGTTCTACAGCCGCCTGCCCGACCTGGTGAAGCAATCGCTGTTCGATCCCTACCTGTCCGACGACGGCAACCAGCTGCGCTTCAGCGTGCGCATCTACGAATCCTCGCAGAACCTGGAACGGGATGCCTTGCTCGAAGAGATCCGGCGGCATATTGCCGTGGACATGGGCTATGGCGTGGAGCAGGTGCGCCTCACGGGGATGATGGTGCTCTACAACAACATGCTGCAAAGCCTGTTCCGGTCGCAAATTCTAACTCTCGGAGTGGTGTTCGGCGCGATCCTGCTGATGTTCCTCGTGCTGTTCCATTCCTGGCGCTATGCGGTGATCGGCCTGCTGCCGAACCTGCTGTCCGCGGCACTGGTGCTCGGACTGATGGGCTGGGCCCGAATTTCGCTCGACCTGATGACCGTGACCATCGCGGCCATCACCATCGGCATCGGTGTCGACAACACCATTCACTATATCCATCGTTACCGCGAGGAACTCGCGGGCAAGGGCGACGCATGGGACGCCGTGAGGCGTTGCCACGGCTCCATCGGCCGGGCGCTGTACTACACGACGGTGACGATCGTCCTGGGCTTCTCGGTGCTGGCGCTGTCGGCCTTCAAACCGACCATCAATTTCGGCCTGTTGACGGGCCTGGCGATGACGGCCGCGCTGCTGGCGAACATGACGCTGCTGCCGGCCCTGCTGGCCCGGACCGAACCGCGGCGCAGCTGAACGCCGGGCATTGGGCCGGCCGGCGAGTCCGTGCTTGGGTCAGGCCCGGCGAAACACGAGGGTCGCGTTCGTGCCGCCGAAGCCGAAGCTGTTGGACATCACCGTGTCGAGTCGCTGCCCGTCGCGCCGCTCCCGAACGATGTCGAATCCTTCGGCCGCGGGATCTAGGCGCTCGATGTTCGCCGATGCCGCGATGAAATCGTTCTGCAGCATGAGGATCGCGTGGATCGCCTCGTTGACGCCCGCGGCGCCCAGCGCGTGGCCGGCAAGCGACTTGGTGGAAGCAATCGGCGGGCTCTTGTCACCGAACACCGCGCGAATCGCCTCCAGTTCCTTGACGTCCCCGACCGGCGTGCTGGTGCCGTGCGTGTTGAGGTAGTCCACCGGCCCATCCAGCCCATCGAGGGCCATGCGCATGCAGCGCATCGCACCTTCGCCGGACGGCTGCACCATGTCAGCGCCGTCGGACGTGGCACCGTAGCCCACCAGTTCGCAGATGGGTTGCGCGCCGCGCGCCCTGGCGTGTTCGAGCTCCTCGAGGACCAGGATGCCGCCGCCTCCGGAGATCACGAAGCCGTCGCGGTCCGCGTCGTAGGTCCGCGAGGCGCGCTCCGGCGTGTCGTTGTATTTGGATGACAAAGCGCCCATGCCGTCGAACATCACCGAGGTGCCCCAGTGCAGTTCTTCGGCACCGCCGGCGAACACGATGTCCTGCTTGCCGAGCTGGATGAGTTCGGCGCCGTTGCCAATGCAATGGGCGCTCGTGGCGCATGCGGAACTGATCGTGTAGCTGACGCCCTTGATCTTGAACGCCGTGGCGAGATTGGCCGGTATGGCCGACGACATGCAGCGCGTCACCATGTACGGTCCCACCTTGCGGGCGCCTTTCTTCTGTACGGTTTCGCCCGTCCAGAAAACGTTCTCGGTGGAAGCGCCTCCGGAGCCGGCGATCAGCCCTGTGCGCGGGTTGCTGATGTCGCCCTGCTCCAGCCCGGACATGGCGATCGCTTCCTGCATCGCCACGTAGTTGTAGCCGACCGCGTCGCTCATGAAGCGCTTCAGCTTGCGGTCGATCAATTCAGCCAGGGAGATATCCACCGGGCCATGCACATGACTGCGAAAGCCCAGTTCCTTGTACTCCTCGCTGTATCGGATTCCGGAACGCCCCTCTCGAAGCGAGGCCAGCGTTTCGGCTGCGTTATTGCCGATGCTCGAGACGATCCCGAAGCCGGTGACGACGACACGACGCATGACGCCTCCTCAGAATGAATCGGTGGAAGTGAAAAGACCGACCTTCAGGTCGGTGGCGGTGTAGATGTCGCGCCCGTCGACACTCATCGTGCCATCGCCGATGCCCATGATAAGGCGGCGAAGGAGAACACGCTTCATGTCGATCCGGTAAGTGACACGACTGGCGCTGGGCAGCACCTGGCCGGTGAACTTGACCTCGCCGACACCCAGTGCGCGGCCCTTTCCGCGCCCGCCGCTCCAGCAGAGAAAGAAACCGACCAGCTGCCACAAGGCGTCCAGACCCAGGCAACCCGGCATCACCGGGTCGGACTCGAAGTGACACTTGAAGAACCACAGGTCCGGGTGAATATCGAGTTCGGCGACGATCTGTCCGAGGCCGTGGGGGCCCCCGTCGCCGTCGATGTGCGTGATCCGGTCGGCCATCAACATCGGCGGGAGCGGCATGCGCGCGCCTTCGGGGCCGAACAGCTCGCCCCGACCGGCCTGCAGCAATTCGTCATAGTTATAAGCGTTTTTCTTCATCTCCGCCCCGGGTGGAAAATCTGCCAAGGCGTTATTGTGCAGCAAAATCGCCGAACTTATCTTTCGCGGCGCGACATAAAAAAAACGGGCGCCCTCACCGAAGTGAGGACGCCCGTCGGTGGGGAAAAATTTTTACAGCCCGGGACGCGTGCCGCCGAAGGCAGGATCGCCGCTCCAGCCAAGCCCGGCCCAGTCGACCTGGCCGTCTCCGTGGCAGTCACCGCATTCGCCGCCCATGCCGAGCGCCATCTCCTTCGGCGCGATCTCGTGGTTGACCGACCAGAAGCTCACCGTATCGACGAACTCGTACTCGCCGGTATAGACCTGGCCGGCCGCGAGCGCGCCATCCTGCAGGGCGAGATTCCAGTCGTATGTGCCCCAGTAGGGGTTCGGACCGCCCGCCGTGCCGAAAAGATGCGGCACGAGAATAGTGTTGTTGTTCGCGTCGGCCGGCTGGTTGCCGATCATTTTCTTGAACGGATAGATCTTGGCCTCGGGGTTCGTGTAATCCGTCGCCGGACTGCCCAGATCGACCGGGACGGAGGTGTACTGGTCGTTCACGTTGATGAGCGTCTTGTTCCACTTGCCGTCGAAGAACCGCAGCTCGGGACGCACGTCGGTGGCCCAGGCGAAGGTGCCTTTCATCTTGTCGTAGGTCGCCTTGCCGGTCACCGGATCCACGGGGATCGGATCGATGTCCTGGCCCGCGTCCGCCCAGTACCACTCGGTCTTGGTCGGCAGCTTCCGGGCGATGGCCGGGATATGGCAGGCCTGGCAGGCCAGGCGCGGATGATTCGTGACGGTCAGCTCGACACTGCTGCCGGCATGGATGTTCGCGCCGTCGCCGTGGCAGTCGGTGCATTGCTTCATGTCGCCCTCGTCCACGGAGTGGTAGGGCATGCCGCCGATGCCGTGCGACATCATCTCGCCCTCGGCGTCGCGTTCGACGCCATGGCAATCGACGCAGCTCAGGTTCGCGCCGTCCACTGCCATGTGCACGTCGAACTCGCGCGTCGTCGCGATCAGGTCGGAGGAGAGATCGCCGTGCTTGACGTTGTCGCCGCCGCCGGCACTCGCATGACAGAACAGGCAGGCCCGACGCGTCGGCACGCCGCCGTTGGCGCCGACGCTCTGCGCGACGGCCTGCAGGTCCACGCTGGCCGGGGGCCGTCCGGCGAGCGGCGGGGCCTTGCTGTACGTGCCCGTCTGGTCATGGCATGCGAAACAATCGATCTTCGTACGGTCGCCGAAATCGTAGCTCGCGTCCGCGTAATCGTAGCCGATATGGCACTGGGTGCAGCGTGCCTCGTTGCTCGCCACCGCCACGCAGAAATTGTTGATGATGTCGTTCTTGCCGTGGAGCTCGCCTTCGACGCCCTCGAGGTTCGCTGCCACACCTTCCCACTTGAAGTGACCGGTGGTGAGAATGTCGTCGCCGATTTCGCCGTGGCAGGCGAGGCAGGACTCGGTGCCCTCGTAGGGACGATCGGCAAAAAAGGCCGCGTGCAGTGACTCGGCGTCGCCGATGGACGGCGGCTGCTGACAATCGAGCACGTCCACGACGCCGTCATCGTTGGTGTCTTCATTGGCGTCGGCCACGCCGTTCTGGTTCAGGTCCCAGCAGCTGACGCCGGGCGCACCGGCCAGGCCGTCCTGTCCGTCATCGCCGTCGTCACCGCTGCAACCCCCGAGCGACAGGAGGAGCGCGACGGCGCAGGCGCCTAGCCAGCGACCTGATGGCGCGTTGTTGATCTTCTTCATGACAGAAATCCTCGGCATATTCCCCAAAGTGCCCGAGATATCCCGGGCTCCCTCTAGATGCAGGTTATTCTTAATTAGAAAGACCTGATTTAGATGGGCGGCAAATATGCGCCTGCCATCGCCTGTCATGTTTGACGGAGGTCAACTTGAGGCTACGGGATTTCCCTTATCGGCTCGCCGGCAGGCCCTCTCCGCCGGACGCGGATTCCCCGTCTTCTGCACGGCCCGTCAGCCGGCGCGCGATGCGTCGCAAGTCCTCGAGAATCAAGTAGTTCAATGGCACGAGCAGCAGGGTGATGAAGGTCGCAAACAGGATGCCGAATCCCAGCGACACGGCCATGGGAATGAGGAACTGCGCCTGGGTGGACTTCTCGAAGATCAGCGGCGTGAGTCCTGCGAACGTCGTCAGGGAGGTGAGCAGGACCGGCCGCAGACGCGCGATTCCCGCGGTGCTGACCGCCTCGAGCAGCGCCATGCCCTCCCGACGCCGGCGATTGATGTAATCCACTAGCACCAGGCTGTCGTTCACCACCACACCCGTGAGTGCAAGCATGCCCATCAGGCTGAAGATCGTCAGGTTCATCCCCATGATCATGTGGCCGAGCATCGCGCCCGCGGCACCGAACGGGATTACGCTCATCACGATCAGCGGCTGCAGGTAGGAACGGAAGGGGATCGCCAGGAGCGCATAGATCGAGAACAGCACGAACAGCAGCCCGTACCCCAGGCTGCCGAACGACTCCCGCTGCTCCCGCGCCTCGCCTTCCAGCGAGAAGCTGACTCCCGGGTAGGCTGGCACGGCCCCGGAGAGGAATTCCCTCAGATCGCGCTTGATTGCCTCGATATCCGCCACTTCCTTGTTGACGTCCGCCACCACGTTGATCGTGCGGTTGCGGTCCACCCGCTGGATCTCGGCGAAGCCGCGACCGTACTCAGCTTCGGCCACCTCGCCGAACGGCACCTCCGCGCCGTCCGGCGTGCGAATCCGCATGGTCGCCAGGTTGTTCAGCGAACGTCGCTCGGCCTCAGGATAGCGCACGTAGACACGGACCTCTTCACGCCCCCGCTGGACGCGCTGGGCCTCGAAGCCGAAGAAGGCGTGGCGCACCTGGCGCGCCAGGTCGTCGAGCGTGATACCAAGCAGTTCGGCCTCGGGGCGCAGTTCCAGCTTGATCTCCTGCTTGCCCTCCTCGAAGCTGTCCGTGATGTCGAACACCCCCGGATAGGTCTCCAGGCGTTCCCGCACCTGCGCGGCCAACGCCCGCAGGGCGACGAAATCCGGCCCGGCGATCTCGACGTCGAGCGGTGATCCGCCACCGCCGAACTCGGCGCGGAAGCTGACCTCCTGCGCCCCCACGATGGGGCCGATGGCCGCACGCCATTCCCGCACGAGCTCCGCGCTGGTGACGTCGATGAGGCGCTCCTCGGGCGGCACGATCTCGAACACCACGCGGCCCAGGTCGGTGCGCGGGTTGGACCCGCCGCCGGTCGAACCGATGGAGGAGAGAATGCCTTTCACGACACTCTCCCCGGACTCCGGCTCCCGGTACTGCTCACGCAGGTTCTCCGCCTCTGCGTTGATCCGCCGGATCGCCTCGGCCGTGACCTCGAAAGGCGTGCCGGGGGGCATGATCACCGTCGCCGAAGCGGTCTCCGCCTGGATCCGCGGGAAGAACACGAAACGCAGGTGCCCCCCGATCGCGATACTGAAGAGAATTATCGCAACCGCGAGGAACACCGTGCCGGCCAGATAGCGATTGCGTAACGAGGCGCGCAGCACCGGCGAGTACAAGGCCTGCGTGCCGCGTTCCAGGCCCCGCTGCACCCTGGCCTGGAGCCGGCTGAGAGCATTCTCGCTCGTCGCACCGCGCACCCGCACATGCTTGAGATGTGCCGGCAGGATGAGCTTGGATTCGACCAGCGAGAACAGCAGCACGGGAATGACGATCAGCGGAATCTGGGCGAACAGCTGGCCGCGCACTCCCTCGATCATGAGCAACGGCGAGAACGCCACGACCGTCGTCAGGATGCCGAAAGTCACCGGCACCGCGATTTCCTGGGTACCCCGGATCGAGGCTTCCAGCGGGTCCTCGCCTTTCTGCAGGCGACTGAATATGTTCTCGCCGGTCACGATGGCGTCGTCCACGACGATGCCCAGCACCAGGATGAAAGCGAACAGGCTGATCAGGTTGATGGTGACGCCGAACACCGGCATCAGGGCGATGCC
>CAYTXS010000025.1:0-17773 GCA_964441585.1 uncultured Thioalkalivibrio sp.
GGGACCGCGGCCCGAACACGGGCGGCATGGGCGCCTACTCCCCGGCGCCGGTCGTCACTCCTGCGCTCCATGACCGCATCATGAACGACATCATGGTGCCGACCGTCGCCGGACTGGCTGCCGACGGCACCCCTTACACAGGTTTTCTTTATGCGGGCATCATGGTGGCGTCGGATGGCACACCCAAGGTGCTGGAGTTCAACTGCCGCTTCGGCGACCCGGAAACCCAGCCGATCCTGTTCCGCATGCGCTCCGACCTGGTCCCGCTGTGTCTCGCCGCCGTCGATGGCCGGCTGGGCACTGAACATTGCGAGTGGGATCCCCGCGCGTCGCTCGGCGTCGTCCTCGCCGCGGCGGGTTATCCCGACAGCGCTCGCCAGGGCGACGCCATTTCCGGTCTGGCCGCCGATGCGGATCGCGACGACGTGAAAATTTTCCATGCCGGAACGCGCCTGGAAGGCGACGAGGTTGTGACCAGCGGCGGCCGCGTGCTCTGCGCCGTCGCGCTGGGCACGGATGTCGCGACCGCACAGCGGAAGGCCTACGAGCTGGCAGACCAGGTTCACTGGGACGGCGTATTTTGCCGGCGCGACATCGGCTGGCGCGCACTGTCCCGTTGATACGGTACCGGCACGAAGCGCCTAGAATGAAAGTCGAACGCTAACCGTTTGACGAGACACGCCGTGCTTCGAGCCAACCCGCGTCGCCCGCGGCTCTCCCGTCCGGAGAGCCACAGGGCGGCCATCGTCCTGATCCTTCTTGCCGCGTGCGCCGGGCTTTACCCCAGCGGAACGCAGGCCGCGGTGCAGGTCGAAGTCAACGGCGTGGGTGATGAGATCGAAAGCAACGTGCGGGCCATGCTGGGACTGGTCCGCTTCGGCAAACGCGAGGACCTTTCGGAGGGCGCCGTGCGGCGCCTCTACCGGCGCTCCGGGAGCCAGGTCCGGGAGGCCTTGCGGCCTTACGGCTACTATCAGCCGCGAATCGAATCCGAACTGGAACGCAGCGACGGCGACTGGGTGGCGCGCTTCAGCATCGAGCTCGGCGAACCTGTCGAAATCGCCGCGGTCGATGTCCGCATCCTCGGAGAAGGCCGCGACGAACCGCGTTTCCGGTCGATCATCGAGAACAGCCCGTTGCGCGCCGGGCGCCGCTTACGCCATCCCGAGTACGACCAGTTGCGCAGCCGGCTGCAATCCGCCGCAGCAGCGCTCGGGTATTTCGAGGCGGACTTCGAGCGCCACCGTCTCGAGGTCGATCCGGATGCCCACAGCGCGCGGATCATTCTGCACCTGCAAACGGGACCACGTTATCGTTTCGGCACGATCGAACTGAATCAGAACATCCTCGAAGAGGACTTGATCGACCGCATCCTGACGATTCGCGAGGGCCAGTACTACGATGCAGACGCGCTGCTCAACACGCAGTACCGACTGACCGACAGCCTTTACTTCAGCAACGTCCTCGTCGAGACGCGCCCCCGGGACGAGGACCAGCTCGAAGTTCCCGTAAACATCGAGACCAATCCGGCCGCGCGGCAACGCATTCGTACCGGAATCGGCTACGCGACCGATACCCGCTTGCGCGGCATTCTGAAAGTGGACTGGCGGCGCTTGAACAAAGCCGGCCATTCCGCCGGTACGGAGCTGCGGCTGGCGCAGAATCTCAGCGAACTGACGGGACGATACCGCATCCCCATCGGCGATCCGATCAAGGAACGCCTGTTGTTCAACGCCGGTTACGCACAAGAGGAACTCGCCGACCTGGAAAGTCGCCGCACGACCTTCGGCGCCAGCCACATCACGATGCGGGGTGGCGGCTGGCAACGCAGGATCTACACCGAACTGGTCAATGAGCGCACCCGCGTAGCCGATCAGCCGGCCGTGCGGGACCTGCTCGTCATCCCGGGCATCGGCATGGAGAAACTGGTCGCGGACGACATCCTGTTTCCACGGGAGGGCTTCCGGGCCCGCGGGGACCTGCGCGGTTCGCCCACCCTGCTCGGTGCTCCCGACAGTTTCTTGCGCATCGAGCTGGAAGCCAACCGCGTGGACTCCATCGGCGAGAAATGGCGATTCTTCAGCCGCAGCTCACTCGGCATCGGCCTGGTCGATGAACTGGGCACGCTCCCGGCATCGCAACGTTTCTTCGCCGGGGGCGACCAGAGCGTCCGCGGCTACGGTTTCAACACGCTCGGGCCGCGCGATGCCGAGGGCAACGTCATTGGCGGCCGCCACCTGGTGTTCGGCAGCTTCGAGGCCGAACGGCTGGTCTGGGGACGCGTCGCGCTGGCCGCCTTCGTGGACGCGGGCAATGCGCTGGACGATTTCGGCGACGGCCTGGAGGCCTCGGTGGGACTCGGCGTCAACGTCCACACACCGGTGGGCACGGTGCGGATCTCCCTGGCGCGCTCGGTGACCGAAAGCCGCGGCATGCGTTTCCACCTGACGATCCGGCCGGACCTGTGATGCGACTTAGGCTCAAGACGACGCTCATCGTCCTCGTGACGGCGCTCGCCCTCGTGTGCGGTGCGAGCGCCTGGCTGCTCGGCACGACGGCCGGCCTGCGCTTCGTTGCGGCGCGCGCCCTGCCGCACCTGCCTGCCACCCTGGAGCCGGATGAACTCGAAGGCCGCCTCGTCGGACCGCTAAGCACCGGGTCGATCGAAGTCGCGATGACTGGCGTGTCCGGCACCATCGAGGGCATCACGCTCGACTGGCGACCACTCGCACTGCTGCACGGCACGCTGCGTATTCTCGAACTGCGCATGCAGCGGCCGGAGTTCGTGCTGGCATCGACCGAGCCCGAATCGCCCGCTGCCGATGCAGGGCCGCCCCTGTCGCTGCCGCTGGCCATCCGCGTCGATCGCCTCGTGTTGCATGAGGGCGTGCTGCGCAGCGGAGAAGAAGTGCTCATCGCAGATCTCGAACTGGAGCTCTCGGGAAGGGCCGACGGCCAGCGAATCGACATCGAATCGCTGTCGTTGGGCAGCGGCCGGGCCGACGCCACAGGACACGCCCGACTGTCACTGGCGGAGGATGATCCCTGGGACGTCGACCTGGACTGGCAACTCTCACTTCAGGAGACCTCCCTGGCGGGAACCACGCGAGCCACCGGAAGCATGTCGGAGCTCGCGGTCAGCCAGACGTTCTCGAAACCCGTCGCGGCACGAATCGACGGCACGGTCCGTGAGCTTTCGACCACCCCCCGATGGGAGCTCGAGCTGACGCTCGATCCGCTCGCCGAGCGCGGGCCCTGGCCCGAACTGCTACACGACGCCGCGGCGGCGCTGCGCATCGAGGGGACGCTGGAGGACAGCACGATCAATGGCCGGCTGGATGCGCCCGGTCTCTGGCCGAACGCCATGATGGTGACGGCGAACGGCGGCTGGTCCTCCGAGCAATTGCGGATCCGCTCCCTGGCGCTCGAACTGGGCGACGAGGGCCGCCTGACGGCGGAGGGACAATGGACGCCCGCGGACCCGTCCGCCACGCAATTCACGCTCGAGGGACAGGCCCTGGGCTGGCCCCCGGCGGAGTCCGAAAAGGCCTTGCGCATCCCCCGCCTCGAGCTGCGCGGCCAGGATCGCGCCGGGAAATGGTTCTTCAGCGGAGAAGCGCTCGCGCGGCGCGCCGGGCTGCCGGAGATGGAGATCGGCGCCGCAGCGAACTGGGACGGTGAGATGCTCAGCATCGAACGGCTGACGGTGGATTCGCCGGACGACGAGATCCGGGGGCATGCTTCCGGACGTTTGCTCACGAGTGCAGCAGGCCTGAGCTATCGCGCCACCGCCGAACTGGCCATGACACTGCCCGAGTATCCGCCCGCCGAACTCTCGCTCGCCATGACCGGCGATTCAGAGAGCCTGCAACTCGATCCACTGGAGATCGAGGTCCTGGCCGGCCGCATCAGCGGCGCGGGCCGGATCGCGTGGTCGGGTGAGGCCGTTTCGGACTTCCGCCTGACGTTCACCGAGCTGGATCCCGCCAGTATCGCGCCCGACTGGCCCGGACAACTGTCCGGCGAACTGTTGTTGAACGGCCTGCCCGCCGCGCCGGACGGGCTCGCGATCGAACTGGGCGCTCTGCGCGGCACCCTGCGCGGCCTGCCCGTGGACGGCCGCGCGGAAGCGACGGTCGACACGCAGGGTTTCGCGCTGCAGCCGAGCCGGCTTTCGATCGGCGGCAACTCGGTGTCGGCCAGCGGCCGGCTGGAGGAGCGAACCGTCGCGCTCGATGCGTCCCTGGATGCTTCTCGACCCGGCGAACTGATCGATACGGTCTCGGGCGGTGTGCAAGGCTCGCTGCGCATCTCCGGGGCGCGAGCGGAGCCCGAAACCGTGCTCGAGTTGCAGGGGTCGGGACTCGGCTGGGGCGCCCGGGCGGATGCCGACCTGGCGGTGGACCTGAGACTTGACGGCAGCTATGCCGAGCGCCGCTGGACGGGTCGGATCGACACGCTCGCCGTCACCCAGGCCGGTCATCCGGCGTGGCGGCTGGAGGACCCGACCGCGCTCACGCTCGCGCCCGATCGACTCGTGCTGGAAGAGGCCTGCCTGGATGGCCCCCCGGGGCGGGCCTGCCTGGACCTCGACTGGGACCGGACCGGCGAATGGCGGAGCCGGGGGACCATCTCCGCGCTGCAACTGGCATCGCTCAACCGCTGGCTGGGCGCGGGGCTGCAAATGACCGGGGCGCTGGCGGGGCAGTTCGACCTCGCCGGCGACGGGCGGGAATTCCGGCGCCTCGGGGGACGCCTGGAGATCGAGCCGGGCAGCATCACGCAGCCGGGCGTAGACGAGACGCGCGACAAGCTAATGGCATGGCGCAACGGCATCCTGCAGCTCGACGGCGACCCGGCCGAGGCCCGGGCAACCCTCGACCTCGAACTGATGAGCGACGACCGTCTCGACGGACGCCTCGCGGTTGCCTGGAACGAGCCGGACCCCAGCCTGGAGGGCGAACTCAACATCTCGTTCAGCCAACTGGACATCATTACGGAGTTCGTGCCCGAACTCAGCGGGCTGGAAGGACAGGCCGAGGCGACTGCCGCCCTGGCCGGCAGCATCGGCGCACCGCGGCTGACCGGTCGCTTTGCGTGGCGCGACGGATCCATGCAGATTCCGACCCTCGGCATCGGTCCCGATGACATCCAGCTCGTCGCCCGGCTGGAGGAAAACGAGCTGGTATTCGATGCCTCCGGCACTTCCGGCGACGGCGAGTTCAGGGCCGAAGGACGATTCGAACTCGGCGCGGAGGCTGTCGAAGGGACAGCGACGCTCGAGGGCGAGCGCGTGCTCGTGATGGATCTGCCGGAGATGCGGGTGGCGGCGAGTCCAGACCTGCGCTTCCGTTACCTGCCGGACCGGATCAACATCGGCGGAGAGGTGACGATTCCGTTCGCGCGCATCACGGGGTTCGGCGGTTCCGGCGCCGTTACGACCAGCCCGGATGAAGTGATCGTCGGCGAAAACGGGAAGGAGGAGCGCCAGGATTTCGTGATCGCCAGCCGGGTTCGCGTCGATGTGGGTCCGGACGTGAGAATAGAGGCCGCCGGCTTCAGGGGGGACGTCGAGGGAGAAATCATCGCGGTCACCGAACCCGAGGCCCTGCCGTGGGGACGGGGCGAATTGCGTGTGGTCGACGGCAATTTTCGCGCTTTCGGTCAACAACTCGAAATAGAGACCGGGCGCCTGATCTACACGGGCGGGCCGCTGGAAAATCCGGGACTCGACATCCGGGCGATCCGCGAGGTGCAGGACGTCACGGCCGGAGCACTGATCCGGGGCACGCTGGAGCGACCGGAGCTGTCGATCTATTCGGACCCCCCCATGCCACGGGCGGAAGCGCTCTCTTACCTCACACTGGGCAAGGGCATGGACGAGTTGAAAGCCGGCGAACAACGCACGCTGAACCAGGCGGCCAGTTCGCTGGCGCTCTCCGGCGGCGGCTTCATCGCACGCGACCTCGGGCGGCGACTCGGCTTCGACGAGGTCTCGGTGAGCGCCGAAGATGGCGCGGAAGGTGCTGCGCTGGTGCTGGGCAAGCACCTCGGCGGCGGGCTGTACGTCAGTTACGGCCTGGGGCTGTTCGATGCCGTGAACACGCTGCGGCTTCGCTACCAGATCAATCGTCGACTCTCGATCGAAGCTGTGTCCGGCGATGAGGCCGAAGCCGACCTGTTCTACACCTTCGAGCGCGACTGAGGCGGCCGGCGAACACGGCGAGACCCGCGTCGCCCGCGCACCGCGCCGAAATTATTCACCCGGACTCTCGATCGTCCCCCACGCCACGGACAACACGACCCACCGGTCGTTCCAGCGCACCAGTTGCAGGTAGTCGACGTACAGCATCGACACGACCCGCGCGACCGCCAGGTCACCATGCTGGTCGAGAACCGCGACGCGCAGCCGGACCGGTCCACCCGGCTCCTTGCCGACACCTTCGCGCGCGCCACGAAGCAGATCCTCGGTCCCGAGCACATTGACGCGCTCCTCGCCGGTGATCACGTCTTTTACGACGCGACGCTTGACCGCTTCGGGGTGCAATGCCTGCGCGAGACGCTCCGCGTCACCTGCATACCAGCCCTCCGCATAATCGAGCGCGGCAGCGCGCACGGCCTCGTCATCGGACGCATGCACCGGCCCGGCGAAAAACACCAGCGAAGCGGCCGCCATTGCGACTACATTGACCAGGTTCCGCAAGTAAAGCAGCCCTTGCATCGACTTCTCCTCCTGTTCATGCCCGCGCCTCATGCTCCGAGGATAGCGGTCGGGGTGGCAGGATGCACCGGCGCGCGAAGCATCTGACTGCTCAGAAGCTGCGCTTCCCCTGGATGAGGAACTGCACTTCGTCGATGGTGGGATCACCGTCAAGCGGGAACGCAAGGTCGATATGCACCATCTTGCCGAGGCTCGAACGGGTGCTGCCGAGACGCAGGCCGATACCGATGTCTTTCAACAGGCCGAGGTTTTCGCCGCCGAAGGGGTTACTGCCCCATACGCGGCCCGCATCGAAGAACACGGCAGCGCCAACACGGAACAGGCGCCAGAGGTAATAGTCCGTGAAATAGCGCTGCTCGATGGTGAATTGCGCCCGCGCCGTGCCTCGCTGGTAGCGCAAAGGATATCCGCGCAGACCATTGTCGCCGCCGATCTCGAGCGGGTTGTCGAGATCGAGGTTCTCCGCCATCTCGCCGCGCAGCGCCGTGTAGAGCAGCCACCGATCCGACTGCCGCCGGTACCAGCGGACGCGCGCCCCGACTAACGCATTGGCGATTTCGTCTTCCTCCAGGCGACCCTGCGCGAACCCCGTGATGTCCCAGAGGGTCTGCTCCGGATTCCCGTAGCCACGTCTTACGCTACCCGAAAATATCGCGCCACCGCGGTCTGCGCCCAGCACGGGCGCCAGCCAACCCAGGCGCAGCCTCGCCTGCACGCCCACCATCACATCCTCGGTGCGATAGATCTGGTTGAGATTCGCTGCACGGAGAAACTTGTCCTCGATCAACTGGTACTCGATGAAGGGGTAGATCAGGCGCCGGCTTTCCGGAATCACTCCCGGTACCAGGGAGTCCTCGACGTTGCCGAAAATGCGGTCGTCGTGCACCAGTCCGGCGAGCCAGCGAGTCGTCCAGCCGTCAACCAGGCCACGCGACCAGCCGCCATGGAGCTCGAAGAAATTGATGTCCTGGCTGAACTTGCCGATCTCGTCACCCAGCGAATACACCGGTTCCTCGCTCTTCTCGTCCAGCATGCGGCCGCCGGCGGCCCACCGCGTATCGAGCGCGTAGAAGGGCCGCGCCACGTTCAGCGCAAATACATGGCCGTCGCTATTGTCGGCAAGCGTCGTTGCGACCGAGATCCATCGTCCGCCCACATTGCGGTCGGCATAGCCGACTTCCGTGGTGCGGCGTTCTTCGTCGATGCTCCGGAGGAAGCGGATGCTGCCGCCGCGCCCGAGGAAATTGTCTTCCTGCAAGTCGAAACCGATACGGCTCTCGCCGCCGCTGCGCGACACGGAGAAACCGGGCTTCAGCGTCCAGACATCCCGCGTCTCGACCTCGACGTCCACGGTGTCGGCATCACAGCGGGTGATCGTGATATCGGCATCGTAGAGATAGTCGGTCGCACGCAGCAGCCGCTCTGATTCTTCCAGCAGGCTTCGATCGAAAGGCGTACCGGGCTCGAACAGCAGCTGTCTGGCGATGATCGGATCGCGCGTGCGCACGTGCAGACGATTGAAGAAGCGAAAAAACGCCTTGTCTTCTTCCGGATTGTCCAGGTCGAAGATATTCCGCGCCGTAATAGTGATTTCGCCGATGCGCGCCCCCGAGGACTCGAGGATCTCGTCCGACAAGGAACAGGCCGCCGCATCGCCCGACGCTTCGGCGAGCACCGCAGCGGGCAGCATCAGCGCGACCAGCAGCAGGACCTTGCCGGCCCGCGCACCGTCGCTGCGTGATTCGGTCCGGAATCTCACGACAGACTGCTATCCTCAAGACTGTTTTCAGTTGCTCAGCTTACAGGCAATCGACGCCCGGCCCGCGCTCCGGAGCGGCGCCGCGCCGATTCTCAAGGGAGGAGACGATGCCGGTCAATGCAGCAGTGCGCAACGGCGCGCGTCGAAGTACGCATGACTGACCCGCAGGACGCAGAGGACACGGCCGAAAACCGTGCCGCAACGCAACTCCGCGGCCTTGGGCCCCGCGCACTGGGGGCGCTTTACGTCTCGATCGGACTCGCTCCGGTCCTGCTCGCGTTGCTTGACGCAGAGCCGTTCCGCAACCCGTGGCGCGAGTTGTCAGCCGCCATCGCACTGGCCGGCTTCGCCTGGCTGTTGTTCGAGTTCGTCCTCTCCGGACGGTTTCGCCAGATCTCTGGCCGGGTCGGGATCGACGTCACGATGCGGCTGCATCAGCGCGCAGCGCTCGTCGTGCTCGCGCTGCTGGTGGTCCACCCCTTCCTGTACGTCGTGCCGCGGCTCTATCCCGATCCCGCGCGGGCGATGCGCCTGCTCGAGAGCATGTTCACCGCCGGGCATTACCGCTCCGGCGTGATCGCCTGGCTGCTTCTGCTGGCCCTGGTGGCAGCTGCCCGCTATCGCGACCGGCTGCCGTGCCGTTACGAGATCTGGCGAATCAGTCATGGCCTGGGCGCGACGCTGATCGCCGGCTGCGGTGTTCATCACGCGCTGTCGGCCGGCCGGTACAGCGGGCATCCTGCGCTGACCGCCTACTGGTCGCTGCTCAGCGGAGTGGCGTTGCTGACGCTGTTGTTCGTCTACGCGGTAAAGCCGATTTTGCAACACGCCCGTCCCTATCGCGTGGTCAGCAATCGACAGGTCGCGGCACGCACGTGGGAAGTGCAGATCGAAGCCGAACATGCGCAGCAGACACCGTTTCTCGCAGGCCAGTTCGCCTGGCTCAACCTCGGGCATCATCCCTTCAGCCTGACCGAGCATCCGTTCTCGATCAGCACGGCACCGGCCGACCTGCCGCGCGTCGGCTTCACCATCAAGCAAAGCGGTGACTTCACGAACCGGATCGGCAACATCCCTGGGGGCACGCGCGCGTGGCTCGATGGACCGCACGGTCATTTCGTGCTGGCCAACCGGCAGAGCGACCGGCTCGCTTTCATCGCCGGGGGCGTCGGCCTCGCGCCGATCATGAGCATGTTGCGACAGCTCCGCGCCGATCGCTGGATGGCGCCCCTGTGTCTCGTCTACGGCAATCGCGCCGAAAACCAGATCCTCTACCGGGAAGAACTCGAGGCGATGAGCGACATGCTGGACTTGCGCCTGTCGCTCGTGCTTTCCGAGCCGCCGCCCGGATGGGCGGGGCTGCGCGGCGAACTCAGCAGTGTGGTACTCGACCGGTGCTTGGAGCGATCCGACCGTGCGCGCTGGACCTATTTCGTCTGCGGGCCGCCGCCGATGATGGACAGCGTCGAGCGGAGCCTCAAAGAGTTCGGCGTGCCTGCAAACCGTATCGTCGCGGAACGCTTCCGCTACGATTAAATGCACAGATAGATATTTTCTATCGGCTCGAGAGATTTAATTTACTTTACCGATTACCGCCCGGACCCTACCCTGTGATTCACGGTCAATGAGGCGGAGGGGCCAGGTGATGACCAAGACACTCAGTTTCGCAGTCGTACATTTTATCGTCGCCTTCACGGTAGCATTCGCGCTGACGGGCAGCATCGCGATCGGTGGCACCATCGCCCTGATCGAACCGGTCCTGAACACCGTCGCCTATTTCTTCCACGAGAAGGCATGGGATGCGGTGCGCGCGCCGCGTCTTCGGTCCACCGCCATCCAGGTGGCGTGATCGTCGCCGCCATTCCGGACGGGCGGCGTTTTGTGGACAATATCTCCCATGCACGCCGCCGTGACCGGAGCAACGACTGAAAGCTCGGAAGCCGACCTCATCCTGAGTGTCGGCGGAATGCACTGCGCCTCCTGCGTGGGGCGGGTCGAAAGAGCGCTCCGGGCCCTGCCGGGCGTGAGCGAAGCGAACGTCAACCTGGCCTCCGGGCGGGCTTTCGTCACGCTCGCCGACATCCGGCTGAACGCCGATGACCTCGCCGCGACCGTGCGCGAGGCCGGTTTCGAGGCCGAGCCGCTGATCGATTCTCCCGAGCAGACGGATCGCGAAAGCGCGGCGCGTGCGGCCGAGCTGCGCGAGCTGCGCCAGGGCTTCGCGTGGGCCGCCGTGTTGACCCTGCCGATCTTCGTGCTGGAGATGGGCGCTCACCTGCTCCCGGGCATGTTTACCTGGCTGGCCGAGACCGTCGGCACGCGCAATCTGCACCTTTTGTTTTTCTTCCTCGCGACCGGCGTACAGTTCGGGCCGGGCCTGCGTTTTTATCGCACCGGCTGGCCGGCTTTGAGAAGGCTCGCGCCGGACATGAATTCGCTGGTCATGCTCGGCAGCACGGCGGCCTGGGCCTATTCCGTGGTGGCGCTGTTCTTCGCCGGCCTCTTGCCCCCGGGTACGGCCAACATCTACTTCGAAGCTTCCGCGGTGATCATCACGCTGGTGCTTGCGGGTCGCTACCTCGAGGCTCGCGCGCGCGGTCGAGCGGGCGACGCCATCCGGAAGCTGCTCTCCCTGCAACCCCGCATCGCCCGGATCTCGCGCAACGGACGCACGCTCGAGGCGCCTGTGGAGCGTGTCCGGCCGGGGGACCTGGTACTGGTCCGTCCCGGCGAGCAGCTGCCCGTGGACGGCGAACTGGTCGAAGGCGGCTCGTGGGTGGATGAATCGATGATCAGCGGGGAACCGCTGCCGGTCGAGAAGCAACCCGGCGACGAAGTCATCGGCGGCACGATGAACGGCAGCGGCGCGTTCTCCTTTCGTGCCACGCGCGTGGGCGCCGATACGGTTCTGGCGCGCATCGTGCGCATGGTGGAACAGGCCCAGGGCGCGAAGCTGCCGATCCAGGCGCTCGTGGATCGCGTGACGCTGGTGTTCGTCCCGGTGATCATCGGCATCGCCTTGCTCACTTTTTTCGCCTGGCTCGCTTTCGGGCCGACCCCTGCGCTGGGCCTCGCACTCGTCAATGCCGTGGCGGTGCTGATCATCGCCTGCCCCTGCGCCATGGGCCTCGCCACGCCCACCTCGATCATGGTGGGGACCGGCAAGGCCGCAGAGATCGGCCTGCTGTTTCGGAAAGGCGACGCGCTGCAGTCGCTGCGCGATGTGGACACGATCGCCCTCGACAAGACCGGCACGCTGACCCGCGGCGTTCCCGAATTGAGCGCCGTGCTGCCTGCCTCCGGTTTCACTGAAGACGGACTGCTGCACCTGGTCGCCTCGCTGGAGCAACGCTCGGAACACCCGATCGCGGCTGCCATCGTCGCCGGGGCGAAGGCCCGCGACATCACGCCGCCAGAAGCCAGCGGCTTCGCGGCCTCAGCCGGCCTCGGAGCCGCAGCGGACGTGGCCGGCCACCGCGTGCAGGTCGGCGCCGAGCGCTACATGGCGCAACTCGGGATCGACGTGTCCGGTTTCGCAGCCGACGCCACACGATTCGCGCAGGACGGCGGGACCCCGGTCTATGCCGCGATCGACGGCCTTCCCGCCGGCTTGCTGGTGGTCTCCGATCCGTTGAAAGACTCCGCGCGCGTCACGATCGAAGCGCTGCAGAAGCTCGGCCGGCGGGTGGTGATGCTGACCGGCGACGACCGGCGCACCGCGGCGGCGATCGGCCGCGAGGCAGGGATCGACGAGGTCCGGGCTGAACTCCTGCCAGACGGCAAGGTGGCGTGTGTGGCACGGATGCAGGCCGACGGCCATCGCGTCGCCTTCGTCGGCGACGGTATCAACGACGCGCCCGCGCTTGCCCAGGCCGATGTCGGCATTGCCATCGGCACCGGCACGGACATCGCGATCGACAGCGCCGAACTCGTGTTGATGTCCGGCGACCTGCGCAACCTGCCGAACGCCGTGGCGCTGTCGAATGCGACGCTGCGCAATATCAGGCAGAACCTGTTCTGGGCATTCGCCTACAACGCGAGCCTCGTGCCGGTGGCCGCGGGTGTGCTCTTCCCGGCTTTCGGCCTGCTGCTGTCGCCGATGCTCGCGGCCGTGGCCATGGCGCTGTCGAGCCTCTGCGTCGTCTCCAACGCACTCCGGCTGAAGCGCTTCCGTCCGCCGCTCCTTATCGCTCCGCCGGCCCGGACTTGACGGTGACCTCGCCCGTTTCCATGTCCATCGCGTGGCAATGGAGACAGTTGGCGTCATAGTCCGTCAGGAATGCATTCTCTGGCGGATGCGAGAAATGGGCGAGATGGATGAGTTCGTCCATCGGCCAGAACCCGCCTTCATCGCTGTGGCATTCGAGGCAACCGTCCGGAATGATCTCGATGTCGTCTACCGGCGGATGGCCGATGTCCGTCAGCAGTTCGAAGAGGTCCCCGGCCTCATCGCTCGTATGGCAATCCACACAGCCGTGCGGATAGGCGCCGATCTGCTCGGTGCCCGGATTTTCCGCGGTATCGTCGTCGGCGGCGCCCAGTGGCTGCGAGAGGCCGAGGCCGAGCCCGACGGCGCCGAAGGCCATCGCGGCAAGAATTGTGAAACCATGTTGTTTCTTCATATTGTTCTACTCCGTGAAGACCAGGAACGGTCAGTCAGAATCTAGCAGCCGGATTGCCGCGCTGCCCGTCGGTATTGCCTTCAGGCGAGCAGAATGGCGAAAACGATGGCCAGCAGAACGAGTAAAAAACTGGTGGACGACCAGGCCGTGAGGCGGGCATCGGCGCGGCTGACCTGTGTGGCGGCGGACAGACTGTCGCGCGTGATCGCCGCCGCCGCCCGGCGGAAAACCTCGACGAGGCGCGGCAGGGTGTCCGTCGACAACCTGGCCGCTTCACGGCCGCAGGCGAGCAGCGTTCGTTCGAGGGGAATGCCGATGTCACCCGCCGGCACCGCAGGGAGGGCCGGCCCGCGCCCGGCCCGATGCAGCCCGACGGCAGCCATGGTCACGGCGCCGGCCAGCACTAGCGGCCAGGTGGCGGACCAGCCGGCCGCCAGCGTGATGGCCGCTGCGCGCCCTTCGGCCGAGGTCGTCCACCACGGAGCCGCAAGGCCACTGCAGAGCAAAGCCAGCCAGGGCGCGAACAACTTCAGGGACGACGCAGGGGCATTCGCCGCCGGACGCGGCCAGGCCAGCCACAGGAAACGGATCATCAACAGCGCCGTCAGTAACGAACTCAGGCTGAGCAGGAGCGGCAGGTTGTCCAACCACGGCGCGGGCAACGATTTCCCGGCCGACTTGAGTGCAAGCTTTGCCAGCAGTCCGCCAGTGAGCGGTGCAGCCGCGATGGCCAGTGCGCCCAGTACCAGCGCCGCCGCAGCGATCCGTGCTGCACTGGGGCGCAACGGATGCCGAACGATACCGGCTCCCAGGAACAGCGCCCCCTTCACGAGTCCGTGATGCACCATGAATACGAGCAACGCCGCGAACAACGGTCCCCAGCGCTCTGGAAATGCGAGTCCCAGACCCACAGCGAGCGTCATCAGGCCCATCTGGCTGACGCTCGAGTAAGCCAGGACCGTCTTGGCTTCCCTCTGCGGCAAGCCCGCGAGCACGCCATACACCGCCGTGACGAGCCCGGCGATCGCGAGGCCGTTGCCCCAGTCTGACCAGGCCACATCCCCGAGCGGCAGCAAACGCATCCATGCGATGAGCCCGGCCTTGATCATCGCCCCGGACAACACGGCACTCGCCGGCGCCGGGGCGACCGGGTGCGCCAGCGGCAGCCAGAAATGCAGGCCTACGAGTCCGGTCTTGATGCCGAATCCGAAGATCAACAGGCCGGACACCAGGCTGACCGGCGCGGTGCCGTCCTCGAGGGCCGCACGCACGGCCGGGAAATCGATGCCGTCCGCCGGACTCGCGAGCATCATCAACGCAGTAATGACGCAGACTTCACCTGCCACGACCAGTGCGATGTAGTAGCGTCCGGCATGATGCGCACGTGCCCCGCCTTCATGCACCACCAGCCCGTAAGCGGCGAAACTCATCAACGCGAAGCCGAAATAGAAGACGACGATGTCCAGCGCCACCAGCAACAACAGGTTGCCGGCGAGCGTGGCGAGATACCAGCCGAAGAACGCATCCCGCCGCGGGCCGGGTTCGAGATACGACTGCGCGAACAGCCCCGCTGCGAGCCACAGGCCCGCCGTCGCCGGAAGCATCACTGCGGCGATGGGATCGAAACCAATGCGCCCGCCCAGGAGCAGCCAGCCCAGTTCGAAATCCCCGATCTCCAGCGGGACGACGAGCAGTGCTGGCAGCGCGGCCCAGGGCGCCAGCCAGCCAGCCGTCCTGCGAGTGCTTCGCGCCATGAGGCCGCAGGCCGGAACCAGGGGCCAGAACACTGCCGCAAGCAGGGCCGGCGAACTCATTTCGCCAACAGGAAAGCTGCACTCATCGCCACGAGCAGCATCAACAGGCTCGTGGCCGGCCAGGCGCGCAGCACGACATCAAGTCGCTGAATACGACGAGACCACGCCTGGCCATCCCAACAGCCGCGCAGCCATGCCGACGTCCGGTCGCGAAGACGCGCGAGATCTCGTCGGCACAGGATCCGTGTCCGGCGCAGCATCAAAGACACCAGCCGCTGGACAGGGCCGAGCAGATCGCCGGGCGCCACTTCGGGGCGCGTCCGCCCCGGCAGGAGACGGAAAGCCACGAGGCCGAAGGTGATACCCACGGGCGCGGCCCAGGTGGAGGCGAAGCCGGGGGGGTCGCCGAGCCATGCGAGCAACAGGCCGGCAGCGGCCAGAACGAGCGGAATCATTGCCACACGACTCCAGTCGGGCGATTCGGCTTCCGGGGTCGCGACGGCCGTGCGCCGTGCCGCCAGGGTGAGCAGCAGCGTCGCGGCCACCGCGGCGAAGGGCAGCAACAAGGCGGCCGCGGGCGGCAATGTCGCGGCGACCCGCGCCGCGGTGTGTCCGCCCGCGAAGCCGTGCACCAAGAGAACCACCACGACGGTGAAATCACGCGAGCGACCCGCGGGCTGCAAGGCCAGCAGCGGGATCACGGCACAGGATGCCAGCAAGGCGAGCGAAGGCCACGCCAGCATCTCGGCAGCCGTTCCGGCCAGTGGAAGCGCCGCCAGCAACAGCGCTCCCGTACCCGCGACCGCGTAAGCCAGTGTCGTCCGCGCTTCGACCTGTGCAAGCCCCGCGAAGGTCGCCCATGCTGCACCGCCGAGACCCAGCAAGCTGCACCACAGGACGATCGTCGGCGGCGTCGGGGGCAGGATCTTCAGCCCTCCGAACACGGCCGCACCCAACGGAACCGCGGCCAGCAGCACGGCGGTCGGCCGGCTGACCGTACCGAGCGCGGCAGCGAGCCAGCCATGCGCGGGCGGAATTGCGCCGCGCAGCACCAGCGCGAGGAGCGCCATCACCAGCGCGGGAAGATAGGGCTCGGTTGTCGGATGAGCGGTCGAACTGAGCAGCACCTCGAAGACCAGCAGGTCGCTCACGACCAATAACACGACCCATGCGCTCCCTGCGCTGCGCCAGCCGGCGCCTCGCTCGCCCGCCATGACCGCGTAAAGACCGTAGCCAGCGGCGAGCATCCCCGCGTATACCATCGGTCCGCCTTCCGCGAGAGACAGCGCGATGGTCCCCGACAGCGCCACCAGCAGCGCGACCACCGGCGGGTCACTCACCCCTGGACGGGTCAACAACAAGGCGATCGCCAACCATAGCCCGCCGAACAGCAGCAGGGCGGCACGGGCGACCGGATCGAGTACCAGCGCTGCGTCGCGCATGACCAGGAGATCCGGCAGCGCGATCCGATCCGGCGCCATCAGCGTCGCCACCATCACCGGAAAGGCCGCCACGAGCGCCACGATCCAGCCGGCGGTCGATGGTGCCCGCACCGGTCTGGCGGCGAACCACAGCGCCGCGGCCAGCGGTAACAGCGGCAAGGCCAGCAAGAGGCTCATGGCGCGTATTTCCGGGCAGCGATGAACTGCACCCAGTCGAGCGGTGTGCCGGGCATCGAGGCGAACAGCCCCCAGGCCAGCGTCGCGGCGACGGTCATCACCGGCGGGATCAGCAACGCCCACGCAGTTTCCTTGCGACCGAAGGAGCGCTCCTCCGGCCAGGACTCCGGCGGCGGGTCGAACCACGCGGTCCGGAGGATCGGCAGAAAATAGGCGGCATTCAGCAGGCTGCTCCCGGCGAGCACCAGCACAGCCCAGTCCTGCCCTACCTCGAGCGCGCCGAGTCCCAGGTACCACTTGCTGATGAAGCCGACCATCGGCGGCGCGCCGATCATGCCGAACGCCGCGAGCGTGAACGCCCCCATCGTCCACGGCATGCGCCGGCCGATGCCACGCATTTCACTGACTTTGTGCACGCCGAGGGTCTCGGCGAAATTGCCGGCGCAGAAAAACAGCGTGATCTTCATGAAACCCTGGTGCACGAGGTGTACCAGGCCGCCGATCGTCGCGATGGGCCCGGCGATCGCCACCCCGAGGGTGATATACGACACCTGGCTTACCGTGGAAAACGCCAGGCGCCGTTTCAGGTCGTCCTGGAACAGGGCGCGTGTGGAGGCGTAAATGATCGTCACGGCGGCGAGGATGGCGAGCGGCAGCGTGACGCCGAGGCTCGCGGCGAACTCGACGCCGAACACGTCGAAGACGATACGCACGATGCCGAATGCGCCGGCCTTGACCACCGCCACCGCGTGCAGCAATGCACTCACCGGGGCGGGCGCCACCATGGCCTGAGGCAGCCAGCCGTGCAGCGGCAGGATGGCGGCTTTCACGCCGACGCCGAGAATCAGCACGGCGAAGATCATGCGCAACACGTCCGGATCGATCCCGCGCCCGGCGATGAATCCCCGATCGACGAATTCAAGCGTGCCTGTCAGCGAATACAGCCACACCGTGCCGGCCAGAAGCAGCACTCCGCCGAACAGCGTGTGTGCGAGGTAGCTGCGCCCGGCCTTGCGTGCCGCCTCGGTACCACGATGGACCACCAGCGGATACGTGGTCAGCGTCAGTGCCTCGTAGAAGACCAGGAACGTGAGCAGGTTACCCGCCATCGCCAGGCCGACGGTCGCGGTTACGCACAGGCTGAAATAGCCGAAGAAACGACTGCGATGAGGCGAACCCTCGAGGTAGCCGATGGCATACACCGTGGTGGCGAGCCACAACACCGCCGACAGGTTGACGAACATCAGCGACAGGGCGTCGGCGTGCAGGACGAAATCCAGGCCCGGCACCAGCGGCAG
>CAYTXS010000026.1:0-17608 GCA_964441585.1 uncultured Thioalkalivibrio sp.
CATCTGCAGCGGGCTCGCCAGGCTGTTGACGATGGTATGCAATACCTGGCCGTCCTCGAGCAGCAGCGCGATCGAGCGGGCGAAGCCGATGAGCAGGGCCGTGCCGGCCAGTTCCGCCGCGCCCTCGGCAAAGCGCCGCGCAGTGCCGTCCGCGCCGAGGCCGCCCGCCAGCCCGGCGACGATCGCGAGTGCCAGGAAAATCGCGCCCAGCTCGGCGATATACCACTTCGGGAACACGATGCCGTAGACCATCGCGCCGAGGGCGACGAGCGTCAGGACGCTGACGATCCGGTGGCGCGTATCCATCCCGGCGGGCAATTCGGTCGGGGCATGTTGCGCGGCCGGAATATCGTGCACCAGGCTGGCCCGCGGATCTGCCTGCACACGCCGGGCATAACGCCACACGTGATGGATGCCGATGGCGAGAAAAGGCAAAAACAGCGCCAGCCGGAAGCCCAGGCCCGAAGCAGGCGGCACTTCGGCGACCGATTGCGCCACGAGCACAGTGAACGGATTCAGCGCGGCGACGCCGTAGCCGATGCCGTAGCCGCACACCATGATGCCGATGGCCGTGACCGTGTCCATCCGCATGGCCACGCACAACGCGATCAACACCAGCGTCAGCGGGATGTACTCCTCGGCCACCCCCAGCGTCGCCGAGCCTGCGGCGAACACGCCCATGCCCGACACGATCAGCAGCCCGGGGCTGTGCCCCACGCGCCGCAGCACGGCACCGAGTAACGCATCGATCGTGCCGGTCGCGCGCAGGACCCGGATGGCGCCCCCCACGATCAGGACGAAAAAGATGATGTCCTGCGCATCGGCCAGTGCGCGGGGGACGACGGTGATGAGATCCCACGGCATCAGGGTGGGGGCGTCCTCGATGACGGCGAAGGTGCCCGGGACGACGACTTCGCGGCCCGCTTCATTGACGACCGTCTGAAACGCGCCCTGCGGCAACAACCACGTCGCCACCAGCGCCAGGACCATCATGCCGAACAGCAGGACGAGCGTATCGGGAACCTTCAGGGTGCGCGACATGTTGACAAGGCTCCTGCGTCTGCTCAAAGACAGCGGATGCTGCCTCAAGCGGGGCCACGGGGCAATTCGTCAGCGCATCGGGCCCGAATCGCGATTCAGGCGGCTATACTGCCGCCTTCGCGAACAGGAGGCAGCCGAATGGCCCGACAAGAACCCGCCGCAGAAACCTCGAGCCCGAACCCGCGCATCGCAAGAATCCTCGACTGGATCGAGCGGGTGGGCAACAAACTGCCGGATCCCGCGGTGCTTTTCCTGCTCGCCCTGATCATCACCTGGGTGGTTTCGGCACTTCTGGCACCGATCGACTTTTCGGCCGTCGACCCGCGCACCGGCGATCCGGTGGTCATCAAGAACCTGCTGTCGGGCGCGGAATTCACCAGTTTCCTGTCGCAGATGGTGCAGGTGTTCGTCAATTTCGCGCCCCTCGGAGTCGTGCTGGTCGCGATGCTGGGTATCGGGGTGGCGGAGCACACCGGCTTCATCAACGCCGGCCTGCGGGCGCTGCTGGGCTTCACCAAGCGCAGCCTGCTCACGCCGATGGTCATCACCGTCGGCATCGTGAGCCACACTGCGGTCGACGCCGGCTACGTGCTGGTCGTACCTCTGGGTGGCGTCATCTTTTACGCGGCGGGGCGCCATCCGCTGGCGGGCATCGCGGCAGCCTTCGCCGGCGTCTCCGGCGGCTTTTCGGCCAACTTCGTCCCCTCGAGTATCGACCCGATGCTCGCCGGCATCACACAGGCCGGTGTGCAGGTGCTCGACACCCAGTTGCTCATCAACCCGCTGAACAACTATTTCTTTACGGCGAGCTCGTCCCTGCTGATCATCCTGCTCGGCTGGTTCCTGACGGACAGAGTCGTCGAGCCGCGGCTCAAGGCCACCCCGCTCGACGGCGACCTCGAGGACCTCCCGTCGATGGCGGCACTGGAACCGGCGGAGCGGCGCGCCCTGCGCTGGTCGCTCGTGTCGATGGTCGTGGCCCTCGGCGTGCTCACCCTCACGGCCATCCCGGGTGGCTCGCCCTGGCGCGACCCGCTGGGCGAACTGGCCAGCCCCACGGCGCCGCTGATGCGCTCCATCGTCCCCCTGATTTTCCTGCTGTTCATTATTCCCGGCATTGTGTACGGCTACGCCGCAGGGACGGTGAAGACGCATCGCGACATCATCGAGGGCATGTCCAAGGCGATGAGCGGCATGGGCTACTACATCGTGATGGCTTTTTTCGCGGCGCAGTTCATCTTCGCCTTTGCGCAGTCGAACCTGGGTGCGCTGATTGCCATCGAGGGGGCCAACTTCCTGCGTGAGCTGGGGATGCCCGCCCAGGTGACGCTCGTCGGCATCGTATTCGTGACGGGCCTGGTCAATCTCCTGGTCGGCTCGGCCTCGGCCAAGTGGGCCCTGCTGGCGCCAATCCTGGTGCCGATGCTGATGAGCCTGGGCATTTCGCCCGACCTGACCCAGGCGGCTTATCGGGTCGGTGACTCGACCACCAACATCATTACGCCGCTGATGCCTTATTTCCCGTTGATCGTGGTGTTCTGCAAGCGCTACGTCAGCAATGCCGGCATCGGCACGCTGGTGGCGATGATGCTGCCGTATTCGGTGGTCTTCCTGATCGGCTGGTCGGCTTTCCTGCTGCTCTACTGGGCGATCGGGCTGCCGCTGGGTCTGCAGTCGAGTTATGTCTACCCCTGACGGGGAGCGCGGCTGATTCAATCCGTCATGGCGGCGCGCAGGCAGCGCCCGGCGAGCGTCCGGCGGGCTTCGGGCGCGCCGGGAGGCGATCCTGCCGAAGCTTCCAGCCGCCGGATGACGGCCTCCAGCCCCTCGCGGCGGATCGGGGCCGCATAGATGTCACGCAGGCTCAGCACATAGGATTGGTCCTCCCAGCGCGCATCGTATATGCGCCACTGCCCGTTGTTGCGCCGTGCCTGGAGGAACACCGCCACCGGTTCCGGGAGCCCGGTGCGGATTCTCAGTTCGACTTCCGTCAGGGCCTCGTCGCCGCCAGGACGACCACCTGCTCCGGGCACTGGAACCTGGACGTTGTCACGCGTGAGGAGCAACAAACCCGACGCATAGCGGTTCACCAACGTGCCATACAGCGCGTCGGCGAAACGCCGCCGTTGTTCCGGCGAGGCCTCCCGCCAGTGGCGGCCCAGCACCCGGCGCGCCGCAAACAGGACGTCGGCCCTGGGCCGCAGACGCTGTTCGATCAGGCCCCGGACGGCGACCGGGTCAGCGGCCAGCTGCAGCCGGCAGGCCGACACCAGTTCAGCCAGCTCCGCCACGGTCGAGCGGACCACTCCGTCCGGACCAGAGACGGGTTGCGCGGAGCCGCTGGACGCAAGGAAAAACACGCAAAATATTGCTGGCCAGCGCATGGTCACAACCTTAGCACCGGACAATGAAGGATGCCTCGGGTCGGGTAACCCGGCAGACATTGCTTGCCGTCGGGATCGGGCCGTCTGCTATGCTCCGGCGCCAACCGTATACAGTCCCGTGACCGGAAGGAACTGCAGGATGCGCAGCAAGTGAATATCCCCGAAAGTACATTGCCCGCCCCGCTGGGTTTTGATGACACGAGCCTGCGGGACGATACCCTCCGGAAATTGCTCTACGGGGTCGGCAAGGATATCGACAACGCCACCTTGCACGATCTCTACAGCGCGGTCGCAATGACCATCCGCGAGCGGCTGGTCGGGCGCTGGCACGAGACCCAGCGGCGCATCCGCGCACAGCAGCCGAGGAAGGTCTATTACCTGTCGCTGGAATTCCTCATGGGCCGGACGTTGCTCAACGCCGCGATCAACCTCGAACTCGAGGACAGCGCACGGTCGTTGCTGGAAGAGATCGGCGTGCGCCTCGAGCGCCTGGTGGAGGAAGAGCAGGATGCCGGACTCGGCAACGGCGGCCTCGGACGCCTTGCAGCCTGTTTTCTCGATTCGATGGCCACCCTGGACCTCGCCGGTTTCGGCTACGGGATCCGCTACGACTATGGACTGTTCGAACAGCAGATCGGCCCGGAGGGTGAGCAGATCGAGCGTCCCAACACCTGGCTGCGCCTCCGGAACCTGTGGGAGATCCAGCGCGAGGATGTGCGTTACCAGGTCCGGATCGGCGGTCACTGCCGCACCGTCCAGGATGCGGACGGTCAGCTGCGCGTCGAATGGCATGGCGGGCAATGCGTCGAGGCGGTGGCCTACGACACCCCGGTACCGGGCAATAACGGCCGCACCGTCAATCATCTGCGGCTGTGGGGCGCGCGCTACGCCCCCGCCATCGATCTCGACCTGTTCAACGCCGGCCAGTACGACGCGGCGGTCCGGCCGAAGAACGAAGCGGAGAATATTTCCCGCGTGCTCTATCCTGACGATTCGACGGAGGAAGGAAAGGAGCTGCGCATCAAGCAGGAATACTTCTTCGTTTCCGCAAGCCTGCAGGACATCCTGCAGGAGCACCTCGCCGCCGGGCTCGAACTGGAACAACTGCCGGCCCATGTCGCCATCCAGCTCAACGACACGCACCCGGCACTGGCGGTACCCGAGTTGATACGGCTGTTGATCGACGCCCACGGCATGGACTGGGACACCGCGTGGCGCGTGTGTTGCGGGGTGTTCAGCTATACCAATCACACCCTGTTGCCCGAGGCCCTAGAGACGTGGCCCGTGCGCATGCTCGAGAAGCTCGTCCCCCGTCATCTCGAGATCATCTACCGGATCAACCGCGAGTTCCTCGACGCGGTCTGGGAACGCTATCCCGGCGATCATGACCGACGGCGGCGCATGTCGATCATCGACGAGTCCGGCCACGACGGTCGCCGGGTGCGCATGGCATGGTTGGCGACGATCGGTTCCCACAAGGTCAACGGCGTCGCCGCGTTGCACTCGGACCTGGTGCGCGAGACGCTGTTCCCGGATTTCGACGAGTACTATCCCGGGCGCTTCGTGAACGTCACCAACGGCGTCACGCCCCGGCGCTGGATGCGCGCCGCCAATCCGCGTCTTGCGGAACTGCTCGACGAACAAGTGGGTCGGGAATGGACCAACGACCTGGAGCGGCTGCAGGCGCTGGCTCCGCTCGCCGACGACCGCGCGTTCCGCGAACGTTTCCGTGCCATCAAGCGACACAACAAGGATCGGCTGGCGAGCCATATCCGGGCGCAGACCGGGATCGAAGTGCATCCGGACTCGGTGTTCGATGTACAGATCAAGCGCATCCACGAGTACAAGCGGCAGCTGCTCAACATCCTGCATGTGATCACGCGCTACAACCGCATCCGCCAGGCACCGGAGCGCGACTGGCAGCCGCGCACGGTGATCTTCGCCGGCAAGGCGGCCCCCGGCTATACCAAGGCGAAGCGCATCATCCAGCTGATCAACAACGTCGCGGAAGTCGTCAATGCCGACACCACGGTAGGTGACCGCCTCAAGGTCGTATTCCTGCCGAACTACAGCGTCTCCGCAGCGGAGATCATCATTCCCGCGGCCGACCTGTCCGAACAGATCTCGACCGCCGGCATGGAAGCCTCCGGCACGGGGAACATGAAGCTCGCCATGAACGGCGCGTTGACCATCGGCACGCTCGACGGCGCCAATATCGAGATCCGTGACGCCGTGGGGGAGGACAACATCTTCATCTTCGGCCTGACAGCCGAGGAGGTCGCCGCGCGCCGGGCCCATGGCTACTATCCAATCGAACTGGCCCGCAGCAATGCGGAACTCGCAGAGGTGCTGCGGCAGGTCCGGGACGGCTTCTTCTCGCCGGGCGACCTGCGTCGCTTCTCGCCGGTGGTGGATGCTTTGCTCGAGGACGGCGAGCATTTCCTCTGCCTGGCGGATTACGAGCACTACGTGGATACCCAGGCGCGGGTCGACGACGTCTATCGCGACACAGATAGATGGACGCGTATGGCGGTGATCAACACCGTGAGCATGGGTCGCTTCAGCAGCGATCGCGCCATTGCGGAGTATGCCGAACGCATCTGGGCGTTGGAGCCGATCGGTTAGGCGATGAATATGGATGGCGCCGCCCACTGGCTTGACGAGCTGGACTCGGCCCGGTGCGCCGTGCCTTTCGAGTTCCTCGGCCTGCATCCGGCACCGGGCGGCACCGGCATGGTGCTGCGCGTATGGCGACCGGGCTGCGACTGGATCGAGGTCATCGACCTCGACGCACGGCGCAATCTCGGCAGGATGACGCGGGTCGGAGAAAGCGACTTGTTCCTCTGCCGGCTGTCGCGCCGTCGCCAGGGCTTCAATTACCGCCTGCGATTGGGAGTGGGCAAGCGGATCGCAGAGGACGACGATCCGTACCAGTTTCGCCATGCCGTGTTCGCGCAGACCCCGCTCGACCGTGACCGCCTGCACCAGTGTTACGGGGCCCACCAGGAAACCCTGGCCGGGGAGGGCGGCCGCGAGGTCGCCGGGGTACGCTTCATGGTCCACGCGCCGGCCGCACGCAGCGTCAGCGTGGTCGGCGTGTTCAACGATTGGGACGGGCGACGCCACCCGATGCAGAGTTCCTTTGAAGGTGACTGGCGACTGTTTATTCCGGGTCTGCAGCCGGGCGCACTCTACAAGTTCGAGATCAAGGGTCCCGATGGTGCGCTCCTGCCGCTCAAGGCCGACCCCTTCGGCCGCTTTCACGAGCAGCCGCCAGGCAATGCCTCAGTCGTCTGCGCCCCTTCGACTTATACCTGGCGGGATGCCGAGTGGCTCAAGGCCCGCCGCGCGGACGGCTACCGCAATGACCGTCCGATGGCGATCTACGAGTTGCATGCAGGCTCCTGGCGCCACCGCGACGGGCGCCCCCTGAGCTATCGCGAACTGGCTGAAGCGCTCGTGCCCTACCTGCAGGACATCGGCTTCAGCCACGTCGAGTTCATGCCCCTTGCAGAGCACCCTTTCGCTGCCTCCTGGGGCTACCAGCCCACCGGCCTGTTCGCCGCCAGCAGTCGCTTCGGTTCGCCTGACGATTTCCGCCACCTCGTGGACTGCCTTCACGCAGCCGGGATCGGCGTGATCATGGACTGGGTGCCGGGGCATTTTCCGGCGGATCCACACGGCCTCGGCCGGTTCGACGGCACGGCACTCTACGAACACGAAGATCCGCGCCGTGGCTGGCACCCTGACTGGAACACCCACATCTACGATTTCGGCAAGTCCTGGGTGCGGGATTTCCTGGTTTCGAGCGCGCTGCGCTGGATCGAGGACTTTCACGTCGACGGTCTGCGTGTGGACGCGGTGGCCTCGATGCTCTACCTCGACTATTCGCGACAGCCCGGCGAATGGCTGCCTAATCGTTTCGGCGGCAACCAGAACCTCGAGGCCATCGATTTCCTCAAGCGCTTCAACGAGACGGTCCACGCGGAGCATCCGGGGGTCATGACGATCGCAGAGGAATCGACCGCCTGGCCCGGGGTCTCCCGACCGACCTACGACGGCGGCCTGGGTTTCGGCTTCAAGTGGAACATGGGCTGGATGCACGACACGCTCGGCTACATGGCACGCGACCCGGTGCACCGCCGCTTCCATCATGGCGAACTGACGTTCGGCTTCATCTACGCGTGGGACGAGAATTTTGTCCTGCCGCTCTCCCATGACGAGGTGGTCCACGGCAAGGGCTCGTTACTCGGCAAGATGCCGGGGGACGAGTGGCAACGGTTCGCCAACCTGCGCCTATACCTAGCCTTCATGTACGCCCATCCCGGCAAGAAGCTTTTGTTCATGGGAGCCGAACTCGCCCAGGGCTGGGAATGGAATCACGATACCGAACTGGACTGGGGACTGCTCGATCAGCCCGACCATCGTGGCGTGCACGACCTTTTACGGGATTTGAACACGCAGTATCGGGCGACCCCGGCCATGTGGGAGGCCGACTACACGCCGGATGGCTTCGAGTGGATCGATTACAGCGATGCCGACCACGGCGTGCTTGCATTCCTGCGGCACGATGCGCGCCGCGACACACACCTGCTTTGCGTGCTCAATTTCACCCCGGTCGTGCACCATGACTATCGGCTCGGCGTGCCCCATCGCGGCGGCTACCGTGAGATCCTCAATACCGATGCCGGACTGTACGGGGGCAGCAACGTCGGCAACCAGGGCGCGGTCCAAACCAGCACGCAGCCCAGCCACGGGCGCAGCGCCTCAGTGGTCCTGACCCTGCCGCCGCTCGCCGCGATCTGGCTGACACCGGAGCGCGAGTGAGCGGCGCGGCCATGGCCGTCGGACGCCCCACGCCGCTCGGTGCGCGCTGGACCGGGGACGGGGTGAATTTCGCCGTCTTCTCGGCCCATGCGGAATCTATCGAGCTATGCCTCTTCGATCCGGCCGGGGCGCAGGAACTGGCGAGGATCGCGCTTCCGGGTCGTACCGGGGATATCTGGCATGGCTTCCTGCCTGGCGCCGGCCCGGGACTCGTTTATGCCTACCGCGCCCATGGCCGGTATGCGCCCCGCCAGGGCCATCGTTTCAACAAGCACAAGCTGCTGCTCGATCCCTACGCCCGGGCGCTCGTCGGCCAGTTGCGCTATGGGGACGAAATCTACGGTTTCAGTCGCGGCGGCACCAAGTCCTGGCGCCAGGACCTCAGCGACAGCGCCAGCAGCGTAGCCAAGGCCGTGGTAGTCGATACGCATGCTTTCGACTGGCGCGGCGACCGCCCGCCACGCACACCCATGGATCGCACGGTCGTCTACGAACTCCACCCGAAGGGCTTCACCCGCCTGCATCCGGACGTACCGGCTCACCTGCGGGGCACCTATCTCGGCCTCGCGCAGCCCGCAGTGCTGGATTACCTTGTGAACCTGGGCATCACCGCGGTCGAACTGATGCCAGCACAACAGTTCATCTCCGAACCCTGGCTGCACGAGCGCGGGCTGCAGAACTACTGGGGCTACAACACCCTGGCATTCTTCGCACCCCATGCCGGCTACGCCCTCGCAGACCCATTGCGGGAGTTCCGCGAGATGGTGCGCGCATTGCATGGCGCGGGCCTGGAAGTGATCCTCGACGTCGTGTTCAATCACACGGCGGAGGGGGGCGATGGTGGGCCGACGCTGTCCATGCGCGGCCTCGACAATCTCAGCTACTACCGCCTCGCGCCCGACGATCTGCGCCGGAACATCAACTGGACCGGTTGCGGCAACACGCTCAACCTGGATCATCCGGAAGTGCTGCGGCTGGTGCTGGATTGTCTGCGCTACTGGGCCGCCGAAATGCACGTCGACGGTTTCCGCTTCGATCTCGCCACGACCCTCGGCCGCGAAGGGCAGGACTTCCACCGCGACGGACGATTCTTCACCGCCATCCACCAGGACCCGGTGCTCAGCAACGTCAAACTGATTGCCGAACCGTGGGACCTCGGGCCAGATGGCTACCGGCTGGGCGATTTCCCGCGGGACTGGTCGGAGTGGAACGATCGCTTCCGTAACACGACGCGCGAATACTGGCGCGGCGACGCCGGGGTCGTGCCGCAGCTGGCGGAGAGGCTGGCGGGCTCCAGCGACCTGTTCGCCGCCGCCGGTCGCGGGCCACCGGAGAGTGTCAATTACGTCGCCTGCCACGACGGCTTTACCCTGCACGACACGGTGAGTTACCGCCACAAGCACAACCAGGCCAATGGCGAGGACAATCGCGATGGGGACGACCATGCGGTGTCCTGGAACAGCGGCGCCGAGGGCCATACGGCCGATGCGGAAATCCTGCGGCGCCGGGCGCGACAGCAGCGCAACCTGCTCGCGACCCTGCTGCTTTCGCAGGGCGTCCCGATGTTGCAGGCCGGCGACGAATTCGCCCGTACGCAGCGCGGCAACAACAACGCCTATTGCCAGGACAACGAGGTGTCCTGGGTCGACTGGCGCCTCCGGGACAGTCATCAGCCGCTGGTGACCTTCGTCGCGCAGCTGCTCAGGATCCGCGCCGAGAACGCCGTGTTCCGCCGCCAGAGCTTTCTTGCGGGCGTGCGCCACGAAGCAGGGCGCTTCAAGGATGTCTCCTGGCTGAAATCCGACGGCAGCGAGATCGCCGCCGGCGACTGGCGCGACCCCGGTCTCCGGGCGTTCGCGATGTTGCTGGACAGCACGGGCCTGCCTCCCAGCCAGCAGCAACCGGATATTGGCGACAGCTTTCTCGTGCTGTTCAATGCCGGGGCCGATGCGATCGAATTCACCTTGCCGGCGCCGATCGCCAGCGAGGCCTGGGAGGTGACGCTCGACACGAGCGAAGATGAACTGGCGGTTCCCGCCGCCGGCTATCGCCAGGGGCACATCTATCGGCTCGCGAGCCAGTCACTCGCATTGCTGGCCGATCATGGCTGATCGGGCGGCGCTTCTCGAGAGACTGCGGATGCTGCGCGGCATCGGTCGCGCATTCACGGATTTCCGCGGCCACACGCGCCCCCTCTCGGACGAGTCGCTCTGCGGCTTGCTCGGCGCTTTCGGGCATGATGCTGGCGACACGGATTCATTGGAACGGGATATCGAATTCCTCGAGGCGCGGGACTGGACTCGCGTCCTCCCGCCCGTGACAGTACTGCCGGCCGGAGCGCCCGTGCCGTTCACGGTGCTCGCCCCCTTGCTGCCGTCGATCCGATGGTGGATCAAGGCGGAAGATGGTGCTGTGCTCGAGGGCGAGATCGACCCGGCCGACCTGCCGTTAGTCGAGGATCGCCATTTGCGCGGCCTGTCGTATCGCCGCCTCGCACTCGACGTGCCCGCGTTGCCTCCCGGTTATCACGATTTGCGCCTGTCGAAGGCCGACGGCAGCGCGCTGGGCTCGACCCGCCTGGTGATCACTCCGGGCCAGTGCCACGTGCCGCAGGCCATCCGCGAGGGCAACCGTGTCTGGGGTCCGGCCCTCCAGCTGTACACCTTGCGCTCTTCCCGGAACTGGGGGATCGGCGACTTCACCGATCTTGCCGGCTTCGCCACCGCGAGTGCTGCGCTGGGTGCCGATGTGCTCGGGCTGAACCCCCTGCACGCGCTGTTTCCCGCGCAGCCTGAAGTGTGCGGCCCATACAGCCCCTCGAGCCGTTACTTCCTGAACGTGATTTACATCGATCCTGAAGCCATACCGGAATTCTCCGCCAGCCATGCAGCGCAGCGCCTCGTGGCGACCCCCGAGTTCCAGGCCCGGCTCGCTGCATTACGGGACGTCGCTTGGGTGGACTATGCCGGCGTCACGGCCTGCAAGCTCGAAGTCCTGCGTCAAATCTACCGGGATTTCGTCCTGCAGTCCGATCCAGGACGTCGGCAGGAGTTCATTCAGTTTAAGAAGAAACATGGACATTTGATTGAAAAATATAGCTTGTTCCATGCTCTTCAGGATCACTTTGTTGCGGCAGGCACGATGGGCGGCTGGCCGGCCTGGCCGGCGGCCTACCATGATCCCGAGGGCCTCGCGGCGACAGCGTTCGCCTCCGCCGAGGCCGATGAAGTCGAATTCCACGCGTGGCTGCAATGGATCGCAGCCAGCCAGCTCGAGGGCGCGGCGCATGCGGCCCGCGCGGCCGGCATGCGGCTTGGCCTGTATTTCGACCTGGCCGTCGGACCGAACGCGGGCGGGGCGGAAACCTGGGGGCACTCCGACCTGTACGCCCACGGCGCCACCATCGGTGCGCCCCCCGATCCTCTGGCGCTGCAAGGGCAGGACTGGGGTATTCCGCCCTTCGATCCCGATACCCTGCGCGAGCAGGCCTACGCGCCTTTTATTCGGCTCTTGCGCGCGAACATGGTGCGGGACGGCGTATTGCGCATCGACCACGTGATGATGTTGTTCCGCCTCTGGTGGGTGCCGAAGGATGCATCGTCCGCGCAGGGCGGATACATCCACTACCGGCTGGATGAGCTCATCGGCCTGGTGGCGCTGGAGAGCACTCGCCAGCGCTGCCTCGTGATCGGCGAGGACCTTGGCACGGTGCCACCGGAAGTGCGTGCTGCGATGGCGGCTACGGGCGTCTTCAGCTACCGGGTGCTGCCGTTCGAACGCGAAGGAGACGGGCGCTTCCGTCGGCCCGTGGACTATCCGGGCGCCGCGCTGGTGGCCATCGCCACACACGACCTGCCGCCGCTGGCGAGTTTCTGGTCTGGCAGCGACATCGACCTGCGCGAGCGGCTCGGACTGGTTCCGGAGCCGGACCAGGCGACCGAGGAACGCCGTGCACGCGAGACGACGCGGGCGAGGCTGGCGGAGGCACTCCGGCACGAGGGCATAGAACCTGTCGGCGACCCGCCTCTGGCCGAATTGCAGCGCTATCTGGGCGCCACACCCTCCGGCGTCCTCATGCTTCAGCCCGAGGACTGGCTGGGGATGGAGTCCCCGGTCAATGTGCCCGGGACCCACCTGGAATATCCGAACTGGCGCCGGAAGCTCGTGGCAGACTGGCCGGAATTCATGGCCCGGGATACCGTGCGCCAACTGGCTGCCGGCGTTGGCCGGGCACGCGCGCGCAAGGAGATTTAACTGGCACTTCGGCCCACCGACCTGCTGACGAGAGATGTCCTCGCGGCGCTCGATGCGGGCGCCACCATCGTGACGGCGACCCGCCGGCTGGCGCGTACACTCCAGCTGGAAGTCGCTCGCAATCGCAGCGGCGCCAGCTGGACGACACCGGAAATAATGCCCTGGTCCGCCTGGATCGAAGCGCGCTTTGCAAGCTTGCGGGACTTCGGGGAACTGGACGATCCGCGCCCGTGCCTGGACGAATGGCAGGCCGCCACGCTCTGGGAAGAGGTGTTCTCCGCAGATCCTGTCGCCGACACGCTGCTGATGCCTGGCGGCGCCGTGGAGAGCTTTCGCGAAGCGTGGGCGTTGGCCCTCGAGTGGCGGCTGTCATGGTCGGAGCTCGCCGCCCGCGGCAGCGAGGACTGCCAGGTCTTCCTGCGGATAGCCCGGGCCTATCGGCAGCGGCTGGATGCGCTGGGCGTCATCGATCGTGCGCAATTGACCGATGTGCTGGCCGGTTCCCTCGACACGCATGGTCCCGCCGTCCTTTTGGCAGGATTCGATACCTTATCGCCGGCGCAACAGCGGCTGATGGAGGCACTGGGGCCGCGAGCCCGCTCGCTCGCGCTGCCAGGCCCCGGATCGACCGCTACAGTAACGTCCTTCGCCGACAGCCGGACCGAACTTGCAGCCGCCGCAGCCTGGGCGCGCACCCGCCTCGATACTGATCCGGAAGTGCGCCTTGGCATTGTCGTGCCCGATCTCGACGCCCAGGCTCCCGCGCTCGAATACCTGCTGGATCAGGCGCTGGTTCCGCGCCGGTTGTGGCCGGGGCAGACTGAGCTGTCCCGACCGTGGAATCTTTCCCTCGGCCAGCCGCTCGTGGACCTCCCCGTGGTGGCCGCCGCATTCCTCGCCTTCGAACTGCGCGGCGACGCGATGGATTCGACCGATGTGAGCCGCTTGCTCCGCTCGCCGTTCATTGCCGGGGCAAGCAGCGAGGCCGCACAGCGGGCCCGGCTCGAAACGTGGCTGCGCCAGCATGGCGGCGATCGCGTCAGTCCGGCCATGCTGCTCACCTGGCTGCGGGGCGCGAATGGCGCACCGGCCTGCCCGCAGCTTGCGGCGCGCATGGCCGCTTGTCTCGAAGGTTTGCGCGCGGGGCGCGATCGCCAGCGCCCGTCGCACTGGTGCAAAGTGTTGACCCGCGCACTGGAGGCCTTGGGCTGGCCGGGCGACGGGCCGGTGGACAGCAGCACCTGGCAGACCGTGCAGGCGTGGGTCGAATTGCTGCACGTGTTCTCCCGCCTGGACGCCGTGGCCACGCCCGCGACGCTGCCCGAGGCGCTGGGACGGTTGCGACGCATTGGCGCACAACAACGATTCCAGCCGGAGACGCCTGAAGTGCCGGTCCAGGTCCTGGGTTTGCTCGAGACGGCCGGACTGGCCTTCGACGGGCTCTGGGTGACCGGCTTGCACGACGGTGTCCTGCCCGCGCCGCTGCGCCCGCATCCCATGTTGCCGGCAGCGCTGCAACGCGAGCGGGGCATGCCGCGCGCTTGCCCACAACGCGAACTCGAACTGGCTGACCAGCTCGTCACGCGGCTCGCCGGAGCTGCGCCCGAGGTGCGGTTCAGCTATCCGAGATCCCGGCAGGACGAACCGTTGCGGGCCAGCCCCATGATCGCCGGGCTCGCCGCAGCGCCCGACACCGACGTCTTTGCCGTCACCGACATCGCCGCCGCGACATTTCTTGCGCGGCGACAGGAACAACTCGTCGATGCGCGCGCCCCGGGAGTGCGCGGTGCTGTGCGCGGCGGCAGCGCACTGCTGGCCGACCAGTCCGCCTGCCCATTCAGGGCTTTTGCCAAGCATCGGCTCGACGCGCCGCCCATGGAGACGCCCACCACGGGCGTGGATCCGTCGCGCCGCGGATCTTTCATCCATCTCGCGCTCAGCCTGCTGTGGGGCGAATTGCGCGACCGGGCGGGCCTCGCGATGCTGGACGCAGCGGATCGTGCTCGCCTGCTGGAATTGGCCCTGCGACGCGCCGCCGCCGACACGCTCACCGACGTGCCACCTGCGCTGGTCCAGATCGAGGTGCAGGATGCAGCAATCCGCATCGGCCAGCTGCTCGACATCGAGCTGACGCGTCCGGATTTCAGCGTGGAACACCGCGAGCGACGCCTCGACATCGAGCTCGGCGCGTTGCGGCTCAGCGGCCGGGCGGATCGGATCGACCGCGTCGCAGAGGGTGTGGTCGTGTTCGACTACAAGACTGGAGCTGCCACGGCCGCGAGCTGGCGCGGGGAACGACCGGCCGAACCGCAGATGCCGTTGTATGCCATGGCCTGGCGAAGGGAGCTGGCTGGTCTCGCCTACGCCTCGCTGAAGCCGGGCGCCGTCGGCCTGTCTGGCGTCGTGCGCTCTGCCGACGTCCTCGGCGGCGCATTGCCGAACAGCAAGCCTCCCGATGACTGGGACGACGAACTCGACAACTGGCAAGGTGTGCTGGAGAACCTCGCACAAGGCTTCGCCGAAGGGGACGCACGGGTAGCCCCCGTGGATCCGCGGCCGCAGGGGGGTACCTGCGAATGGTGCCACCTTGCCACGCTCTGCCGGCGCGATGAATTGCTGCGCATCGGCGCACTGGGGAGTGACGGCGCCGCGGACGCGAGCCGCGACAGCGAAATGCGCGAAGACGAGGGGGCGGGGCATGACTGAGCGCGTCCCCGTCGATCAACCGGCCCGCGATACGGCACTGGACCCGGGCCGCAGTTTCATCGTGCAGGCGCCTGCCGGCTCCGGCAAGACGGAACTGCTGACGCAGCGCTTCCTCCGCCTCCTGGCAGTGGCGGAGCGGCCGGAGGAGATCATCGCCATCACGTTCACCCGCAAGGCGGCGGGCGAGATGCGGCAGCGCATCCTCGATGCGCTTGCACTCGGCGGAACACCGGACGCTCCGGAGGAAGCTCATCGCCGCAACACGTGGCGGCTCGCCCGGGCGGCCCTGGCCAACGACCGGGACCGCGGCTGGCAGCTGCTGGAGAACCCCCGCCGGCTGCGGGTCGAAACCATCGATGCGCTGAATGCGTGGCTCGCGCGGCAGTTGCCTTTGGCCTCGAGGCTCGGTGCCCCGCCGGTGATCGCAGATGATACGGCACCCGTATACAGGGAGGCGGCGCGCAACACTTTGCTGGCGGCCACTGGCCGTGACGGAGACGCCGCGCATGCGCGGGCCCTGCTGGCGCACATGGGCGGACGCTTTTCGCAGGCAGAGGACTTGCTGGTCGGTCTGTTGCGCGCCCGGGATCACTGGCTGCACAAGATCATGGGGCGCCGGGGCGCAGACGCGATGGCACTGCGTCGCACGCTCGAGCTCGCACTGGAGCACTTCGTCGAGGACGAACTGCGCAGGGCCAGAGAAGATCTGCCGTCGGAAATGCTGGAGGAACTGGCCGGACTGGCCGCCGGGGCGGCTGCCCGCTCCCCGCATATCGCATTCCTGGAACCGTGGACGGGAAGCAGCGGCTTTCCGGAACCGGTGGCAGCCGAACTGCCGCGCTGGCGGGCGCTTGCCAAGCTGCTGCTGACGCAGAAGGGCTGGCGCAAAACCGTCACCAAGACCACCGGCTTCCCCCCCGGCGCCAAGACAGACAAGGCGCGACTGGTGGCCCTGCTGGAGGTTCTCGAAGCCGGCACCGATCCAGACGGCATGAGACGGGTACTGAAACTGCCGGTGCCTGCCTACGACGAGACGCGATGGGAAATTCTCGAGCATCTGATCGCGTTGCTGCCGATTGCCGCCGCCCGCCTGGATCTTGCGTTTGCCGCCCGCGGCGAGAGCGATTACGTCGGCATCGCCCGCGCGGCGCTGGATGCCCTCGGCGGCGAGACGCCCACAGACCTCGCACTGGCCCTGGATTGCCGCATCAGCCACTTGCTCGTGGACGAGTTTCAGGACACCTCGCAAGCACAGGTCGAGTTGCTGGAACGCCTGACGGCCGGCTGGAGCCCGGGAGACGGACGTACCTTGTTCTGCGTGGGCGACCCGATGCAATCGATCTACCGTTTCCGCGAGGCCGATGTGAGCCGTTTCCTGAAAGCCAGGAAACACGGCATCGGGGATCTCCCGCTGGAACCATTGCAGCTGCAGGTCAATTTCCGCAGCCAGGCAAGGCTGGTGGACTGGGTCTCGAGCCGTTTCCCGAGCATCTTTCCTGCGCGCGAAGATCTTTCGCTGGGCGCGGTGCCGTTCGAGCCCTCGGTTCCCTGGCACCCGGCGCTGCCGGGGGTGCCGGTGAACTGCATGGCTGCGGCCCCCGGCGACCGCCGCGACGAGGCAGGCCTCGTCGCGGACCTCGTCGCCGATCTCCGCCGCAGGGAACCGGATGCGAGCATCGCCATACTGGTCCGGAGCCGGAACCACCTGAGTGACATCACACCGGCTCTCAAAAACGCCGGCGTGCCGGTGCAGGCGATCGAAATCGAGCGCCTCGCTCGGGTTCCCGCGATTCGCGACCTGGAGGCCCTGGCGCGTGCCCTGTGCCATCGTGCCGATCGCGCGGCCTGGCTCGCCGTGTTGCGCGCACCATGGTGCGGCATAGAACTCGCCGACCTGTTGGCCGTTGCCGGCAGCCGCGATGAGGATATCTGGGCGCGAGCGAATGACCCCGATGTGGCGGCGCTGCTCAGCGCAGATGCCCGAGGCCGCGTTGCACGTGTCGTCGCGGCGCTCGCACCGGCACTCGAGGAACGGGGACGCCGGCCGTTGCGACAGGTGGTCGAGGGCGCGTGGCTGGCGCTCGGCGGCCCGGCCACCCTTGAACGCGATTCCGAACTCGCCGACGCACAGAGCTTTCTGGAATTCCTCGACCGCCGCGCCCGGCATGGCGACCTCGACGACCCGCCGTCTCTCAATGACCTGCTCGCCGAACTCTATGCCGCCCCGGAATCCGCTGCGGCCGAAGCCGTGCAGTTGCTCACCATTCACAAGGCGAAGGGGCTGGAATTCGACCATGTCGTGCTGCCGGCGCTCGATCGGCCGAGCGGCCGCAATGAAAAACGGCTGCTGCGCTGGCTGGAGCAGGTCCGGGAGGAGGGTACCGACCTGATCCTGG
>CAYTXS010000027.1:0-17047 GCA_964441585.1 uncultured Thioalkalivibrio sp.
TGTTCACGATGTTCGCCGCCCCGCCGGAGCAGAGCCTGGAATGGTCGGACTCGGGCGTCGAGGGGGCCCATCGTTTCATGAAGCGGCTCTGGCGGATGGTCCATGAGCATGTCGGCGACGGCGCGACGCAGCCGCTGGACGTGGCGGCGCTCGACGACGTGCAGCGCGAACTCCGGCGACACGTGCACGCGGCGATCGCCAAGGTGAGCGACGACGTGGGGCGACGCTACACCTTCAATACCGCCATCGCCGCCGTCATGGAATTGCTCAACGCACTCGGCCGGCACGCCGGCCGGACGCCCGCGGATCGCGCCCTGCGGCAGGAAGCGCTCGAAGCGGTCGTGCTGATGCTTTCGCCCATCGTGCCGCATGCCTGCCATGCCCTGTGGGCCGCCTTGGGCCGGGAGGGCGCGGTGGTGGACGAGGCATGGCCGGCGCATGATCCCGATGCGCTGGTGCAGGACGAGGTGGATCTCGTCGTGCAGGTGCAGGGCAAGCTCCGCGGCAGGGTGCGCGTGGCGCGCAACCTGCCCGAAGCCGAGATTCGCGCCGCGGCGCTCGGCGACGAGAACGTGGCGCGCTTCGTCGCCGGCCGCGAGGTGCGCAAGGTGATCATCGTGCCGGGCCGACTCGTCAACATCGTGATCTGACCATGCGTACGTTTCGCCTGTGCCTGCTCATCGGTCTCCTGTTCGCGGTCAGCGGCTGCGGCTTCCAATTGCAGGGCGTCAGCCGTTATCCGGCGGAATATTCGCCGCTTTACCTGGATGTGCCGGAGCCGAACTCGGACCTCGCTTTCCAGCTGAACCGGGTGCTCGGGGCATCGCAGGTGGCGCTGGCGCGCGATTTGGCAGAAGCCGGCGCGACGCTGCACATCGTGGCGGAGAATTTCGGTCGGCGAGTCAAGTCGGTGTCCGCCCAGAACCGACCGGCGGAGTTCGAGGTGTTCTACGAAATCGAGTATCGCGTCTCTGCCGACGGAGAAACGCTGGTGGCACGCCAGCCGGTGAAGCGCGCGCGGATCTTCCCCTACAGTGAGCGCGATATTCTCGCCAGGCAGCAGGAGGAAGAGCTCCTGCGTGATGCCCTTGCACGGGAAATCGCGAACGTGATCGCGCGACGGCTGGCGGATCTCGGGGATTGAGCGCAGACGAGGTCCTCAACCTCGCCGAAATCGATGCCGCGGCCGTCGCGCAGTTGCTGTCCCGCTACGGGCTCGAACTGCGCGAAGTCGCCTCCGGCGAGACCATTCCGGGTTCCTGGTGGGGCGACCGGGAGGCCGGGTTGCGCGGTGCCGTGCTTCATGCCCGCCCGGACACACCGGTGCATTCGGTCCTCCACGAGGCCTGCCACTTCGTCTGCATGACGCCGTCGCGCCGCCAAGCCCTCGACACTGACGCCGGGGGCGATTTCGACGAGGAGAACGGCGTCTGCTACCTGCAGGTCCTGCTGGCCGACGCGTTGCCGTGCGCGGGGCGCGCCCGCATGTTCACCGACATGGACGCGTGGGGTTACACCTTCCGCCTCGGCTCCGCACGGGCGTGGTTCGAGCATGACGCGGAGGACGCGCGGGCGTGGCTTCGCGGCAACGACATCATCGATGACGCCGGCCGGCCCACCTGGCGGGTGCGCGCGGGCTGAGACAGGACGAAAAGCCCGGTTCCGCGTGGTCCTCAGGGAGTCAATGTGCCGCTGCGGTTGAAGGGCACGGTCCGCACGAAGCCGCTGCCGAGATGCAGGCGGCCACGCAGACGATAGTCCATGGCCTCGTCGCGGCGCTCGCTGAGCTGCACCGCCTGGCGCAGGATGTCGAACACCGATGTGGTCACCACGACGCTGGTCTCGGCCTCGCCGAGACGGGGCAGTTCGAACGCCCGGTTCGTGACGCCGCGCGCGAGGCGCTGGCCGTTCACGTCCAGCTCGAAGTCGAGTCCGTCGACGGCGATGGCGCGATTGTTCGGATTGACGAGACGCAGTCCCACGGCGAAGCGTTGCTCGAGGGCGCCGGGTGCGGGCGCGAGCATCTCCAGGCTGGTCACCTGGACCTCGGGTGGCTCGAGTGAGCTCATGCTGGTGCAGGCGCCGAGGCACAGCAGCAGCAACAGGGCGGCGGTTCGGGCAAGTGCATGATTCATGCGAAGGCTCCAGCACGAGGGCTTAGGTTCGATGCGGGCATTATAGGCCCGCCGCGTCCCGGATTGCGGCGCGCAGCGCTCAATGCCTACACTGGCCCTGAGGATGCACACCGCTCCGCGCGAAGGAGGATTGTCCATGCCCACCCTGTTCGAAAAGATCATCGCCGGCGAGTTGCCGGCCGATTTCGTGCATCGAGACGAGCGCGTGGTCGCATTCCGCGACATCCACCCGCAAGCGCCCGTGCACGTGCTGATCATCCCGGTGAAGCCGATTCCGACGGCCAATGACATTGCCGACGAAGATGCGGACCTCATCGGGCACATGTTCTGCGTCGCACGGGACATCGCGCGCGCGGAGGGTCTTGCCGAAGACGGCTACCGCCTGATCATCAACTGCAACGACCACGGCGGCCAGGAGGTCTACCACCTCCACCTGCACCTCGTGGGCGGCCGCCCGCTGGGGCGCATGCTGCCGTCCCGATGAGCGTGGCCGCGCTCTTGCTGATCAGCGGAACGATGCTCGACTCTGCCGCGCTGGGCCGCTTCGCCGATCTCGCACTCGAGTGCGTCCATCGCGAGTATCCCAACAAAATCGCCCACGTGCTCGAGAGCGACGCCGACGTCGGCACGCCACGCGAGCTCACCCCGGTCTTCTGGGGCTGTTTCGACTGGCACTCGGCCGTGCATGGCCACTGGATGCTCGCGCGGCTGGCGCGGCTGAACCCGGACGCGCCGTTCGCCGCGCCGGCGCGCGCCGCCCTGGAGCGGAGCCTGACTCCGGCCGCCATCGCCGGCGAGGTGGCGTACATGCGCGCTCCGGGCCGGGAAGGCTTCGAGCGCCCCTACGGCCTGGCGTGGCTGTTGCAGCTCGGCGCGGAACTGCGCGAATGGGACGACCCCCAGGCAGCGCGCTGGGCAAAGGCGCTGGCGCCTCTGGAGGCCATCGCTGCCGATCGCCTGCGGAGCTGGGTGCCGAAGCTCGCCTATCCCATCCGCGGCGGAGAACATGCCCAGACCGCGTTCGCCTTCGGTCTCGCGCTGGACTGGGCGCGCGTGTCCGGCGACACAGATCTCGAGGCCCTGCTGACCGCGACGTCGCGGGCGTTGTATCTCGAGGACCGTGACTGTCCTCTCGCGTACGAACCTTCGGGACATGATTTTCTGTCCCCTTGCCTGGCGGAGGCCGACCTGCTGCGTCGTATGCTTCCGGCAGACGAATTCGCCGCCTGGCTGCATCGTTTCATGCCTGGTATCCCGGCGAACGCCGGGCCGGAATGGCTGCCTGTCGGGCGCGTCACCGATCGCGCGGACGGCAAGCTGGCCCATATCGACGGACTGAACCTGAGTCGGGCGTGGATGCTCGAAGGGATCGCCGCAAGCCTGCCGGCCGAAGACCCGCGCAAGGCCAGCCTGCGGGCGGCCGCGACGGCCCATGCCGAGGCGGGGCTGGAAGGCGTGAGTGACGAGCACTATGCGGGCAGCCACTGGCTGGGGAGTTTCGCCACGTACCTCGTCACGCGCCGCGGCTTGAAGGACTGAAAAAGGCGCCCGCCCGATGCAGGCGGCGGGCGCCGAAAGGGGCGCCGCCTCGCGGCGGCGCCCGCTGGCATGGTCAGCCGCCCAGGTCGAAACGGACCCCGGCGATAAAGGACCGGCCGATGATCGGCGCGTCGTCCCTGAAGAAACTCTGGTGCAGGCGTCCGTCCTCGTCGAGGAGGTTGCGCCCGCGCAGGAACACCTGGCCGCCTCCCAGCGCGCCGGGGCGCCACGAGAGATCGAACGACACGAGGTCAAAGCCGTCGGTGGAATCCTCCGCCACGGCGGTCTTGTCCTGTGTGAACACGTGTTGGTAATCGACGCGCAGGTCGACGTTGCGCCAGCCAGTGTCGAAGCCCACCCCGACCCGCGTCGGCGTGATGCGCGGCAGGTTGCCGCCGTCACTCAGCTTGCCGCGCACGTGGTCGGCAGTGAAACGCAGCGAGAAGGGCACCGGGCCGCCCGACAGGTCCGTGACGGCGCTGAACTCCGCGCCGTAGAACTCGGCGTCCGCCTGGGTGTTGAACACCAGCTGGTTCTCCAGTTCGCAAAGCCCGCCGTCACCGGGCGCGCAGCCGACCGTCGCACCTTCGCCGGGGCGGTTGCCGAGATCGTTCACGAACACCGGGTTGCCGCTGCCGTCCTGATCCGACATCAGGTAGATGTAGTCCGCGACACGGTTGTAGAACGCCGTCAGTTCGTAGCGCAGGGCGCCCACGTGCCGATCGATGCCTGCCTCCAGGTTGAGGTAGGTTTCCTTGTCGAGATCCGGGTCGCCGACTTCGAAAGTCCCTGCGGCGGCATGCGGGCCGAAGGCATACAGCTGCTCCGCCGACGGAGCGCGCTCGGCGCGCGTCAGGCTGGCGCGCAGGTGATGCGTGTCACCGAAATTGAGCAACGTCCCGACAGAAAGGCTCAGCGGGGTGAAGGTGCGGTCAGGCAGTTGTTCCGGCAAGGGCAGGAAGGAGCCGTCGGGCTGCGTGACGCCCTCGATTTCCGCGCCGAAGATGTCATCGGGCTCGGATCGCTCCCGCTCGATGCGCGCACCGAATTCGATACGGCCCAGCCGGATGGGCAGTTCCTCGAGCACGAACAGGCCGATGTTGCGGCTCTCATTGGGGCGGACGTAGAAGAAGGCTTCTTCCTCCTCTGGCAAATCGGCGACGAAGTCGCGCGTCCGGTACTGCAGCCCGATGACCCCGCTGAGCGGACCGATCGGCTTGTGGAGCATCTCCAGCCGCGCCTCGAATTCGTCATTGGCGAACTGCGCCTCGACGAAGCGTTCCTCCAGGCTGCCGCCGGAGGAGGTCCGCTCGAAGTCGAATTCGACCTCTTGCTGAGAGAACTCGGTATAGGCGGTCTTCAGGCGGAACAGCTCGAAACCGGGGACCGGCTCGAGCAGCTCGGCGCGCAGGTCGACGCGATCATAGTCCGCCAGAACGCGCGCGAATTCGCTCTCCTGTCCGCCTTCGTCTACCGGCCGCGCATCGAAATTCTCGGCAATTCCGTAATCGGTTTCCCAGCTGCTGAAGCCGAGCCCGATGTAGCCCCGGTGGCCACGAAACAGTCCGGTCGCGGCATAGCTGTCTGTCTCGACGGAGGAATTGCGCAGACGGCCCTTGTTGCCGGAGTCCTGATCCAGCTGCTGGAAACCGTCGATCGAGAAATCGTCGCTGCGCCGTATGCTGGCGTCCGCGCGGAGCACGAACTGTTCGCTGACCGGAGCCTCCACCCCCAGGCGCCCTTTCCGGTCGTTGCCGTTCTCGCCGTAGGAAACGGCCCCGCGCGCGCCGAAGCGATCGCCGAAGTCGGGATCGAAGCGGTGTGTCCGCACGTTCACCACCCCGCCGGCAGCGCCGCTGCCGAACAACAGTGTGGCCGGCCCGCGGAACACCTCGATCTGCTCGGCATGGGCCGGGTCGATCGCCACCGCATGATCGGCGCCCTCGCCGGACACGTCCGCGGTGCGCAAGCCGTCTTCCAGCACCTGGACCCGCGAGCCCTGCAGGCCGCGAATGACCGGACGACCGACACCCGGGCCATAATCGGCATTCGCTACGCCGGGCAAGCCTTCCAGGACCTCGCCGAGCGTGCCGGCCAGGCGGCGCTCGAGCTCGTCGCCGACCAGCACGGAAACCGGCTGCACCAGTTCGTCGGCGCTGCGATTCTCGCGCGGGTCCGCGGTCACGACGACCGATGGCAGCGCCATGGCGTCGCTTTCGGTCTGGGCAGCGGCGCTGCTGTATACAAGACCGATCGCGGCCAGCGCGATCGTCCAGTTGATAATTTTCATGATCTTTCCTCGTCTGTGAGCCGGCTGAATGGCAGCGCAGGCTTCGTGAGGCATTACGGCGCCGGCGACCCTGCCGTCGCGGAATGCGGACGGAGGAAGCACGGAGCCGGGCCTGAAAGCTGGCGTTGCCGGCACGCCGTGGGGCGCGCATCCCGGCGGGTCATGGACCCGCCGTCGTCAGCTGCCTGGCGGGGGAGGACCGCGTGGCGGGGGGCAGGGCGCGATGGCGGCATGGCAGCTTGCCGCGGGTTGGTGGCCGGCCGCCATCCGTACAGTGGGCGGGGCGGCGTTACCGGCGCCCGCGACCGAAGTGTCGCCGCCGCGCTCGAAGGCCATGCAGAGCTCGCAGGTCTCTTCGACGAGATGATCGTGCGCGTCCAGCGCGTGATGAAGATCCCATGCGACGAAACGCAGCACGACGACCAGCGTCACCATCCAGGCGAATCGCATGAGTCGGGGATCGGTCCTGTTTTCGTGCGTTTGCATCGTGCTCCAGCCTTATCCAGATACGATACCCTGCCTGTCAAGCGTTTCCCCAGCCCCGGAATCCCGAGCTTATGCCGGGTTTGCCCGTGCTACACTGCAGGTGCGATGCAACCTACCGGGAACAGACCCTTCACCCGTGGCCCTCTCGCCGGACCAGCTTGAGGCCGGGCTTGCCCGTCGCCTCGCGCCCGCCTACCTGATTGCCGGAGACGAACCGCTGCTCATGCAGGAGTGTGCGGATGCGATTCGCCGCCGGGCCAGGGACAGCGGTTTCGCGGAACGCGAGGTGCATGCGGTGGAGCGAGGCTTCGACTGGGGCGCCTTTGCGGGCGATCTCTCCAGCATGTCCCTGTTTGCGTCCCGGCGGCTGGTCGAGCTGCGGCTCAAGACCCCGGCGGCCGGCGCCGGCGGCAACGAGGTTTTTTCCCGCTTCGCTGCGGCGCCGCCCGACGACGTGCTGTTGCTGGTGATTTCACCGAAGATTGATCGCCGGGGCCAGGGGCCCGCCTGGGTAAAACCGCTCGAACAGGTCGGCGAATCCGTGGCAGTGCGCCCTGTCGAGCCGGCTGCGCTGCCGTCATGGATCCATGGCCGCCTGCGGCGAGCCGGACTCAAGGCCGACGCCGAGGCGGTGCGGTTGCTGACCGAGCGCGTCGAGGGGAACCTGCTGGCGGCTCACCAGGAGATCGAGAAGCTCTGCCTGCTGCACGCAGGCGGGGAGCTGGATGCGGAGGCGGTCAGGTCGGCGGTGGCCGACAGCGCCCGCTTCGATATTTTCAAACTGGCCGATGCCGCGTTGAGCGGCGAGCTGGGACGCGCACTGCGAATTCTCGCGGGTCTCCGGGCAGAGGGGCTGGCCATCCCGCAAATACTCTGGCCGCTGGCGCGCGAAATGCGCGGATTGGTCCGGGTACGCTGGCTGATGGACGAGGGACTGGCGCCACAGGCGGCGATGTCGCGCGCCGGCATCTGGCGTAATCGCAGCGGGCTGGTGAGCCGCGCGGTCGGCCGCCACGACAGCCGTGCACTGCGCGTCCTGGCGCGCCGGCTGGCGTTGGTCGATCGCATGTCCAAGGGTGCACCGCCGGGCAACGCCATGCCCTTGCTGCACGGCGAGGCGGCGGCGCGAGCCCCCGCGCGATGCGATCCCTGGGCGGCACTGGCCGAATGGATCGGCGCCCTCGCCGGGTCGAGTCGGCGCAGCGCATGAGCAGCGCGGGCGGCCTGGAGCCGATGGGACTGCTCGGCGGGACGTTCGATCCGATTCACTGCGGACACCTGCGCACGGCGCTGGAACTGGTCGAGGCGGTGGGGTTCACCGAGCTGCGCTTTTTGCCGGCCCGCGAGCCGCCGCACCGCGACACGACCCATGCCGATGCGGCGACGCGAGCGGGATTCATCCGGGCCGCCATCGAGGGCGAGCCGCGTTTCGTGCTCGACGATCGCGAGCTGCGTCGTGACGGACCGTCTTACTCGGTCGATACGCTGCTCGACCTGCGCGCCGAATTCGCGCATCGTTCGCTATGCCTGGTGGTCGGCATGGACGCTTTCCTGGGCCTGCCGAAGTGGCACCGCTGGCAGGAGATCCTCGAGCTTGCGCATCTCGTCGTGGCACACCGTCCGGGATGGCACGCACCGGAACAGGGTGCGCTGGGAGAATTGCTTGCCGCGCGCGGCACACGCCGGGCGGAAGACCTGCATGAAACGCGTGCCGGCCGGGTCTATGTCCGTGCCGTCACGCAGCTGGAGATTTCATCGAGTGCGATCCGCGAAATCGTTCGCATGGGCCTCGATCCACGTTACCTGGTACCCGATCCCGTCCGCAGGCTGCTGGCGGCGTCGGATTGTTACGGAGCAGCCGCAGAGAGGACTTGATGGCGGAAGAATCCTTGCAGACGACAGTAGTGAATGCCCTCGACGATCTGAAGGCCCGGGACGTGGTCGTCATCGACGTGCGCGGCCTGACGAGCATCGCCGACAGCATGGTGATCGCCAGCGGCACCTCGGACCGACACGTGCGCTCGCTGGCGCAGAACGTGGTCGAGAAGTGCAAGGAGTCGGGACACCGGCCGCTCGGGGTGGAAGGGTCGAAGGACGGCGAATGGGTGCTCGTCGACCTGCAGGACATTGTCGTTCACGTCATGCTGCCGCGCGTCCGGGATTTCTACAATCTCGAGAAGCTCTGGGCCGCGCCGGCCGGGCGGGGTCGCGCCTCGGGCGAGGGCTGAGTTCCGGTGCGCTTGCGCATCCTCGCGGTCGGCTCGCGCATGCCCGGGTGGGTGGACGAGGGATGCCGCGACTATGCCGCGCGCATGCCCCGCGAATGTCGCCTCGAGATCCAGTCGTTGCCTTTGGGGCGCCGCAGTCGCGGTAGCGATCCGGCGAAAGCGGTTGCGGACGAGGGGCGACGCCTGCTGGCCGCCTCCGAAGGCTGCCTGCGGGTGTGCCTGGATGTGCCCGGCACACAGGTGGATACCCCCGGTCTCGCCCGCAAGCTGGCCGACTGGCGACAGGATGGCCGTGACGTGGCATTGCTGGTGGGCGGACCGGATGGCTTGGCGGCCGCTTGCCTCGACCAGGCGCACTGGCGCTGGTCGCTGTCCCCTCTGACCCTGCCGCACGGACTGGTGCGCGTGTTGCTTGCCGAGCAGCTGTACCGGGCCTGGACCATCCTGTCGGGTCATCCCTACCATCGCCAGTGAGGCCAGGCGGCGGCTTGTGCGGACGTCGCGCAGCGGGGAAACTGCAGGGATGAGCTTCCTTAACCTCGTGCTGGCATCCGCTTCACCGCGGCGGCGACAACTGCTGGCGTCGCTCGGGCTGGAATGCGAAGTCGCGCCGACCGATATCGACGAGACTCCGCGTCCAGGCGAAGACCCCGCAAACTATGCGCGGCGCCTGGCGATGGAGAAGGCCGCTGCTGCCGCTGCTCGTCACCCGTCGGGGCGGCTGCTCCTCGCCGCGGATACCGTCGTCGCGCTGGGCGAGGAAATCCTCGGCAAACCGGCGGATGAGCACGATGCGGCACGCATGTTGCGCCGGCTTTCCGGGCGCTCCCACGAGGTGCATACCGCCGTGGCTGCGCGGCGGGGCGACACCGTCGCAATGCGCCTCGCGACGACCGAGGTGATGTTTCGCAGCCTCCTCGACACCGAGATCGCGGCCTACGTGAACAGCGGAGAGCCCCTCGACAAGGCCGGTGCGTACGGCATCCAGGGCATGGCCGCCATTTTCGTGACACGCCTGTCCGGGAGTTACTCGGGTGTCGTCGGGCTGCCGTTGTGCGAAACCGCGGAGCTGCTGCGGGAATTCGGCGTCGAGATTCTGGGGCTGGCCACGAGTCGCGACGCATGATCGAGGAGATCCTGGTCAACGTGAATCCGCGCGAGACACGGGCAGCCCTGCTGGAAAACGGGGTGCTGCAGGAGGTCTTCATCGAGCGGGCGAGCCGCCGGGGAATCACGAGCAACATCTACAAGGGCCGCGTGCGGCGCGTGTTGCCCGGCATGCAGGCGGCGTTCGTGGACATCGGCCTCGAGCGCACCGCCTTCCTGCATGCATCGGACATCATGGCGCACACCTCCGCCGCGCGGCCGCCGGCCGACGACGAGCGCGAGGTCCACATCCGCGAACTGGTGGCCGAGGGCCAGGATATCCTCGTGCAGGTCGTCAAGGATCCGCTTGGCACCAAGGGCGCCAGGCTGACGACCTACGTGACCATGCCGTCCCGTTACCTCGTGTACCTGCCCTTCGGGCAAGGCATCGGCATTTCCGCGCGCATCGAGGACGAAGCGGAGCGCGGGCGGCTGCGAACGATACTCGAAGACATCTCCGCGGACCGTGCCGGCGGCTGGATCCTGCGCACGGCCGCCGAACATGCGCCGCGCGATGCACTGCGCGCCGACATGCTGTTTCTCGAGAAGCTCTGGGAGGCGGTCGAGGACCAGGGACGGCGCAGCGCACCGGGCACGCTGGTGCACGGCGATCTCGATTTGCCGCTGCGCATGCTGCGGGACCTCATGGCGCCTCGCGTGGAGCGGGTGCGGGTGGACGATGCCGCGGCCTATGCGCGGATGAAACGGTTTGCGGCCTGCTTCATTCCGGAAATGGAACCCAAGATCCAGGAGTATGTCGAGTCGCGGCCGATCTTCGACCTGTACGGAGTGGACGACGAGATCGCGCGTGCGCTCGACCCGAAAGTGCCGCTCAAGTCCGGCGGCTATCTCGTGCTGGACCAGACCGAGGCGATGACCACGATCGACGTCAACACCGGCGCTTACGTGGGCCACCGAAACCTCGAGGAGACGATTTTCCGCACCAACCTGGAAGCAGCCCAGGCGATCGCGCGCCAGATCCGGCTGCGGAACCTCGGCGGCATCATCATTGTCGATTTCATCGATATGGAAGAGGAAGACCACCGCGCCCAGGTGCTGCAAGCGCTGGAACGGGCCTTGCAAGGCGACCATGCGCGAAACCAGATCACCGAGGTCTCGCGGCTCGGCCTCGTCGAGATGACGCGCAAGCGCACCCGCGAGAGTCTCGAGCATGTCCTGTGCAGACCATGCCCGACCTGTGAGGGCCGCGGTTCGGTGAAGACGCCGGAGACGGTCTGCTACGAGATTTTCCGGGACATCCTGCGCCAGTCACGGCAATTCGAATTCCAGGAGCTGATGGTGCTCGCGCATGCCGAAGTGCTCGACCTGCTCGTCGATGAAGAGGCGTCCGGGCTGGCGGAGCTCGAGTCGTTGACCGGCAAGCCCATCCGCCTGCAGGCCGAGTCTGGCTATCTCCACGATCAGTACGATGTCGTTCCCCTGTAACGGGGCCCCCGGGATTGTCCGCATGGAGGCTGCGCCATGCCGGGGATGATTCGCAAACTGTGGCGGATCGGCGCGGCTGTGGTCGCCGGGGTGGTCGTGTTGCTGGCATTGCTGGTCGGCGTTGCGCGTATCGCCCTCGTGCAGGCACCCGAATACCGGGCTCAGGTCGAGGCGCTGGCGGGTGACGCACTGGGGCGCCCCGTGCGCCTGGGCGAGATCGACGCGCGGCTGGGACTGCGCGGGCCGGAACTCAGTTTCAGCGATGCGAGCATCCTCACCGAGGATGGCACCGAGATACTGCTGATGGCCGACGAGGGTTCGATCCAGTTCGCGGCCTGGCCTTTGTTGCGCGCCGAATTGCGCCCGGGCGTCATCCGCCTGGCGGGCCTGTCGCTGAGGGTCGAGCGCGAGGTGGGCGGCGACGAATGGCGGCTGCTCGGCGCACAGGGTCCAGTGCTCGGAGAGCGTGGGACCGGGGCGGATCCGCGGCTCCCGGATCTGGCGCAATGGCCCGCCGGGCAACTCGAGCTCGCGGACGTCGAGCTTAAGTTCGAAGACCGGCACCTCGGCCTGCCGCCAAGCACGTTCCGGCTGGACACCCTGCACCTGCGCGTGGGCGGAGGCCGGTTGGCGCTCGATGCCGCCGGCGTGCTGCCGGAGTCGCTCGGGGGGGCGCTCACGTTGTCCGCGGCCGTCTCGGCGCAGGACGCGCGGGGCTTGCCGCGAGACTGGACCGTCGGTGTCTCGTTCGTGGCTCTCGACTTGCAGGCGCTGGCCGCGGCGAGCGGTGATCCGGCCTGGCTGCGCACTCGCGGGGTCGTGGACGGGAACGTCTCGGTGGCGGCGGATGCGCGCGGCCTGGTACGGATCGCGGGTGATGCTGTCGCCCGTGACCTGTGGCTGCTGCGCGATCGTGACGGTGTCGCGTCGACGCCCGAAGTGGCGGCGCCGCCCGTGCCCTATGATGTTCTCGGTGCGGCGTTCGAATGGACGCGACAGGATGCGGGCTGGGATCTCGGGTTGCGTGATCTGGAGGTCGTGCGCGCGGAGCGGCGTTGGCGTAGCGCGGCTGCCAGCGTATCTCTCGTGGGACGGGCGCGGGAGTCGTCTGAGCCGCTCAAGAAACGCGAAGTGCTCGAGCAGCTTGTCGTTCGGGCCGACCGGCTCGAGCTCGAGGATCTTCTGCCCGCCGCCCGCTGGTTGCCGGCGCAGCCACGCTCGGTGGTGCAAGCCCTGATGCCGAGCGGCACGCTGCACGGGGTCGACATGGAAATCGACTGGGCGCGCGACAGGCGTTATGTGGCAGCACTCTCAGGGAGCGCGGGCTTCGAGGCGATTTCGCTGGCCCCGTGGAATCGCTGGCCGGGCGTCCGCAATCTCTCCGGCCGCATCTCGGGCGACCTGTCGCGCGGCACGCTCACGCTGGCTGGCAGCGAGGCCGTGTTCAGCCTGCCATCGCTGTTTCGAGCTCCCTTGACGGTGACGAGCCTGGCGGTCGCGGCGGGCTGGGCGCGCGACGAGGAGGCATTCAGCGTCCACGTGTCGCGCATGGCGCTGGCCAACGAGGATGCCGCGCTCAGTGGCCGGCTGGCGCTGGAGCTGCCTGCCGACGGGACTTCCCCGCTGCTGGAAATCGACGCCGAGGCGCGTGACCTGCGCCTCGATGCCGCGCCGCAGTACCTGCCGGTCGGCATCATGCCGGCTCGGGTCGTCGAGTGGCTGGATCGCGCCTTGCTCGCTGGTGGGGTCGAGGCCGCACACATTCACTTCGCGGGACCCACCCGCGCTTTCCCGTTCCGCGGCGATGAGGGCGTGTTCAAGGTCGAGTTCGATATCGACGACGGCGTCCTGGCATTCGATCCCCGCTGGCCGCAAGCACGCGCGCTCGAAGCCAGTGTGCGCTTCGAAAACGAGGGCCTGTGGGCGGACGTGCAGGCGGGGCGACTGCTCGACGTCCAGGCAGGTCCGGCACGCGTGGCGATCCCCGACCTGCGGGCGGGTGTGCTGACGATCGACGGCAGTGCGCGGGGCGAACTGGCGGCGCTACGGGAATTCGCCCTGTCGGCGGATCTGCTGCAGCGGATTCTCGCGCCTGGCCTGGCGCCGGCAACCGTGACCGGCGGGCGCGCGAACGCGGAGGTGGCGCTCGTGCTGCCGCTCAAAGCGCTGGCGACATCCCGGGCCCGGGTGGAACTGAACGTTGCCGACGGAGTCGCCGCCTACGACTTCCTCGGCGCCCCGCTGCGCAATATCCAGGCGCAGGTGAACATCGACAATGCGAAAGTGACGGGGCGGGGAATCAGCGCCACGCTGGCCGGTTCGCCGGTGCTGGTCGATGTCACGATCGACGAAAGCGATGCGATTCGCCTGAGTGGCGGGGGACGGCTTGACGCCGCGGCGTTCAGCGAGATCTTCCGCCTTCCGGAGGACCCGATGAGCGGGGTCACAGACTGGACGGGATGGTTGCAGTTTCCCGCCCCCGGCGCCCCGGCGCCGGTCGAGTTCGCAATCCATTCTTCGCTGGAGGGCATGAGCATCGGGCTTCCGGAGCCGCTCCGGAAGGCTGCCGGAGATACAGGCAGCCTGAAGTTCAGCGGACGCTTCCTCCCAGACAGCCAGCTGGACCTCGAGCTGGAATGGGATGCCGCATTGCGACTGGAAGCGCGCCTGGACCGATCCGGCGCGGAGCCGCGTTTCGGGATCGTGCCGGACGGACTTTCGGGCGACCTGCCGGGCCTGGTGTTCAGCGGAGCCATCCCGCGCCTTGACCTCGGCGCCTGGATCGAACTTTCGGGGACGTCCTACGACGGCTCAGGACCACTGACTGAGTTGATCGCCGGCGGCCGGGTGCTCATCGGCGAGCTCAGCGCGCCGCTGGTGGATCTGCGCGACGTGCTCGTTGACGTGTCGCGCGGCGCAACGCACTGGTCACTGGACCTGAACGCGAATCGCGCGGCCGGCCACCTCGACGTGCCTTTTTCGCTTTACGGCGACGAGCCAGTGACGGCTAGACTCGACTATCTCTGGCTGGGCGCGGCCAACGACCCCCCAGGCACTTCCGGGGAGATCGAAGTGACGCCCGCGAATGGGTCGGAACCGGTCGGGCCACCGGTACGACTGAATCCGGCACTTATTCCGCCACTCGACATCCAGGTCGACGATCTGCGCTACGGGTCGATTCGATTCGGCAGCGTTTCCGCGCTGGCCCTGCACGAGGGTGACGGCATCGAACTGATCGGGCTCGAGGGCATCGGGGACGGCTTCATTTTCCAGGCGGAGGGCCGCTCCCGGCTGTCGCCGACAGTCGATGCATCGCGCCTCGGCGTGCGCTTCCAGAGCGATGACGTGGGCGCGACCCTGGATTTCATGGGCTTCAATCGCGGCATGGAGGCACAGAGCGGGGTTTTCGAAGCGGAGGTCAGCTGGCAAGGCGGACTGCGCAGCGACTGGCTCGAGGCGATCGAGGGCACGGCGACGGTGGACATCCGGAACGGCAGCCTGGTCGGGGTCGACCCCGGTGCCGGCCGGGTGTTCGGCCTGTTGAGCGTGCAGGCGCTCCCACGCCGACTGGCGCTCGATTTCAAGGATGTGTTCGGCAAGGGCACGTCCTTCGACCGGATCACCGGCGACTTCCGGCTCGAAGACGGTAATGCCTACACGGACAACCTGTTGATGCGCGGTCCCGCCGCGAACATGGCGGTGGTCGGCCGTACCGGGCTGGTGACACGCGATTACGACCAGACGGCCGTGATCGGCGCGGATTTCGGTGGCACCTTTCCGGTGGCGGGGGCGGTCGTGGCCGGACCGGCCGTGGGCGCCGCATTGTTCCTGCTCGCGGAAATTTTCAACAACCCCTTCTCAGCGCAGATCACCTATCGGCTCACCGGATCTTGGGATGACCCGGTCGTCGCGCGGGTACCGACGGGTGGCGGGAGCAGCAATTGATGCAACGTGCCGCAGTCATCCAGATGTGTTCCGGACCGGACGTCGCCGTCAATCTCGGGAGCGCGCGATCCCTGCTCGAGACCGCTGCCGAGGCGGGCGCGGGCCTGGCGGTCCTGCCGGAGAATTTCTCTTTCCTGGGACGCAGCGAAACCGATCGGATCGCGGTTGCCGAATCTTTCGGTGACGGCCCGGCCCAGGCGTTTCTCGAAACCGCTGCGCGCGAACTCGGTATGTGGATCGTCGGCGGCACCATCCCGGTCCTCGATCCCGGTGCGGACCGGCCGCACGCGGCGAGCATCCTGTTCGATGCGCAGGGCCGGGCGGTGGCGCGCTACGACAAGCTGCATTTGTTCGATGTCGCTTTACCCGGCGTGGACGAGGGTTATCGCGAGTCGGCGGGCACCGCGCCGGGCCAGCGGGCTGTCGTCGCGGACACGCCGCTCGGCAGGCTGGGTCTGGCGGTCTGTTACGATGTGCGCTTCCCGGAATTGTTCCGGTCGATGGGCGCATCAGGCTTGGACGTCGTCGCCCTGCCGACCGCGTTCACCGTGCCGACCGGCCGGGCGCACTGGGAACTGCTCGTGCGTGCCCGGGCGGTGGAGAACCTCGCTTTCGTGCTGGGGGCGGCCCAGTGGGGCGAGCATCCCGGCGGGCGCCGGACCTGGGGGGACTCGATGATCGTGGATCACTGGGGCACGGTCGTCGCGCGTCGTCGTGAAGGGGTCGGCGTCGTCGTCGCGGACCTCGACCATGCGGCCCAGCAGGCGGCGCGCAGCCGCTTCCCGGTATTGAATCACAGGCGCGGGCCGAATGTCCTCAGGGCCCGCACGGAGGACAAAGCATGAATGACCAGGTGCTGGAACTGTCTGTAGATCGCTTGCTCGGCCCTGCGGGCCTGGAGCGGCGCGACCTCGATCGCTTGCTCGGCCGCATCATGGGGCGTGCCGTCGATGCTGCGGATATCTACATCCAGTCATTACGACAGGAGGCGTGGACGCTGGAAGACGGGCGCGTGAAGGACGCCAGCCACATGATCGAGCAGGGTGCCGGAATTCGCGCCATAAGCGGCGAGAAGACCGGCTTCGCCTACTCCGACGAGTTGATGATGCCGGCCCTCGACGCGGCCTCGGACGCCGCCCGGGCGATCACCCGGCAGGGCGGCGACGGCGCCGTGCAGGCCTGGCACGCGACCCGGCCGGCGCCCTTGTATCCCGATCTCGATCCGCTGGCCACGCTGGAAGACAAGCAGAAAATCGCGCTGCTCGAGCGGCTCGATGCCGTGACCCGTGCCGTCGATCCGCGCATCCGCGAAGTGGTGGTCAGCCTGGTGGGCGTGCACGAATTGATCCTCATCGCCGCGAGCGACGGCACGCTCGTGACCGACGTGCGCCCCTTGATGCGGGTGAACGTCTCGGCCATCGCCGAACAGGACGGTCGTCGGGAACAGGGGTTTGCCGGGGGCGGAGGGCGCTTCGGTTACGGCTGGTTGCTCGAGGACTCACGCGCCGAGGACTTCGCGCGCGACGCGGCCCGCCAGGCCCTGGTCAACCTCGATGCGGTCCCTGCGCCGGCTGGTACGATGCCGGTAGTGCTCGGCCCCGGCTGGCCCGGCGTGTTACTGCACGAGGCTATCGGTCATGGACTCGAGGGTGATTTTAATCGCCGCTGCACCTCGGCATTCAGCGGACGGATGGGCGAGAAGGTCGCTTCGTCGTTATGCACGATCGTGGACGACGGCACGCTGCCGGGTCGGCGCGGCTCCCTCACCGTGGACGATGAGGGCACGCCCTCGAACTGCACGACATTGATCGAGGGCGGTATCCTTAAAGGCT
>CAYTXS010000028.1:0-16971 GCA_964441585.1 uncultured Thioalkalivibrio sp.
GCCTGTTGTCCTTCGCTCTTGCTGCGCAGTTCGGTCCGGCGATGATCGGCGGCCTCTACTGGCGCCGTGCGACCCGAGCCGGCGCGATCGCGGGAATGTGGGCGGGTTTCCTGCTCTGGGGCTGGACACTGCTGTTGCCGGCTTTCGCGCAGACCGGCTGGCTGCCGATCGAGCTGGTCCAGGCGGGCCCCTTCGGTATCGAGTGGCTCCGCCCCTACGGCATGCTCGGCCTGAACGGCCTGGATGCCGTGACGCATGGCGTGGTCTGGAGTCTCGGAGCCAACATACTGTTTTTCGTGGGCGTGTCGCTGTACACCGCGCCACGCATGATGGAGCGCCGCCAGGCCGCGGTTTTCGTCGGCACGGACGATCGTGCGGCGCACGGCCCGGGTGGCCTCGTGGCGCCGGTCACCGATCGCATCCGCGGCTCAGCCAAAGTCGGTGACCTGCGGATACTCGCGGAACGCTTCATCGGCCGGGAAAAGGCCACCGCCGCTTTCGAGTCGCACCTGCGAGAGCGGGGCCTGCCTTTCATCGACGGCCTGCGCGCCGACAGGCAGCTGTTGCACCTGACCGAGCGACTGCTATCGGGAGCGATGGGAGCATCTGCCGCACGCACGGTGCTGGTGTCCGCACTGAAGGGCGCCGAGCTGCGGATCGAGGATGTGGCCAGCATCGTCGGCGAAGCGTCGCAGGTCTCGCGCTTCAATCGCGACCTGCTTGAAACCACCCTGGAAAACGTCGCGGAAGGCATCAGCGTGATCGACGCGGAGTCACGCCTGGTGGCATGGAACCGCCGTTACGCCGAGTTGTTCAATTATCCCGACACCCTGCTGCGCGTCGGCACGCCCATCGAGGCATTGATCCGCTACAACGCCGGCCTGGGCCGTTGCGGGCCGGGCGATGTCGAGGCGCATGTCGCCAAGCGCCTCGCTTATTTCGAGCGCGGCGAACCGCATGTGTTCGAGCGTACGCGGGACGACGGCTCGGTGATCGAGATGCGGGTGAACCCGCTGCCGGGCGGCGGCTATGTCGCCAGCTTCAGCGACATTACGGAGCACAAGCGCACGGAACGCGCGCTGCGCGACAGCGAGGCGAATATCCGCATCTACACGGACAACGTTCCCGTGCTGATCGCCTACCTGGATCGCCACCTGGTTTATCGTTTCGTCAACAAGGCTTACGAGCGCTCTATCGGATTGCATCGCGACGCCATCTGCGGCCGGCGCGTAGACGAGGTGCTCGGCCGGGAGCGCTTTCTTGAGCGGGAGGCGCACATGGAGAGCGCGCTAGCCGGCCTGCGGCAGAGCTTCGAGGTATCCACCATCGACGACGAGGGCCAGGCGCGGTACGCGGAAGCGACGTATATTCCGCAGTTCGACGGCGCGGGGGACGTGCAGGGCTTCTTTGCCCTGTTCCACGACATCACCGAGCGGCGCCGTGCCCAACAGGGTCTGCGGGAAGCCTACGAGACGCTGGAACAGCGGGTTCGCGACCGTACCCGCGAACTGTCCGAGGTCAACCAGAGGCTGCGCAGCGAGATCGAGCTGCGCAAGCGCATCGAGCGGGCCCTGCGCGAGGCGAAGAAAGACGCCGAGGCCGCCAATCTGTCGAAGACACGCTTCCTGGCGGCCGCCAGCCACGATCTGTTGCAGCCGCTCAACGCCGCGCGGCTGTTCACCTCGGCGCTCGGCCAGGGCGAGCATGAGGCACGGACGCTGCGGGCGGTGGACCGGATCGACAGTTCCTTGCGCGCCGCCGAGGAACTCCTGACCGCGCTGCTCGATATTTCCAAGCTGGACGCCGGGGCGCTCGAGCCGCGCCATTCTGATTTTCGTGTCGATGACATTCTCGCCACGCTCGGGGTCGAGTTCGGCGTCATCGCCCGCAACCGTGGCATCGATCTCCGCACGCTGCCTTGCCGGCTTGCCGTGCATAGCGATCGGCAGTTCCTGCGCCGCATTCTGCAGAACTTCCTTTCCAATGCGTTGCGCTATACCAAACAGGGACGCGTGGTGCTGGGATGCCGCCGCCGGGGTGATGTCCTCTCCATCCAGGTCTGCGACACCGGTCCGGGCATCCCCACAGAGCACCTGGAGAATGACATCTACGAGGAGTTCCGCCGCTTCCAGCCGCGTGACGAAATGGGCGCGAAGGGCATGGGCCTGGGCCTCGCCATCGTGCGTCGCATGGCGCGGGCATTGGGCCACGAGATCCGGGTGCGCTCGGTGCTGGGGCGTGGCTCGGTGTTCTCGGTCGAGGTGCCGCTGGCCGCCAGCCAGGCGCCGGTGGCCGCGCCGGTCGTGGTCACCGGCCCGGCGGCCCGGCTGGACGAGGCCCTGGTGCTCTGCGTGGACAACGAAGCCAATATCCTCGAAGGCATGGCGCAGCTGCTGGAAGGCTGGTCCTGCGAGATCGTCACCGCCACCGACACGGCCAGCGGACTCGCTGCGCTGGAAACGGCAGGCCGCCCGCCGGACCTGGTGCTGGCGGACTTCCATCTCGACGGCGCCGATACCGGCCTGGATACCATTACCGCGGTCCGCGCGCGATGGGGCGAAGTCCCGGCCGTGGTGATCACTGCGGACTACGGTGAAGAAGCCCGTGACCGCGTTCGCGACGCCGGTTTCGCCATCATGCGCAAACCGGTGAAGCCGGCCGCGCTGCGCGCCATCATGAGCCAGTTGCTGCTGGCGCGCCGCCAGTCCGTGGCGGCTGCGGCCCGCGCCGCGGCGGGTTAGTCAGGGCGGGCCGAGGTCTCAAGCCGGCGCGCCGCCACGGCGGCCTGGGTGCGGCTGCGCACGCCGAGCTTGCGGAAGATCGCGGTCACGTGAGCCTTGATGGTGGCCTCCGAGACCTGCAGTTCGGCGGCGATCTGCTTGTTCAGCAGTCCTTCCGAGAGCATGTCCAGCACGCGGAATTGCTGCGGCGTCAGGCTTGCGACCCGGCGGGCCAGTTCCTCGTGTGCCGAAAGCGACGAGTCGTCCAGCGCGAGGGCCGCCTCGGGCAGCCAGATCTCGCCCTCGAGCACCGCGGCGATGGCCTCGGAAATGGTTTCCGCAGGGGAAGACTTCGGGATGAAGCCGGAGGCGCCGAAATCCACTGCGCGCCGCATGACCCCGGCGTCGCTGGTCGCCGACACCAGCACCACGGGCAGTGCGGGGTATTGGGTGCGCAGCCAGGCGAGCACCGAGAAGCCCTGCGCACCCGGCATTTCCAGGTCCAGCAGCACCAGATCCGCATCCTCGCAATCGCCCACGGCCACCTGCAGCGACTCGAAGGATTCCGCCTCGACAAAGCTGACGCCGGGCATCATCGGAGTGAGCGCTTGCTGCAGCGCCTCCCGGAACAGAGGGTGGTCGTCTGCGACAATGATGCGCGTGCTCTCGCCCATGATTGTTTCCCGGTGTTCCCGTGGCGGGCCCTTGCGGGGCACCGCCACGGGGGTTGTCCGGCCGGGCAGCCTCGCCGCCTGGCGAGATCCGGCCGATCTCAGGTGATTCGCTTGCGGTTCTCGATCAGGTCGTCCACGACGCCGGGATCCGCCAGTGTCGAGGTGTCCCCAAGATTGCCGTATTCGTGGGCCGCGACCTTGCGCAGGATGCGTCGCATGATTTTGCCTGAGCGCGTCTTGGGAAGTCCCGGTGCAAACTGGATCACGTCGGGCGTCGCGATCGGTCCGATCTCTGTCCGTACCCAGGTCCGCAACTCCTTGTTCAGCTCCGGGGTCGGGTCCTCGCCCGCCTGCAGCGTCACGTAGCAATAGACGCCCTGGCCCTTGATGTCGTGCGGAAAGCCGACGACCGCCGCTTCAGCCACCTTCGGATGAGCCACCAGAGCGCTCTCGATCTCCGCCGTGCCCATGCGGTGGCCGGAGACATTGAGCACGTCGTCCACGCGGCCGGTGATCCAGTAGTAGCCGTCCTCGTCGCGGCGCGCGCCGTCGCCGGTGAAGTAGCGGCCCTCGAAGGTCGAGAAGTAGGTCTGCACGAAGCGGTCGTGATCGCCGAACACGGTGCGCATCTGGCCCGGCCAGCTGTCGAGCAACACCAGGTTGCCCTCGGTGGCGCCTTCCAGCGTGTTGCCCTCGTTGTCCACGATGGCCGGCTGCACGCCGAAGAAGGGCAGCGTCGCCGACCCGGGTTTCAGGTCGGTGGCGCCTGGCAGCGGCGTGATCAGGATGCCGCCGGTCTCGGTCTGCCACCAGGTGTCCACGATGGGGCAGCGATCGTCGCCGACGACGCGGTAATACCACTCCCAGGCTTCCGGGTTGATCGGTTCGCCCACCGAGCCGAGCACGCGCAGGCTCTCGCGGCTGGTCTTCTTGACCGGCTCCTCGCCTTCGCGCATCAGGGCGCGGATGGCGGTGGGCGCCGTATAGAAAATGTTGACCTTGTGCTTGTCCACCACCTGCCAGAAGCGCGAGCTGTCCGGATAGTTCGGCACGCCCTCGAACATCAGCGTGGTGGCGCCGTTCGCCAGCGGGCCGTAGACGATATAGCTGTGCCCTGTGACCCAGCCGACGTCGGCCGTACACCAGTAGATCTCGCCGGGCTGGTAGTCGAAGACGTACTGGTGCGTCATCGAGACGTACACCATGTATCCGCCGGTGGTGTGCAGCACGCCCTTGGGCTGCCCCGTGGAGCCCGAGGTGTAGAGGATGAACAGCGTGTCTTCCGCATTCATCTCCTCGACCGGGCACTCGGCCGGCTGGTCGGCAACCAGCGACTCGTACCAGACGTCGCGGCCCTCGGTCCACGCGACCTTGCCGCCGGTCCGCTTGACGACCACCACGTTGGCGACGCTGTCGAGCTTGTGCTGCTCGAGCGCCCGGTCGACGTTGGCTTTCAGCGGCACCTTGCGGCCGCCGCGCAGGCCTTCGTCCGCGGTGATGATCAGTTTCGAGTTGCAGTCCTGGACGCGACCGGCCACCGACTCGGGTGAAAATCCGCCGAACACGATGGAATGCGGCGCGCCGATGCGGGCGCAGGCCAGCATCGCGACCGCGGCCTCGGGGATCATCGGCATGTAGATCGTGACCATGTCGCCCTTGCCTATGCCCAGCGACTTGAGGCCGTTGGCCAGCCGGCAGACCTGCTCGTAAAGGTCGCGATAGCTGATGTGCTTCGACTCGTCAGGGTCGTCGCCTTCCCAGATGATGGCCGTCTGGTCGCCGCGCTCTTCGAGGTGGCGATCGAGGCAGTTTGCGCTGGCATTCAGCGTGCCGTCCTCGAACCAGCGGATATGCAGGTTGTTACGGTCGAAAGAGACGTCCTTCACTTTCGAGTACGGTCGTATCCAGTCGATCCGTTTACCGTGTTCCGCCCAGAAAGCTTCCGGGTCCGCTACGGACGCCGCGTACATTTCCGCGTATTTCTTGCTGTCGCAGTGCGCTGCCTTGGCAAACTCGGCTTGCACCGGATGGACCTTGGATCCGGTCATCGATTCCTCCTCCTTGTACCGGGTCCCGCACGTGACCGCGCGGGCCGTATTTTTCATCGTGTGAGTCTTGGGTTCGCGCCCTGGCGCGTACATTAGACCTTCGTCGCAGCGGCGCCTCGGGCCTGCGCCGAAGCTTAACGCAACTCGGTGACGACCCCGTTTTCCGCGCCGGCACGAAAACGCCGCCAGCTTGTGGTTTATTTACCACATCTTGCGCAGGCGATGTTTCGGTTTTCCCTGATCAATGTTGCTTTCAGGTAGCAGAAACTTAGACTTTGAGCTAATAGCAATTAAGTGCCGCCATGCGCGATGATGCGCGGTGCGAGTTGCCTCCAGACGACAACCAGCAGGGAGATGACGGCAAGGCGTGCCTCGACGGTCCGGGAAACTCGTCGCAAGAACGAATACCCGGTCGCAACGTGTCCAGGGCCCGGACTCCGTATCCCCGCTACAGACGAGTTCTACACAAGGAGAATAACGATGAGATTGAACAAGCCTCTCTCCAGCGGCCTGCTGGCGGCAGCCGTGCTCGCGATGGTGCCGCATACCGCGAGCGCATGGAGCCCGAAACTCGAAGTCAATGAGAACGCCTGGGTCCAGCTGGGCTACCTGCACCAGTACTGGTACGAGTCCGTCGACGAGGGTACGGCCGACGGCGACCGCAGCAGCGACTTCTTTACCCGTCGCAACCGCATCATGCTGTTGGGCCAGGCGGCGGAGAAGGTGTTCTTCTTCGTCAACTACGATGCCGCCGCCGGCGGCGCCAGTGGCGGACGCCAGGACCCGGTCCTGACCGATGCCTTCATCGATTACCGTATTTCCCCCGCCTTCAATGTCATGGTCGGCCGCCAGCTGGTGCCGTTCTCCATCGACAACCAGGCGTCAGCTGTCAGCCTGACCGCGATCGATTACCCGACGCGCGCGCTGGCTCCGCTGCCCACCAACCCCAGTGGCGCTTTCTGGCGTGACGACGGTATCCAGGTGCGCGGCCTGCTCGGCGACGGCCTTTTCGCGTATCGGGCGGGCTATTTCCGCGGCGCAATCGGCGGTGCCAATACCAGTGAAGACGGACGCATGACCGGTATGGTGATGATCAACCTGGCGTCCCCGCAGGGCGGCTGGTTCTTCAACACCAACAGCCTCGGTGCGCTGGACGTGCTCAGCTTCGGTGTCGGCTACGACCAGATGGGTCGCAGCGACCAGGATGACCACACGGCGATGAGCGTGTTCGGCGTGGCCGAGAAGACGTTGGGCGCCGGTCACCTGTCAGTGACGGCCGGCTGGTTCGACTGGGAAGGCGTGGGCGGCCCCGGTGGCGCGTTCTACAACGGCGGCACCACGTCGCACATCACGGCGGCCTTCCTGCCTGCCGGCAGCAAGTGGCAGCCGGTCATCCGCTGGCAGAACCAGGATCCGGATGACGGCCAGAAGCTCGACACCATCGGGCTGGGCCTGAGCTACTACATCAGTGGTCATCGCGCCAACATCAAGGCCGAGTACTCGATCGATGACCAGTTCAATGGGGCCGGTGAAGAGGTCGACGCCTTCCGCGTCGGCGTGCAGGTGTTCTTCTAGGCCTGACCCGGGAAAAGGATCCGGCCACGTGGCCGGCAGGACGGGCGGCCCTCGGGCCGCCCGTTCTCGTTTGTGCGCCCGCAACAAAATTTTGCATTGCACAATAAAAACGCGCTATGCTCCGCGACCATCGGTAACGATCCAATAAAAACGAGGAGAAGGGCATGAGCGGACGAACAGCGCTGGTCACCGGGGGCACGGGCTGCATTGGCAGGGTCATTTGCGAGGTCCTGCTCGAAGCCGGCTACCAGGTGGCGGCGAACTGCCATCCGGGCGACGCGGAGAACGCGGCCAAATGGCAGCAGGAACTTGGCGCGCGCGACTTGCAGATTCACATACAGCCCTTCGACGCCAGCGACTACGAGGCCACCCGCGCCGGAGTCGCTGCCGTCGAAGCAGAGCTCGCCCCCGTGGACCTGCTGGTGAATGCCGCCGGAATCACCCGCGACGGCCGCCTTGCCAAGCTGTCGCCGGCCGACTGGCAGGCGGTGCTGCGCACCAACCTCGACAGCGTCTACAACGCCACGAAGTCGGTCATCGACGGGATGATCGAGCGCAAGTTCGGGCGCGTCGTCAACATCTCCTCGGTGAACGGGCAGCGCGGCCAGTTCGGCCAGGCGAACTATTCGGCGGCCAAGGCGGGCGTGCACGGCTTCACGATGGCCGTGGCACGCGAAGTGGCGCGCAAGGGCATCACCGTGAACACGGTGTCGCCGGGCTACATCGAGTCGCCCTTGATCATGAACGTCCCCGAGCCCATCCGCGAGGGCATCCGCGAACAGATCCCGGTCGGCCGCTTCGGCAAGCCCGCCGAGATCGCACGTGCCGTGCTGTTTCTCGCCTCCGACGACGCCGCTTACATCACGGGAACGGACCTGTCGGTGAACGGCGGATACCACATGGACTGAGGCGGGCACTTCACGGCGGGCGCCGGGGGCTGCATTATGAGCCCATGAAAGAACGCGTCATCCGGAAATATGCCAATCGCCGCCTCTACGACCCGTCGGAGAGTCGCCACCTCACGCTGGACGAGGTGCGCGAGCTCGTGGTCGCGGGCGAGAAGGTGCGGGTCGAGGACGCCAAGACGCGCGAAGACATCACCCGCAGCATCCTTCTGCAGATCATCGTCGAGCGCGAAGAAGCGGGGCGGCCGCTGCTCTCCGCCGAGTTGCTGGAGCAGTTGATCCGCTTCTACGGCGGCGCGATGCAGGACTTTCTCTCGACCTACCTGGAACGCAGCGTCGGTGCTTTCGTGGACCAGCAACAAAGCTTCCAGGAACAGGTTCTGACGATGATGAAGGACACGCCGTTGTCCACCGTCAGCCAGCTGGCGGAGCAGAATCTCGCCACCTGGAAGGAGCTCCAGCAGCGCATGTTCGGCATGTCGGAGGCGCAAGCGCAAAATGAAGAGTCCGGCAAAAATAAGCCTAAGTAGCTGTTTTATAATATCTACGTACAATCCACAGAATAATCTTTTTGCAACGCAAAAAGATTTCTGCTAGCTTGTTTCCCAGGGATGGCCGACCGCCATCGAGCAGTTACGAACAACCTGAGGATCAAGCCATGACGTACGACGACCTTTACACCCAGGCCCAGAAGGCCGGCGCACCCCTCGCAGAGATGACGGAGTTCGGTTTCGAGAGCTTCGAGAAGGGCTTCCAGATGCAGGCCGACCTGCTGGGCGACGCGATCGATCTCGCTGTCGAGCAGATGAAAGTCGCCGCCTCGACGACCAGCCCGACCGAGTACTTCCAGGCCCAGACGAAGCTGGCCGAGGAATATGTCGCGCGGGTGCAGAAGCGCGCGCAGAGCCTGATGGAAACTGCCACCGACGCGCAGGGCAAGCTGGCCGCCTGGGCGGAGCAGGGTATCAAGCAGGCCCAGTCGAATTTCGGCGAGACCATGGCCGCCGCGCAGGCCGCCGCGCCGAAGCCGGCAGGCAAGAAGGGCGCCTGAAGCAGGACGGGAACGGGCGGGGCGGCGACGTCCCGCCCGTTTTTTTTGCCTCCGGCAGACCCCCTTGGCCTTGCCCGGGGTATCTGCGGATGCCACCCGCGGTCGCTCTTGCGACAATCCGCGACTGGTGGCAAGTTCAATGGCCGGTACAAGGCCGTGACCAACAACAAAGGATCCCAGCGCCATGAGTGAGCAGAATCGCGAAGTCGTCGTCGTGTCCGCCGTCCGCACCGCCATCGGTACCTACGGGGGCGCGCTCGCCGGAAGCCCGCCTAGCGACCTCGCTGCGCTGGTCGTGCGCGAGTCCGTCAGCCGGGCCGGCCTCGAGCCCGGCGACATCGGCCATTGCGTGTTCGGCAACGTCATCCACACCGAGGCGCGGGACATGTATCTCGCGCGGGCCGCGGCCGTGAACGGCGGCCTGCCCGTAGAAACCCCGGCCGTGACCGTCAACCGCCTGTGCGGCAGCGGCCTGCAGGCCATCGTGTCAGCAGCGCAGCTGATCCTCCAGGGCGATACCCCGGCCGCGGTGGCCGGCGGCGCCGAGTGCATGAGCCGCGCCCAGTACTGGCTGCCCGGCATGCGGTTCGGCCAGCGCCTCGGCGACGGCCAGGTGATCGATGCCATGGTCGGCGCCCTCAGCGACCCCTTCGATTCCTGTCACATGGGCATCACTGCCGAGAACGTGGCGGAGCGCTGGAAGGTCAGCCGTGAAGACCAGGACGCCATTGCGCTCGAAAGCCAGGTGCGGGCGGCGCGGGCCATCGACGAGGGCCGCTTCGAGGGGCAGATCGTGCCTGTCGAGGTGAAGGTCAAGCGCGAGAAGAAATTGTTCGACACCGACGAGCACGTGCGTCGCGAGACGAGCCTCGAGAGCCTCGCCAAGCTGCGTCCCGCCTTCAAGGGCGACGGCAGCGTGACGGCCGGCAATGCTTCGGGCCTGAACGACGGCGCCGGGGCGGTGGTGCTGATGGAGCGCGCCGCCGCCGAGGCGCAGGGACTGACGCCGATGGCGCGGTTGGTGGGTTACAGCTTCGCGGGCGTCGAGCCGAAGTACATGGGTATCGGCCCGGTACCGGCCACACGTGCCTTGCTCGAGAAGACCGGCCTGAAGGTCTCCGACATCGACGTGTTCGAGGTGAACGAGGCCTTCGCGGCCCAGGCGCTCGCCGTCTGCCGCGATCTCGACCTGCCTCCCGACCTGGTCAACCCGAACGGCAGCGGCATTTCGCTGGGCCACCCCATCGGCGCCACGGGCTGCATCATCACCGTGAAAGCGCTGCACGAACTGGCCCGCTGCAACGGGCGCTACGCACTCGTCACCATGTGTATCGGCGGCGGCCAGGGTATCGCCGCCATCTTCGAGCGGCTCTCTTGAGCGGAGTGAACACGATGTCAGTTTTGAAGCATCTCAAGCCGGAAAACCTGAAAGCGCAGTACCAGATGGCGCGCGTCATGACCGGCCTTTCCGCCGACCTGGGCAAGGCTTACGCGCAATGGGTCGCAGCCCTCGCGACGCACCCGGGTTTCGTCATGAAACATTCGGTCTCGCTGACCGGGGACTACCTCGGCATCGGCGGCGAGCTGCTGCGCCAGGCGGTCGGTACGCCGGTCAACGGCGCCGCCGCGAACGGCAGCAACGGCGATCGTCGCTTCAGCAGTGCCACCTGGCAGCAGCGGCCGGTATTCAACGCGGTCCGCCGTACGTGGCAGGCTAACACCCGGACCATGCTGTCGCTGGCCGACGGCACCCCCGGGCTCGACCAGGACACGGCGCGCAAGCTGCGCTTTTTCACCGGGCAGTTTCTCGATGCCGTGGCCCCCAGTAACTTCGCGCTCAGTAACCCCGAGGTGCTGGCTGCGACCAAATCGAGCAAGGGCCGCAACCTCGTCGAGGGCGTGCGAAATTTCTGGTCCGACCTGGATATCGAACACGGCCGGCTGAAAGTCAGCATGTCCGACATGGGGGCGTTCAAGGTCGGCCGCGACCTCGCTGTGACCCCGGGCAAGGTGGTCTACCAGAACGAGCTGATGCAGCTCATCCAGTACACCCCGACGACGGCCAAGGTGGCCCGCCGCCCCCTGCTGATCATCCCGCCGTGGCTGAACAAGTACTACGTGCTGGACATGCAGCCGTCCAACTCCCTGGTGCGCTGGGCGGTCGACCAGGGGCACACCGTGTTCCTCATCTCCTGGGTGAACCCCAATGGCGAGACCCGGGACAAGACCTTCGACGACTACATGACCGAGGGCCCGCTGACGGCGCTCGACGTGATCAAGGACCTCACCGGCCAGGAGGAGGTCAACGCCATGGGCTACTGCCTCGGCGGCATCCTGCTGACCGTGATGCTGGCCTGGCTGGAAGCGAAGGGCCGCAAGCCGATCCGCTCCGCGACTTTCCTCACCACGCTGGTCGATTACAGCGACGTCGGCGACATCAAGGTGTTCGTCAACGAGGAGTTGGTAGACCGGCTGGAGGCGGTGGGGCGTGCCAAGGGATTCATCCCGGGCGACAACGTGTCGTGGGGATTCCGCATGCTGCGCGCGCCCGACCTGATCTGGTCGTTCATCATCAACCATTACCTGCTCGGCAAGCCGCGCATCCCCTTCGACCTGCTGTACTGGAACGAGGATGCCACCAACATGCCGGCGGCCTGTCACACCTGGTTCATGCGCAACATGTACCTGAAGAACCTGCTGCGCGAACCCGGCGGAATCGAGGTCGCGGGCGAGCCGATCGACGTCAGCAGGGTGACGACCCCGAGCTACGTCCTTGCCACGCGCGACGATCACATCGCGCCCTGGAAGACCTGCTACGAGACGACGCAGCTGTTCTCCGGTCCGAACCGTTTCGTGCTCGGAAACTCCGGCCACATCGCGGGCGCGATCAATCCGCCCACCAAGGTGAAGTACGGTTTCCGCGCCGGTGACAAGCCGCCGGCCAATCCCGACGCCTGGTTTGCATCGACGGAAGAGACGCCCGGGAGCTGGTGGCTGGACTGGGGCAAGTGGCTGAAGAAGCACGCCGGGGGCCAGGTCAACGCTCGCCAGCCGGGCCTGCACAAGGACTACCCGGTGATCGAGGATGCGCCCGGCTCCTACGTGCGGCGCACGCTCGACGAGACCCGCTGAGGGACGAAGCGCGCTGAACCTTCACGCGCCGGCCCGGGATCGACCGGGCCGGCGCGTGGCTTTCCGCCCGGGCGGAAAGCCCGCTCAGTACATGTGCTGCCCGCCGTTCACGGACATGGTCGAGCCGGTCATGAAGTCCGCGTCGTCGGCGACCAGGAACAGCACGGCGCGGACGATGTCGTCCGTCTCGCCGAGGCGACCCACCGGGATGCGGGAGATGATCTTCTCCAGCACTTTATCGGGGACCGCGCGCACCATCTCGGTATTGACGTAACCCGGCGCGACGGCGTTGACCGTGACGTTCACTTTCGCGCCTTCTTGTGCGAGCGCCTTGGTGAAGCCGTGAATGCCGGATTTCGCGGCCGCGTAATTGACCTGGCCGTACTGCCCTGCCTGGCCGTTGACCGAACCGATATTTACGATACGACCGAACTTGCGGTCCCGCATGCCCTCGATGACATGGCGGCACATGTTGAAACAGCTGGTGAGATTGGTGCGGATGACCTCGTCCCAATGCTCGAAGCTCATCTTGTGCAGCGTGCCGTCGCGCGTGATACCGGCGTTGTTGACGAGGACCTCCACCGGGCCGAGTTCCTGCTCGATGCGCTTCACGCCCTCGCGGCTGGCCTCGAAATCGCCCACGTCGAAGCGGAAAGTGGCTATGCCTGTGCGCTCCTGGAACGATTTCGCCCGATCCGTGCTGCCGACGTAATTCGCAGCCACCTGGTAGCCGTTCTTCGCCAGTGCCTCGGAGATGGCGCCACCGATTCCTCGTGTGCCGCCGGTCACAACCGCCACGCGTCCTGTCATCGTTGCTCTCCCCTCTGGTGCTTTTTGGAAGCGCCAAATATGAACGCTCGGGCCGCGTGGCGCCACCCGCCCTTCGTCTAAGGCCCGTTGTGCCGCTAAACTTGGCGCCCCTTGTCCGAGACCTGGCAATGAAAGCGATGACCCGGCCGGCTCCCGCGGAGCTCGGCTTCAGCATGCCTGCAGAGTGGGCGCCTCACGAGGCGACGTGGATTTCCTGGCCGCACAATCCGGAGACCTGGCCGGGCGTGCTGGAGGCCGCCGAGGCTGCGATGGCGCAGGCCGTGACGGCGCTGGCGGAAGGCGAGACGGTGCGCATCAACGTGCTTGATGCAGCGCACGAACGCCATGTGCGGAACCTGCTGGGCCAGGTTGCGGCCACGTCGGCGGTCGTATTCCATCGCTTCCCCACCAACGATGCCTGGTGCCGCGACCATGGCGCCATTTTTGTGCGCGATGCAGCATCCCGGCTTGCGGCGCTGGATTGCGGTTTCAATGCCTGGGGCGGCAAGTACCCGCCATGGGACCTGGACGATGCAATTCCTGCGCAGATGGCGGCGGCGCTCGAGGTGCCCCTGTTTGACGGTGGAATGATTCTCGAGGGCGGCTCCATCGACGTGAACGGCGCGGGCGCGGTGCTGACCACCGAACAGTGCCTGCTCAACCCGAACCGCAACCCCACGCTGTCGCGCGTCGAGATCGAAAGCCGCCTGGCATCGCTGCTCGGCATAAACCAGGTGTTCTGGCTGGGCGACGGGATCGTCGGTGACGACACGGACGGCCACATCGACGACATCACGCGTTTCGTCGCCGAGGACGCGGTCGTCACGGTCGTGGAACCGGACCGGGCCGACGCCAATCATGTGCCGCTGGCGGAGAACCTGGCGCGCCTGCACGCTTTGCGCCTGGCCGATGGCCGCCGGCTGCGCATCGTCGAGTTGCCGATGCCCGCACCGGTCGAGCGCGATGGCGAACGCCTGCCGGCCAGCTACGGCAATTTCTATATCGGCAACCGGGTCGTGCTGCTCCCCGCCTTCGACCAGCCGACGGACGCGGTGGCCGGTCGTATCCTGGCGGACTGCTTTCCGGGTCGGCGGGTCGTGCCGATTCGCGCCACCGAGCTGGTCGTCGGGCTCGGGGCCTTTCATTGCCTGACGCAGCAGGTGCCGGTCGGCGCGCGATTGTAATATTTTCCCTCCGGCAGGTTTCTTGTGGGTACAGGGCGGCACGGGGCCGCTCGTCGTCCGGTACCCCAGGAGACATTTCATGAAGCAGTTATTCGTGGCCCTCGTGCTGGCCCTGTCCCTTTCAGCCGCGTTCGCTCTCGAGAAAGAGCCGTTCGACCCCGCCCGGTTCGCTGAGCTGCAACAGGCCGGCGAGGTCGTGCTGGTCGATGTCTATGCCGACTGGTGCTCAACCTGCAAGAAGCAACAGGCTGCGCTCGCGGCTTATCGCGAGGCGAATCCCGACAAGGTGTTCCACATCCTTTCCGTGGACTTCGACACGGAAAAGGAGTGGGTGCGCCACTTCCGCGCGCCGCGCCAGTCGACCCTGTTGATCTATGCCGGCGAGTCGCAGTTCTGGTACAGCGTTGCCGAATCCCGGCCCGAGGTGATCGCCGCCGAACTCGACAAGGCGATCAAGGCGACGATGTAAGCGTCGCACTGGCAGCAGCAGGACCAATCCGATGACACTGGAACTCGCCTCGATTCCGTTGGCCATGCTCGCCGGCGTCCTGAGCATTCTCTCCCCCTGCGTCTGGCCGCTGGTGCCGGTGGTGATGTCGTCCGCCACCACCAGCGGCCGCAGCGGCCCCCTGTTCCTGGCGCTGGGATTATCGACGGCCTTCGCGGTCTCCGGCACGGTGTTGACCCTGCTGCTGCTCACCCTCGGGTTCAATCCGGATGGGTTCCGCTACGTGGCCGCGGCCATGTTGATCATCGTGGCAGCCTTCCTGCTGTCGAAGCCGCTCGGCGAATGGGCGGCGGTGAAACTGTCCGGGCTGACCAGCCGCTTCGACGTGGTTTCGGACAGGACTGGCGGAGCCGTCAGCCAGTTCGGTGTCGGGGCCCTGCTGGGCCTGGTCTGGCTGCCCTGCGTCGGCCCCACTCTCGGTGCGGCGATCGCGCTCGCATCGCTCGGCCAGCAGATGGGCACGGCGTTCGCCGTCATGTTCGCCTTCGGCATCGGCACTGCGGCCGCATTGCTCCTCGCGGGCGTGGTGTCGGGACAGCTGCTCAATCGCTGGCGCCCGGGCATGCTGCAGGGTGCGGCGCGCGGCAAGCAGTGGCTCGGTGCGCTGTTGCTCGTGCTCGGCCTGATGGTGTTCACCGGCCTGGACAAGCGGCTCGAGGCCGTGGCCCTGGGAATTCTCCCGGACTGGGCAGTGTCGCTCTGAGTTCGCGTCGGGGCGTGCTTCGAGCCATGGCGAGCTATAACACCCGCCAGCAGTCCCCGGTTGCTGCGAGCGCTTGCTGCCGGTAGCGGCGTGCCCTAACCTTGGCGCCCTTCGATTCGCGCATCCTGGAAGGAGGCCGCACGCATGGCCGACGCCCCTGTCTCGAGTTTCATCCGGCATCACTTCCGGCACTTCAACGGCGCCGCGCTGGTGGATGCCACGGACGGATATATCGCCCATCTCGACAACGGTGGCGGCATGATGGTGACGCTCGCCGGCGCGATGAGCACGGCCGAACTCGGGCTGTCGCTGGCCGAGATGATCCGCCGCGACAAGGTGCAGGCGATCACCTGCACGGGTGCGAATCTCGAGGAAGACGTCTTCAATCTCGTGGCCCATGATCACTACGTTCGCATTCCCGGTTACCGCGACCTGACGGGCGCCGACGAAGAGGCCCTGCTCGCGCGCCACCTGAACCGCGTGACCGACACCTGCATTCCGGAGGAAGAGGCCATCAGGCGCATCGAGCGCGTCGTGCTCGACCACTGGCTGGCGGCCGATGCCGCGGGCGAACGCTACTTCCCGCACGAATTCATGTACCAGGTCCTCAGGAGCGGGCGCCTGCAAGAGCACTACCAGATCGACCCGAAAGACAGCTGGCTGCTCGCCGCGGCCGAGAAGGACCTGCCGATCGTCGTGCCGGGCTGGGAGGACTCCACGCTCGGCAACATCTACGCCAGCCATTGCATCACGGGCGAGATCAAGAACGTCCATACCGTGCGCAGCGGCATCGAGTACATGGGGTATCTCGCCGAGTGGTACCAGGGCCAGGTGAAGGCCGGCCGTTCCATCGGCTTCTACCAGATCGGCGGCGGCATCGCGGGCGATTTCCCGATCTGCGTCGTGCCGATGCTCGAGCAGGACCTGCAGATGACCGACATCCCGCGCTGGGGTTATTTCTGCCAGATCAGCGACTCGACCACCAGCTACGGTTCCTACTCGGGCGCCGTGCCGAACGAGAAGATCACCTGGGGCAAGCTGTCGGCGGACACGCCCAAGTTCATCATCGAGTCGGATGCGACGATCGTCGCGCCATTGATGTTCGCGATGATCCTCGGCTGGTAGCGAAATCGCCGCCGCTTTGCCCTTCGGGGCAGGCTTGGCGACAGCGCGCAGTTTTGCCCTTCGGGACAGGCCTGGCGACAGCGCGACGTCACGGGCGGCCCGGGCTCGGACAAGGAAAAACTCGCGCGGGCCGCCCATGACGCCCCACTGCCGCGGCTGGATCCAGCGGCAAGGACGCTGGCGCGCCGCGTTGCCCTTCGGGACAGTCCCGGCGACAGCGCGACGTAACCGTCACCGGCATGGTCGCCAGTTAGGCTGCGGCTGCGGCCGCGGCTTCGACGCGGATCGCCAGCAGACGACCTCGAGACCTGGAGCGCGGCTCGGCAGCGGGGTCGGGACGTGCAGGGCTCACCGAGCGATATAAAGATTTCTTGAGCGAGGGGAGCCCTGCGCGGTCCGACCCCGCGATCGCAAGCGTTACCAGGACTTCCGCAGCACCGCGAGCGCTTCCTCGCGGCTGACCTCGACCGGGTTGAAGATGATCGAGCCGTCGTCCAGCGACATCTCGGCGATCTGCTCCAGCTGGGATTGCTCGA
>CAYTXS010000029.1:0-16938 GCA_964441585.1 uncultured Thioalkalivibrio sp.
GCGAGCCGACGAAAGCCATGCCGGCCGGGTTGGTGGCCGTCGCCAGCGCGTCCTGCGAGAACGCGGCGCCGGCGCCCGCCATCCCCTGGCTGATCGTCCCGTAGCCATGGGCGAAATAGCCGTTGGTGGTATGGCCCGGCGAAGCGCCGAGCACGAGGGCGAACGCCAGGGCGGCAGGCGTCGCGGAACGGAGGATCAGGCGCATAAAAGATATCCGGGATGGCGATCAGGCAGCCGTATTGGAACAACACGGCTCCCGGAGGTAAACGAACTTGATGGCATGTCCATATGCCTTTGGGTGCTAAGGGACTGCTTTTATTCCGGCAAATCGCTGTAGTGGTGGCTAGCCTGCGATAAACAGCCCCGCCCGGAAGCAAGGATGCTGCTTCACACCTTGTAGCCTTCCACTTCCGCCTCGTCGTGCGCCATGCCCAGCCCGAGTGCGATGCGGTTGACGAAACTGAAATCGGCCACGATCAGGTTGACCAGCAGCACGTCTTCGTCCGCCAGTCCTGCATCCCGCAATGCTGCGACGTCACTTTCCTCCGTGCCCTGCGGGGTGCGGGTGAATTTCCCGGCGTAGTCCACCAGGGCGCGATCCCGCCGCTGGCTGCGTTTTCGTCGGCTTCGTCGATCCAGCTCTTCGTCGGACCCTCCATGGGGAGTTGTAACATGAGAATGTTACTCACGATCCGCCAGGTAAGAGGCAGCAACTCATGAAAGAAGCTACGAAACCCCCGGCCAGCTATGACGACCTGCGCGCGGTGTTCATCAACACCACCTTGAAGGTGTCGCCCGAGTTCTCACACACCCAGGCGCTGATGGAGGTCTCGCAAGGCATCATGCAGGCGCAGGGCGTTGCCGTGGAGCATCTGCGTGCCGCGGATTTCGTGCTCGCCCCCGGGGTGCAGCCGGACATGACGGAACACGGCTTCGAGCGTGACGACTGGCCCGACATCTTCGCCCGGGTCGCTGCGGCCGACATTCTCGTCATCGGCACGCCCATCTGGCTCGGCGAGCGCTCCTCGATCTGCACGCGCGTGATCGAGCGCCTGTACGCGCAGTCCGGGCAGCTGAACGACAAGGGCCAGTACGTCTATTACGGCAAGGTCGGCGGCTGCCTGGTCACCGGCAACGAGGACGGCATCAAGCACGTGGCCATGGGCGTGTTGTACGCCCTGCAGCATCTCGGCTGCACGATTCCCCCGCAGGCCGACGCCGGCTGGATCGGGGAGGCGGGACCCGGCCCGAGTTACGGCGACCCGCGCGACGACGGAGGTTTCGTGGGCTTCGACAACGAGTTCACGAAGCGCAATACGACGTTCATGACCTGGAACCTGCTCCACATGGCGCGCCTTCTCAAGGATGCCGGCGGTCTGCCCGCGTACGGCAACCAAAGGCCCGCGTGGGACGCCGGCGAGCATTTCGGTCACGCCAATCCGGAATATCGCTGACCTGTTGCCGTAAACACCCGGGACAAAAACAGGGCTAGTCTTCGCTGCCCGGCGGGCCGCGCTTCTGCTTCACGTCGCCGCGGCGACGCTTCGCGCTGAGACGTTTCAGTCGGGAGGCGCGCGTGGGGCGCGTCGGCACGCGCGGCCGTGGCGCCCGGCTGGCCTGCTCGATGAGCGCGGCAAGGCGCGCCCGCGCGTCTTCCCGGTTGCGGTGCTGGCTGCGATGGCCTCGCGCCTCGATCGTGATTACGCCGTTCGAGTCCGCGCGGCTGCCGGCCAGCTTGAGCAGTCGTGCCTTGACCTCGTTGCTGATGAAATCCGACCCGGTGACATCGAAGCGCAACTGGACACCGGATTCCGTGCGGTTCACATGCTGTCCGCCGGGGCCGCCGGTCAGGATGAACTTCTCCGACAGTTCGCTTTCCGGGGGCTGGAAGGGGGAGCGGTCGCGCTCGTCTTCCGGACTCATGTCGCGCGTCCTGGCGGCGGGCGATACGCCATCGCCTAGGGCGCCACCAGTTCGATGCGCGCCACCTCGATCTCCGCTTCGAATGCTTCGCCGTAAGCGACGACCGCGATCGACTTCAGGGCACGGACGTCGAGGTTGCGCCGGGTCGAGACCCCCTCGAATTCGCTGAACGGGATCGACAGCTCGCGCCATTCCGGCCCGACCTCGAAACGCGCCCGGAAGTACTGCCACGGCATCCAGTTCTGCCGCGTGCGCAGGTGGACGTAGTAGGGTCCGGGCCGGCCCCGCACCTCGAGGCGTACGCCCCACCAGTCGCTGGCATCGAAATGGCCGCCACGCACATCGAGCGGCAGGCGCGCCTGGATGAATCCGCCGCGATTCTCGAGGCGCACGGTGCCGCTCATGTGGAGGAGGCCGCCGTCGTCACCTTCGCGGATCGTCATCTCCATGTCCGAGCGCCCGCCCATGACCCGGTCGGTCAGGCCTTCCCAGCGCGTCCCGACGGCCGACACCGCATCGGCATCGCTGAAGTCGTCGATCAGCAGCTGCTTCGTCATGTCCGGGTTCACCGCGGCCGCAGGCAGGGCTAACAGCATAACCAGCCCGACGGCCGGCAGGAAAGGCGTGATGGGTCGGACGGATCTCATGGCGACGAGGGCCCGAGCCGGCTGACGGGGGCCGCGGCAGGCGGGCTAGAATAGCGCCCCATGGACGCATTGCAGACCTTCCTCGAACCGCTATCCGCCACGCCATGGCTGGAAACGACGATCTTCGTCGTCCTGCTCTCCGTCGCGGCTTTCGCGGCGGATTTCGTCACGCGGCGCGTGTTGTTGCGCTTGTTCATCAAGGCCGTCTCCGGGTCATCGAGCGCCTATGGCGGCGCATTGCTTGATCGGGGCGTCGTGGCGCGGTTGGCGCATGTCGTGCCGGCCGTGGTGGTCTTTATCGGCATCGCCCACGTCCCCGGCCTGCCGGCTGCCGCGGTCACGCTGATCCGCAACCTCGCCAACGCCTACATGATACTGACCGTCGCGTTGTCGCTGGGCAAGCTGCTCAATGCACTGGGCGATATTTACGAACGGCTCGACCCGCTGCGCGCACGCAACAAGCCGATCAAGGGTTATCTCCAGCTGGTCAAGATCATCGGCTTCATCTTTGCGGCCGTGCTGGTGATCGCGGTGTTGCTGAATCGCTCGCCGCTGTTGCTGTTGTCCGGTCTTGGCGCCATGACCGCGGTGCTGCTGCTGGTGTTCAAGGACACGATCATGTCCTTCGTCGCTTCGGTGCAGTTGTCGAGCCAGGACATGCTGCGGGTGGGCGACTGGATCGAGATGCCGGCGCTGAACGCCGACGGCGACGTGATCGACATCGCCCTGCACACCGTGAAGGTGCAGAACTGGGATCGGACCATCACGACGATCCCGACGTGGCGGCTGATCAACGAGAGTTTCAAGAACTGGCGCGGGATGAACGAGACGGGCGGACGCCGGATCAAGCGCGCGCTCTATATCGACCAGTCGTCCATCCGCTTTTTGCGCGAGGACGAGCGCGACGGGTTGCGGCGCTTCGCCCTGATCGATGCTTATCTTGAGCGCAAGAGGGAGGAATTGGAGCGTTTTAACGAGGTGTTGCTCGCCCAGGGCAGGGATCCTGTGAACACGCGGCGGGTAACCAATATCGGCACCTTTCGCGCCTATGTCGTGGCCTACCTGGCGGCGCACCCGCGGGTTCATCAAGGGCTGACGCAGATGGTCCGCCAGCTGCAGCCGGGGCCCACCGGTCTGCCGCTGGAGATCTATTGCTTCACCGCCACGACGGCCTGGGTCGAGTACGAAGGCATCCAGGCGGATATCTTCGATCACCTCTATGCGATCGTGCCGGAGTTCGGTCTTAGCGTGTTCCAGGAACCCACGGGCGCCGACCTGGGACGCTGGCTTCCGGAGGTTGCGAAAAAAACCGACCCCGGCTAAAAAATTCGTGTGACGACGCACTTACATGCATCTAAGTTAATATTACATTAACCAGCCGCCGATCACCGAGCACCGTAAGTACTCCGACTGCTTTGACGAGGATAGCGCTAGAACTAATTGCACAACAAAACAGTTGCATGGAGTGCGGCCAACGCGGTTGACCATTGTGGCCATACGTTTTCTCGGGATCTCTGTAGAACGGATATCAGCAAGGATCGAGAGATGAGCGAAACGACGCGTACCCGCCGCGGCGCTGCCGCGGAACCCGATGCTACCCGCCTTTACCTCGCCGAGATCGGTTTCTCCCCGTTGCTCACGGCCGAGGAAGAAATCCATTATTCACGTCGCGCCCTCAAGGGCGACGAGGCCGCGCGCAAGCGGATGATCGTCAGCAACCTGCGCCTCGTCGTGAAGATCGCGCGACGTTACCTGAACCGGGGCCTGCCGCTACTCGATGTCATCGAGGAAGGTAATCTCGGCCTGATGCACGCCGTGGAGAAGTTCGACCCCGAGCGGGGGTTTCGTTTCTCGACGTACGCGACGTGGTGGATCCGCCAGAGCATCGAGCGGGGCATCATGAACCAGGCGCGGACCATCCGACTCCCTATCCATGTCGCCAAGGAGATTAACGTCTACCTGCGGGCGGCTCGCCGCCTGCAGCAGGAACTCGACAGGGCGCCCACCGCGGACGAGATCGGCGCAATGCTGGAGCGGGAACCTGCGGCGGTGGACCGCATGCTGGGTTTCCACGACCAGCAGGTCAGCAGCGGCAGCATCATGTCCGAGGACGGCGAACGGGATGTGTTCGACCTGCTCCCCGACGAGTCGGTGGGCGAGAGCGGCGAGGACTGCCAGGACCGCGACGTCAACCGGATCATCGGATACTGGCTCGAGCGGCTCCCCGGGAAACAGCGCGAAGTGGTGTTGCGGCGCTTCGGGCTGCACGGCCACGAGCCGGCCACCCTGGAACAGGTCGGTGAGGCCATCGGCGTCACGCGTGAGCGCACCCGGCAGATCCAGATGGAGGCGCTCGGCCGCCTGCATCGGCTGCTCGAGTCCCAGGGGCTGAGGAAAGACTGCCTGCTCGATTGAAAGAGGGCCCGGATGCAGCCGGGTCGCGAGCGCGCACCCGGTTCGCTCCTGGGCCGTGCCACGTTCCGCATGCTGACGAGCGATCCGGCCCGGTGCTATTGTCATCTGCGGCCCCTGGATGCGAATGGATGCGCCAAGCGTGAGTCACTTCGGCGGATTTCTCAGCCTGCTCGGCCACGCGGCGCGCAATCTCGTGCCGATCATCGTGGTCGTGGGCGTGTTCCAGTTCCTGATCATCCGCCAGGTGCCGGAGGACAGCCTGTCGATGGCGATCGGCCTGGGGATCGTCGTAGTCGGCGTCGGCCTTTTCCTGCAGGGTCTCGAGCTCGGCATCTTCCCGATCGGCAAGAACCTGTCCAACGAGTTCGCGCGCAAGGGTTCCCTGCCCTTGCTGATGATCTTCGGCTTCTGCCTGGGCTTCGCCGCCGTGATCGCGGAACCGGCGCTGATCGCCGTCGCGGACCAGGCCGAGATCATCAGCGCGGGACGCGTCGATGGCTGGACACTGCGGCTGCTGGTCGCCACCTCGGTCGGCGCCGTGGTCGCGCTGGGGATCGTGCGCATCCTGCTCGGCCATCCGCTGCACTGGTACATGATCGGCGGCTATCTCCTCGTCGTCGCCGTGACTTTTTTCGCCCCCGAGGAGATCGTGGGCCTGGCCTACGATTCCGGTGGCGTGACGACCAATATCGTCACCGTGCCGTTGATTGCGGCCCTCGGCATCGGCCTCGCGGCTTCGATCCGGGGACGCAGCGCCCTTCTGCACGGTTTCGGCCTCGTGGGCCTCGCGGTCATGGTGCCGATGATTTCGGTCCAGGCTTACGGCATCCTGGTTTACACCTTCGGTGAAGCGGCGGAAGTCGCGCAGTCCCTCCCGACGGCGCCGCATTCGGAATCCGCCGCCGCGGTCGTCGCCGGTGGAGGTTTCGCCATCGGCATGCTGCGTGACCTGTTGACGATGGTTCGCGACGTGCTGCCGATCATCGCGGTGGTGCTGGTCTTCCAGTACCTGGTCATTCGCAAGCCCCTGCCCCACCTGCATACGGCGAGCGTCGGTTTCCTGCTGGTGATCATCGGCCTTTACGCCTTCGTCGTCGGCCTCAAGATGGGTCTGTTTCCGATCGGACGCAGCATGGCCGAGCAACTCATCGCGCTGGACGGCTGGCTATTCGTCTACCTTTTCGCGTTCGCGATCGGCTTCGCCACCACCCTGGCCGAACCCGCGCTCATCGCCATCGGCCGCCAGGCCGAGGAGGCGGCACGCGGCAAGCTGGACGCCACGGTGATCCGCATGCTGGTGGCCGTCGGGGTGGCGGTGGGCATCACCATCGGCGTTCATCGCATCATCAGCGGTGACTCGATCCACTTTTACGTGATGGGCGGTTACGCGGTGGTGATCGTGCTCACGCTGCTGGCGCCACGCTACATCGTGCCGCTGGCCTATGACCTGGGCGGGGTGACGACTTCCGAGGTCACCGTGCCGCTGGTGACCGCACTGGGTATCGGCCTGGCCACCCAGATCGAGGGGCGCAACGTGATGATCGACGGCTTCGGCCTGATCGCGTTCGCGTCCATATTTCCGATAATATCCGTGATGGCCTACGCCATCCTCGTGGAAATCGCCAACCGGCGAAGAGGACTCGTCTCATGAAATTTGCCCTGCTTGTTGCCATCGTCGCCGAAGATCTCGAGGAGAAAGCCATCGAGGTCGCCCGCCAGGCGGGCGCCGGAGGCATGACTATCGTCAGCGCCCGGGGAACCGGCGCGGAAGAGAAGAAGACGTTCTTCGGCCTGACCTACCAGGGCAGCCAGACGCTCGTGATCTGCATCCTCGAGAAGAAGCTTTCGCTTGGGGTGATGAAAGCCTTGACCGAGGACCTGGAGCTGAAGACACACTCCAAGGGCGTGGTATTCACGGTCCCGCTCGAGCACCTCGCGGGCATCGACATGCGCCAGATCGAAAGCTTCGCGGAGCAGATCCGCGAAGAGATCTGAACACCGCCAGGTCCTGGTTCACCTGTTGCCAAGATTATCGTTTCTTTCCGGAGGCCCCATGCTCGTCAAGGACATCATGCAGACCGACGTGGTCACGATATCGCCGCTCGCCACCTTGCGCGACGCGATCGAGAAGATGAGAAGCCGGAGAGTGAAATCGCTCGTGGTCGAGCGGCGCGATGCGCACGACGCCTACGGCATCATCACCTACGCCACCATCCTGCGCACCATCGTCGCGGAGGAGGGCGATATCGACCTCGTCAACGTCTACGATGTGTATCGTAAGCCGGTGATCACCGTGCCGCCGTCCATGGACGTCAAGTATGTCGCCCGGCTGATGGCCCATCAGCGTCTCAGTCGGGTCGTGGTGCTGGAGAGGGATGAGCTCGCGGGGATCATCACCATGAACGATATCGTCGGTGAGGTGCTGGCCATGGCGGATGACAAGCCGGGACCCGATGCCTGAAACCAGGCGTCTCCTGCTTGCCGGCGGGGGGCACGTCCATGTTCAGGCCCTGCAAGCGCTGGTGCGTCGGCCCGGCCCCGACGGCGACGTCGTCATGGTGACGCCCAGCCGCTTCCCGATCTACTCCGGCATGCTGCCCGGATGGATGGCGGGTCATTACACGCTTGCCCAGTGCCGCCTCGACCTGGCGCCGCTCGCCGCGGCCGCCGGCGTTGAACTGGTGCTCGACCGGATCGACGCCATGAACGCCGGGGACCGCTCGGTATCGCTGGCCTCCGGCCGGCGCATGGGTTTCGAACTGCTGTCGCTGGATGTCGGCAGCGAGATACAGGTCGCGGCGCTCAAGGGCGCCGGCGCGGCACTGTTGCCCGTGCGACCCCTCGAGACCTTCGTCGCGCAGTGGCCGCGGATCCTCGCCGCGGCACGCGCCGGGAGCTGCCGGCGGCTCGTCGTCGCCGGTGGCGGCGCCGCCGGCGTGGAACTCGCCTTCGCAGCACGCCACGCCCTGCGCATCGATGGCCTCGAAGTGGCTGTCGAGCTGGTGGCCGCGGAAGAGGGCGTCATGCCGGAGCATGCCCGTGGGGCCCGGCGGCGGGTCGAGCGCCTGTTGAAGCGACGCGGCATCCCGGTGCATCGCTCACCGGCGACCGGCGTGCCTGAGGGCCTGTGCCTGGCATCGGGAGAGCGGCTGAAGGCCGACTGGGTCGTCGCCGCCACCGGGGCCCGGCCGCCCGCCTGGCTGGCATCGTCGGGCCTGGCGCTGGATTCCCAGGGCTTCGTGCTCGTGGACGAGCACCAGCGCAGCACGTCTCATCGGAGCGTTTTTGCGGCCGGGGACGTGGCGGCACGCAAAGATGTCCCGATGACACGGTCGGGTGTCAATGCCGTGCGTGCCGGTCCGGTGGTCGGCGACAACCTCGTGGCCGTGCTCCAAGGTAAGGAATTGCAAGCATTTCGTCCCCGGCAACGGACCCTGTTCCTGCTCTCGACGGGGCCGCGCCATGCGATCGGCGTCTGGGGCCGCTGGAGCCTCCAGGGCCGCTGGGTATGGTGGCTCAAGAACTGGATCGACCGCCGTTATATCCGGCGCCACGGCGGGCCGGCGGAATCCGCGCCGCCCCCGGGTGATGACGCGGGAGCCGGCAGCACGGGGCGCGTGGCGTGAACGAGCCGTCGGGTCGCTGGAGCGCCCTGTGGCGTGCACTGCAAAAGGCGCTGGCGCAGCCGGAGGCCGAACTCGAAGGGCTGGAACCTGCCGTGCGCGCAGCCGCGTCGCGCCAGCCCGCGCCCGTGATCTGGTTGCTGGGGAAGGCGCAATCCGGCAAGACCTCGATCGTGCGGGCACTCACCGGAAGTTCGCGCGCGGCAATCGGCGATGGCTTCCAGCCTTGTACGCGAACGGCCAGCCGCTACGATTTTCCGTCCGACGCCCCGGTGGTCAGCTTCCTCGATACGCGCGGCCTCGGGGAAGTCGATTACGACCCCGATGATGACATCGCATTGTGCGAGTCCCGCGCACACCTCGTGATGGCGGTGGTCAAGGTCACGGACACGCGGCCCGGGGTGCTCCTGGATGTGTTGCGCAAGGTGCGCGGCCGGCATCCCCAATGGCCGGTGCTGGTCGTCCAGACCTGCCTTCACGAGGCTTATCCGCAGGGCATGGAGCACGTCGTGCCTTATCCCTTCGACCACGCCGACTGGATGAATCGAGTCCCGGACGCACTGCGACGGTTGCTGCTCGCGCAGCGCGGGCAGTTCGAGGCGCTGCCCGGATTCGGCGCAGTGCATTGCGTGCCCGTCGATTTCACGCTTCCCGAGGACGGTTACGCGCCGGTGGAATATGGCCTCAACAGCCTGTGGGAGGCGATCGAGGAGACTTCGTCGCTGGGCCTGCAGGCGCGGCTGCGCGCCGACCCTGAGGTTAGCGATCTCTATAGCCGCGCGGCTCACCCCCATATCGTCGGCTACAGCCTCGCCGCCGCCGCCATCGGCGCGGTGCCCGTTGTGGACCTGGCGCTCGTGCCCGCGGTGCAGGCCCGCCTGCTGAAGGTGCTCGCCGGGATCTATCGGATGCGCTGGAACGCGCGCAGCAGCTCGGAGTTCCTCGGTCTGCTGGGTGGCGGTTACGCCGTCGGTTACGGCCTGCGAATGGCGGGGCGCAGCGTCGCCAAGCTCGTGCCGGTCCTGGGCCAGACGGTGGGGGCGGTCTGGGGTGCGAGCGCCAGCGGCGCGATGACCTACGCGCTGGGCAAGGCCGCCTGCGCGTACCTCGCCCGCCGCCGCGAAGGGCAGGCGATCGAGGCGGAGACGCTGCGTTCCATTTATCGTGATGCCTTGAAAACGGGACGGCGGATGGTGCGGGAGCAGCGCTCGATCCAGCGCCTCCCGCCGCCGGAAGCGCCCGACCGGTGAAGGACCTTATCGCCCAGTTCGGCTGGCCGCGGCTCATCGCGATCGTGGTGGCGCTCGCCCCTCTGGTCGTGTTGCCGGTGCTCGGCACCGTGTGGCTCTGGCAGGCGGGCGGGATGTTGTGGTGGCTCCTCGGCGTGGCGCTGGCGGCGGCGAGCGGGCTGTTGCTGAACAAGCTGGCCGTCATGCGGGAGCAGCGCGCCCTGGATCGTACGATCACCGAGCCGGGCGCCCACTGGCCCGGTGACGCGGAGCAGTGCTGGCGCAAGGTGGAGGCCCTGGCGAACGACGCCACGCCGGCGGAGTGGCCGCTGAGCGACGGGGCGGGCCTGATGCGTCTCGCCCGCAAGGTCCTCGTCATGGTGGCGGGGCACTTTCATCCCCGCGCCAGCCAGCCCCTGCTGCAGATGACCCTGCCGCACACGCTGTTGATCGTCGAGCGCGCGGCCCGTGAACTGCGCGAGGAAGTGGTCGGCACGATTCCGTTCAGCCATCGCCTGACGCTGGGCACCGTGGCCCATGCTCGAACCCTTCAAGAGTTGTTCCGGCGGCACGAGGGGTGGATCCGGGCGGCCCGGGCCGTGCTGTCGCCGCAGCGGGCGGTCGTCGAGGAGCTGCGGCGGGCGGTGTTCGGCGAGCTGCTCGAGCACGGCTCGGACCGCGTGCAGACCTGGCTGCTGCGCGAATACATCCGCAAGCTCGGCTATCACGCGATCGAGCTGTACGGCGGACTCGTGCAACTCGATGACCAAGTGCCGCTGGAAGCCCCGGTGCCCCGCCTGGCCGGCGATGAGGCTGCCGCCGATGACCGGGCCGCCGAAGCCGCGGAACCGCTCCGCATCCTGTTGCTCGGTCGTGCGAACGCAGGCAAATCCAGCCTCATCAACGCCTTGTTCGGCGAAGTGACGACGGCAACCGACGTCTTGCCGGACACTACCACCGGCATACTGCCCTTCCGGCTGGATCGCGATGGCGCATTGCGGGCCCTGGTGTTCGACACGCCGGGCTTCGACGGCGAGCGTTTCGACGAGCGGGCCCTCGAGGGGATCGCACGGGAAGCCGATCTCCTGCTCTGGGTGAGCGCGGCCAACCGTGCCGACCGGGCCGAGGAACGCGTGCGCCTCGACCGCGTGCGTGCTTCGCTCGCGGATCCCACGCGCCGCGCCCCGCCGATGCTGGTGGTGATGACCCACATCGACCAGCTGCGCCCGATGCGCGAATGGGATCCGCCCTACGTGCTTGATCCGCCCCAGGGCGCCAAGGCCGGCCAGATCGTCGCGGCCATGGCCCGGGTCGCCGCCGATCTGGACGTGCCCCTGGCGCGTGTCATCCCGGTCTGCCTCGCCGAAGGCCGGACCTACAACGTGGACGATGCGCTCTGGGCCGCGATGTTAAAGGAACAACCCGAAGCCGACCGGGTGCGGCTGCTGCGCTGCCTGCGCGCGCGCCAGCGCGACGAGGACTGGCGGCTGCTGTGGACCCAGTTGCGGTCGGCCGGCCGCGTGCTGGCTTCGCTCCCCCGTGCCTCCGGCGCAACCGACTCCCGCTGACCCCGCGTCTCGCTGCAGCCGCCGTGGCGGCTGAAACATGTTTGCAACATTTCTTTCCTAACATACGCGCATCGCAAATCCATGCCGATGCTCGATCCGCTGGGCCCGTCGCGCACCAGTGAGGGCAGGCTTTCTTGACCAATACGGATATCGCCGGATATCGGGAGCCCCCATGCTATCTCGCCGCAAGCCTTTCAAGTCGTTGCTGATTTCCGCGACCCTAGCGGTGGCCGCTGGCGCCGTCACCCTCGTCTCCGCCGCTGATCTCGACAACGTGATCAACAAGGGTGACGAGCGGATCCGCGTAGCCCAGGCCTCCCAGGACCGCATCGATGACGTCGTCGAGGCGACCCGCAGCCTGGAAAACCAGTACCGGACGGTGCTGAAGGAGATCGACGGGCTGGAGGTCTACACCGACCTGCTTGCATCGCAGGTCGAGGCCCAGGGCACCGAGATCGAGGACCTGGGCGCATCGATCGACCAGGTGACGGTCATGGAGCGCCAGATCACGCCGCTCATGATCCGCATGATCGAGGGGCTCGAGCAGTTCGTCGCGCTGGATGTGCCGTTCCTGCTCGAAGAGCGTCGCGAGCGCGTGGCGGGACTCGAGGAGCTGATGGCCCGGGCCGACGTTACCGTCGCCGAGAAATTCAGGCGTGTGACCGAGGCCTACCAGATCGAGATCGATTACGGCCGCACGATGCTCGCCTACAAGGGCACGCTCGAACTCGACGGCGGCCTGCGCGAAGTGAATTTCCTGCGCGTCGGCCGCGTCGGGCTGTACTACCAGAGTGTGGATGCCGAGCGGACCGGGGTCTGGAACAAGGATGCCGGCGAATGGCAGGCGCTCGATTCCAGCGAGGCGCGCAACCAGGTCCGCCTGGGCCTGCGGATGGCCAACAAGCAGGTCGCCCCCGACCTGCTCCTGCTGCCGGTTCCGGCCCCCGAGGTGACGTCATGATGCGCAGTTCCCCTCTTTCCGGCTTCCTCGCCGCTTCTCTCCTCACCGCCGGCGCCGTCGTCTCCACCAACCTGTTCGTACCGGGCGTTGCGGGCGCCCAGGAGCAGGCACCCTCGATGGCCGAACTGCTGCGTCGGGTCGAGCAGGGCCAGGTGCGGGACCAGCAGGCTTTCCAGCAGCGGGAAGCGGAATTCCGCGGCGCGCGCGCCGACCAGGAGCGTCTGCTCGCCGAGGCCCGCGAACGTCGCGCTCAACTGGAACGGACCAGCGAGGAACTCGAAGGCACCTACGAGGAGAACGAGGTGACTATCGGCGAGCTCGAGGCCGCGCTGGACAAGCGGCTCGGATCGTTGCGCGAATTGTTCGGCGTGCTCCAGCAGGTTTCCAGCGACACCCAGGGTTTGTTCGAGAACTCACTGGTGAACATCCAGTACCCCGAACGCACCGCGTTCCTCGGTGACCTCGCGGCGAAGATGGGTACCACTTCCCGGCTCGCGTCCATGGAGGAAGTCGAGCGCCTGTGGTTCGAGCTGCAGCGCGAGATGACCGAGCAGGGACGCGTGGTGCGTTTCCCGACCGAGATCATCGAACTCGACGGCACGCGGGCCGAGGCGGCGGTTACCCGGGTGGGCGTCTTCAACATCATCGCGGGCGACAACTATCTCCAGTTCACACCGCAGACGGGGAACGTCTCCGTGATGTCGCGCCAGCCGGACCAGGGCCGTTTCGTCCGCTCGGTCGCCAACCTCGACGATGCGGCCGGCGGCACGGAGATGGTGAATTTCGCCCTCGACCCGACCCGCGGCCAGATCCTGTCCCTGCTGACCGAGAAGCCGAACCTGGTGGAGCGCATCCAGCAGGGCGGGATCGTCGGTTACGTGATCATCGGCCTTGGCCTGCTCGGGCTGTTGCTGGCCGCCGAACGACTGATCTCGCTTGGCCTGGCGAGCAGCAAGGTCTCCGCGCAGCTGAAGCGTGAGCAGCTCGACAGCGGCAACCCGCTCGGCCGGGTGCTCAAGGTGGGCGAGGAGAATCGGCGCAAGGACACGGAAACGCTGGAGCTCAAGCTCGGTGAGGCGATTCTCCACGAGACCCCGGCCCTGCAGCGCGGCATCCTGTTTCTCAAGCTGATCTCGGTGGTGGCACCCTTGTTGGGCTTGCTCGGCACCGTGACCGGCATGATCGTGACCTTTCAGGCGATCACGCTGTTCGGCACCGGCGACCCGAAGCTGATGGCGGGCGGAATTTCGCAGGCGCTCGTGACCACCGTGCTCGGTCTCGTGGTCGCCATCCCGATCGTGTTCCTGCATACCATCGTCAACGGCCGCGCTCGACGCATCCAGCACGTTCTGCAGGAGCAGGCAGCCGGCGTGATCGCCGAGCGCGCCGAGGAGCTCGGCGGCGACGGCGGCACGCGCCAGGCCCTGGCGGCCTGAGCAGCGGAGTCCTGCCGGGATGCAAGCTCTGTTCGACCAGTACGCGGCGATCCGGGATTTCCTGGAGCTCGGCGGCGATGTGCTCGATCTGATCGTGGTGGTCATTTTCGCCATGTGGGTGTTGATTCTCGAACGCATCATTTTCTTCAGCCGCCAGCGCCGCGGCCTCGAGCAGGCCGTGCGCCATCGCTGGGAGACGCGGCCCGAGCGGCAGTCGTGGAACGCCAAGCAGGTGCGCGACGCCCTGGTGTCGCGTTTCAAGCTGCAGGCGAACGCGGGTATCCCGCTGATCAAGACGATGGTCGCGCTGTGCCCCTTGCTGGGCCTGCTCGGCACGGTCACCGGCATGATCGCGGTCTTCGAGGTCATGGCGGTCTCGGGCACCGGCAATGCGCGCTCGATGGCGTCGGGCGTCGCGATGGCCACGGTGCCCACCATGGCCGGCATGGTCGGCGCGCTGTCCGGCGTGTTCGCCGGGATTCTGTTGTCACGAAAGGCAGACCGCGCGGTCGAGAAACTGCGCGACAGCCTCACCATGGATCACTAGGGAGTCATTCCAGATGCGTCAGCCGCTCGGCGTCCTCAGCCGCGAAGAAGAAGAACAGGAGATCAACATCACGCCGATGCTCGACGTGGTGTTCATCATGCTGATCTTTTTCATCGTCACGGCCTCTTTCGTCAAGGAGGCCGGCATCGACGTGAACAAGCCGGATGCCTCGACTTCCGTGCCCAAGGAAAAGGCGAACATCCTCATCGCCATCGATGCCAACGACAAGATCTGGATCGACCGCCGCATGGTGGATGCGCGCGCCGTGCGCGCGAACATCGAACGGCTGCACGCCGAGAATCCGCAGGGCACGGTGGTGATCCAGGCGGACAAGGACTCGCGCACCGAGATACTGGTCGGCGTCATGGACTCGGCGCGCATGGCCGGCGTGTATGACGTCGCGATCGCCGCGCCGACGAGCGGGGAGTAGGCGGCCACCATGCTGTCGCGCTATGCCATCGCGATCCCCGGAGGGCTGTTGATTACCCTCCTGCTGGTGTTCGCCATGCAGGCGCTGATCACGATGGGAAACCGCGACCTGGATGATTCGGGCGTCAGGCATTTCGTCGATTTCGTGCAGGCCCAGCGCGAGGAAATCGTCGAGCGCAAGGACCGCAAGCCCGAGCGCCCCCCCGAGCCGACGGCGCCCCCTCCCGACCAGCCGCAGCCGCGCACCGATGCGATCGATCCGCTGTCGGACAGCATCAGCATCGGTGCGGCGCCCATGACAACCGACGTTCAGCTCGGCGGTATCGGCCTTGGCGGCGGCGACGGCGATTACCTCCCCATCGTCAAAGTGGCACCGGTCTATCCGCAGCGTGCCCTGTCGCGCGGCATCGAGGGCTGGGTGGTGGTGGAGTTCACGGTCACTACCGCAGGCACGGTGCGGGACGTACGGGTCGTCGAGGCCGAGCCGCCGGGCATGTTCGACACAGCGGCCCGGGATGCCGCACTGAAGTTCAAGTACAAGCCGCGTGTCGTAGACGGCGAGGCCATCGAAGTGGCCGGCGTCCAGAACCGCATCGTCTTCCAGATCGAGAGATGAGCATGGTCAGCAACATGTCGAGCATTCTGTCGGGTACGCGAGAACAAGCGCGGACTGGAGCGCGTGTGCTGGCGCTCGTGCTGGCAGCTGCGTGCGGCGCGGGGCTGGCCTGGGCGCCTGCGGTCGAGGCGCAGCAGCCAGGCGCACAGAAGCGCGAGACGCGCGCCACCCCGGCCATGCGCGAGAGCGTCTACCGGGAACTGAGCGCCGCGCAGACGGCGGCCGACAACGGCGACGCGGCGGAGGCGGTCCGCTTGCTCGATCGTGTGCAACAGCGCAAGGATCTCAACAGCTACGAGCTGGCCCAGCTCTACAACTTCTACGCGTTCATCTATTACTCCCAGGACCAGTACGACAAGAGCGTCGAGGCCTACCGCAAGCTGCTGGCGCAGCCCGACATCCCGGAGGCGCTGGAGATCAGCACGCTCTACGGCATCGCACAGCTGTCCCTCGTGACCGAGGATTACTCGGGAGCCGCGGCTTACCTGGAGCGCTGGTTCCGGCTGGTGCCCGACGCAGGGCCCGACGCCTATGTGCTGTTGTCACAGGCGTACTACCAGCAGGGCGAGCACGAAAAAGCCCTGCGTCCGCTAAACACCGCGATGAATCTCGCCCGCGAACGGGGTCGTCCGATCAAGGAGAACTGGTGGCTCATGTCGCGCGCGCTGAATTTCGAGCTGGGCCACTACGGTCGCGTGGTGGAGGCGCTCGAGGCGCTGCTGACGGACTACCCGCGGAAGGAGTACTGGGTCCAGCTGGCCGCCATGTACGGCCAGACGGGGCAGGAGAAGAAGCAGCTCGTGGCCTACGAGATCGCCAACGAGCAGGGTCTGCTGACCCAGGAACGGGAACTGGTGCTGCTCGCCCAGCTCTATCTCCAGCAGGACGTGCCCTACAAGGCGGCGCGGGTGCTGGAAGACGGCATGGAGAATGGCCGCATCGAGCAGAAGGCGCGAAATATGCGCTTGTTGTCGCAGGCCTGGATGCTGGCGCAGGAAAGCGAGAACGCCATCGACGCCCTGCGCGCGGCGGCAGCGAGCTCGGACGATCCGGAACTCTACCTGCGCCTCGCGCAGCAATACGCGGGGCTGTCGCAGTGGCAGAACGCGCTGGAGGCCGCCGAAACCGCCCTGGAAAAGAATGTCGAGGCGAAAGGCGAAACCCACATGCTGATGGGCATGGCGCAATTCAACCTGGATCGCCTCGACCGTGCACGCCGCAGCTTCCGCGCCGCAACCGGTTTCGAGCGTAACGCGCCCAGTGCGCAGCAATGGATCGAGCACATCGACCGTGAGCAGGCACGCAAGGAGCAGCTCGCGCGCTCGATGTAACGTGAGTGCAGCAAGCACGGCTGCAGCGGCACGTGGTGTTACTCCGATTCGACATCCAGCTGTAACACCGGCTTCATAAATCCCCCCTAGACTGCGCGGCATTCGACCGAACGGTGCAGGTCGTCCCGACCGTCGCGCCAGCAAAATCTAGTCTTCACCGCCCCCGGGGGATCGTTAATCATGCGGGTATTCGTAGCAGTCTGGCTCCTTGCG
>CAYTXS010000030.1:0-14104 GCA_964441585.1 uncultured Thioalkalivibrio sp.
CCGACTCGTTCCAGTCGGTTTCGTTCGTCAATCCAGCCTACAGTTTCGAGAATCGCGATATCTCATTGCAGGGCGACTATCGATTCAGCCGGATCCTCGATGCCGCCGCAGGCTGGGGCCAGAAAGTTCGTGAACGTGATTTCCAGAACGTGGAACGAACCGAAGAGGACAGCTACTGGGGGCGGATACGTGTCCGTCCGTTCACTGCAATGAGCTTGAGCCTGCAGGCCGCGAACGCCTCTCGCGACGCATCGGAATATCTCCAGGTGCCCAGCATCGGTCCCGGCGCCGCCCAGAATCCTCTGCTGCGCAAGTACAACTTGACTGACCGGGAGCGCGACTCCTTCCAGGTCCAGGCGGATCTCGTGCCGGGCGACCGCGGCAGCGTGTCCCTGCGTTACGAGCGCGCGCAGGACGACTATGAAGACAGCCCGGTGGGCCTGGTCGCCACCGATTACGACCAGCTAAGTGCCGATGCCAGCCTCCAGTTGTGGCGTGAGATCGTCGCCACAGTGTTCTACAGTCGAGAAAACTACGACTCGGACATGATCGGCGCAGGCAGTTTCGCGGTACCGAACACCGCACAGCCCAATTGGGAAGGCCGCACCCGCGATCGTCACGATGTCCAGGGCCTGGCTTTGACCTGGCCGGGACTGCGCGAAGGCAAGCTGGATCTGCGCGCCGACTGGACTCGGGCGGACACCACGGGAGATATCACGGTCGCCAATATGCTCGGGGCTGCCGGCACGCCATTCCCGACGCTGCGTTCCAAGCTTACGGGCGTGGAGTTGATGGCCGATTATCACCTGAACCCGCGCTGGAGCCTGAACCTCGGTTATCGCTGGGAGAAATTCTCGGCGGATGACTGGGCGAAAGACGGCGTCGGGGAGGCGACCATCGATAATGTGCTGACTTTCGGGGCGGAAACCCTGGATTACGACGTCAACGTTTTCCTGCTCGGCTTCCGCTACAACTTCATCAAGGAAGAAGAAGAGTAAGCTCGGAACCAGTCGCAGCATTCCGAAGAGAAGGCGTCCTCGTGGCGCCTTTTCTTTTGCTGCAGGGCGATCTCGAGCGGCAGGACGGCAGGTGGCGCGGTGCTGCCGGGGCATGCGATAATTTCACGATAACAACAACATAGTGGGGGTCACTGATGGGACCAGGAACACGTGAACCGGACCAATTGATGTCAAATGCAACTTCCCTCGACGATCGACGCGGCCGGCCCTTGCGGGACCTGCGGATCTCGGTCATGGACCGATGCAATTTCCGCTGCCCGTACTGCATGCCGGAGAACCAGTATCACCGCGATTTCCAGTTTCTGCATTCCGACGAACGTTTGTCGTTCGCGGAGATCACACGCCTGGCACGTCTGTTTGTCGAACGCGGAGTCACCAAGCTACGCCTGACCGGCGGGGAACCGTTGTTGCGCCCCGGGCTCGTCGACCTCATCGGCGAGTTGAGTCTTATCGACGGCGTCGAGGATCTCGCACTGACGACGAACGGTATCCTGCTCGCCCAACACGCGGCGGCATTGAAAGGCGCCGGCCTGGATCGCGTCACCGTCAGTTTCGACGCGCTAGACGAAGCGACATTTCGCCGCATGAGTGGCGGGCGGGGCACGCCCGAGCGCGTGCTCGAAGGGATTGACGCGGCCATCGAGGCCGGTCTCACGCCGTTGAAGATCAACACCGTGGTCCAGCGCGGTCTGAACGAGAACGGCATCTATGCGCTGCTCGAGCGCTTCCGGAATACGGGTGTCGTGGTCCGATGCATCGAGTACATGGATGTGGGCACGCTCAACAAGTGGAACGAGAAAGAGCTGGTGCCTTCCGCGGAACTCGTGGAGCGCATCAATCGGCGCTGGCCCATCCGTCCGATTGAGGCCAGCTACCGTGGCGAAGTTGCCGAGCGTTGGGAATATGACGACGGGGCTGGGGAAATCGGCTTCATCAGTTCCGTGACGCAGCCGTTCTGCGGGGACTGCACCCGGGCACGGCTTTCTTCAGATGGCAGCCTGTATACCTGCCTCTTTGCGGCGCGCGGCACGGATTTCCGCGGCCCGATGCGGGAAGGCATCGATGACACGCAACTCGGCAAGATGATCGACAGCGTCTGGCGCGGACGCAATGACCGCTACAGCGAGCAGCGCGCCGAAGACGGCAGCGGCGTACGGACCGAGAAAATCGAGATGTACTATATCGGCGGATGACCTGAGTGGCAGCGAATCGATTCACCCATCTCGACGAGCGCGGCAGTCCGCGGATGGTCGATGTCGGCGGCAAGGCGGTCACGAGGCGCACCGCGCATGCCCAGGCGAAGGTCCTGTTCCCTCGCGATGCGGCGCAGGTGTTTGCCGATAACGATTACGCCACGGCGAAAGGGCCGGTGTTTCACACGGCCATCGTGGCGGGTGTGCTGGCGGCGAAACGAACGCATGAATTGATCCCTTTTTGCCATCCGCTCGGGCTGGAGGACTGCAACATTGTGATCGATATGAGCGGGGACGATGCGATCGTGGATTGCCGTGTCAGCCTGCATGGGCAGACCGGGGTCGAGATGGAGGCCATGACGGGCGCCAGCATAGCGGCCCTGACCATCTACGATATGTGCAAGTCGCTGTCGAAGGGTATCGTGATCGGCGAGCTTCGACTGTTGGAGAAAACGGGCGGCAAGAGTGGCGATTGGCAGGCGACATGACAGTGAAAGTGAATATCAGTTATTTCGCGTGGCTGCGCGAGCGAGCCGGGGTCGAAACGGAACAGTTCGAGACGTCAGCACGGACGCCGGCACAGCTGTGGACCGAGCTGGATGCCCGTCATGATTTCAACACGGAGCGCCGCCATCTGAAGGTGGCGGTCAACGATGCTTTTTCTTCCTGGGATGCGAGCCTCGCGGACGGTGACCGAATCGTCTTCATCCCGCCGGTATCTGGAGGTTAGTGACGATGTTCGAAATCACCAGCAAGCAGGTCGATGTCGACGCGTTGCGTCGCGGACTCATGAGCGCTGATTGCGGCGGCTACACGGCATTCGAGGGCTGGGTCCGCGACCATCACAAGGGCCGTGCCGTATCGGGCCTGCACTACGAGGCCTACGCCGATCTGGCGACTGCCGAGGGCCTGCGGATCCTGGCCGAGGCGGAAGACCGCTTCGGGCCCGTGCGCATGGCCTGTGTGCACCGCATCGGTGATCTCGAGGTCGGCGAGCTCGCGGTTTGGGTCGGTGCAGCGGCGCCTCACAGGGACGAAGCTTTCAAAGCCTGTCGTTACGTCATCGACGAACTTAAGCAGCGCCTGCCGATCTGGAAAAAAGAGCATTACATCGAAGGCGAGTCGGCCTGGGTCGACTGCGAGCGATGCCGGGCGGCAGGGCATGGCAAGCACCACCATGACCACGACCATGCAGAGGATCGACCGGCTGCGCGCAAGGCGGAAGGCGAGTCGGCCTGACTGAAGGCCGGCGCGGTATTCCCGCCGGGTGTTCGGAGCCAGGTTTCCGGCTCGGAAAGAAATCGAAAAAAGGGGGCTGCCTGTTGGCAGCCCCCTTTTTGATGTTTGGCTCCCCGGGTCGGACTCGAACCAACGACCAACGGATTAACAGTCCGTCGCTCTACCAACTGAGCTACCGGGGAATTGCGGCGTTGCGAAGATGCCTCCGCCCAAGCCGCCAATTTTCAAGCAAGGCTCAGGAGCCTGTCAAGGAAGCTGATCGCTACAGCGATCCGGCGATACGCTCGACCGCTTTCTGCAGCGTCTCGAGCGCGCAGGCAAAGGACAGCCTGACGTGCCCCGGGGCGCCGAACGCAGCACCCGGAACTACCGCCACGCCGGCCTTTTCGAGGAGATACTCGGCGAACTGCGTATCGTCCGATACGCCGTCGAGGCTCGAGATTGCATCCGAAACGTCCGGGAAGGCGTAGAACGCGCCATCCGCCGGCAGGCAACGGAAGCCCGGCACGGCGTTCAGGGCCGCGAGCAGCCAGTCGTGACGCGCGCGGAACGCAGTGGTCATCTCGCCGATGCAGGACTGATCCCCAGTCAGTGCGGCGAGGGCGGCGTACTGCGATATCGAGGTCGGATTCGAGGTGCTCTGGCCCTGGATCTTCTTCATGGCGGAAATGAGCTTCGCCGGCCCTGCGGCGTAGCCGATACGCCAGCCGGTCATAGCATAGGACTTCGAGACGCCGTTGATGGTGACGACGCGATCGTGCAGATCGGGCGCAGCGGTGAGCAGGGTGCAGAATGGCTCGCTTCCCCAGAAGATCGGCTCGTAGATATCGTCGGTGGCCGTGATCACCTGCGGATACTCCCGCAGCACCTCCGCCAGCGCCGCCAGTTCCTCCCGGGAGTAGGCCATGCCGGTCGGATTGCTCGGACTATTCAGGATCAGTAGACGCGTCCGCGGGGTGATCGAGTCGGCCAGCTGTTGCGGGGTGATCTTGAATTGCTGCTCCGGGCCGGCCGGCACGATGACGGGCGTGGCGTCGGCCAGCAGGACGATGTCAGGATAGGAAACCCAATAGGGCGCGGGAACGATCGCCTCGTCGCCCGGTCCCAATAAGGCAACCGCGAGATTATAGATGCTCTGCTTGGCGCCACAGGAGACCAGCACGTGCCCGGGCTGGTACTCGATTCCATTGTCACGCTGGAACTTGTCACAGATCGCCTGACGCAATTCGACGATGCCATCGACGGCAGTGTACTTGGTGCGGCCTGCCCGGATCGCCTCGATCGCGGCAGCCTTGATGTGCTCGGGGGTATCGAAATCGGGTTCGCCGGCGCCGAGGCCGATGACGTCGCGCCCGGCGCGCTTGAGCTCCGCCGCCTTCGCGGTGACGGCCATGGTCGGCGAGGGCTTGACGCGGTCGACGCGCTCGGAAAGACGAAGGTCCACGGAATTCTCCTGGTGCATAATGACGGGCCTGCAATTCGTTTCGACCGGATGCCGACTCCCAGGGGCCGACACCAGGCTCGGGCCATGTTGAAATGATTTTCCCTTCCAGTCCAGTAGGAATTGCCGCCAGATGACAGAACCCCCTTTCGCAAAGGATGTTGCCGCAGCGCCCTTTCAGCTCGTTTCGGACTATGCGCCGGCGGGCGACCAGCCGGAAGCGATCCAGCAGCTGGTGGGTGGTTTGCAGGCTGGCCTGGCAGGCCAGACGCTGCTCGGCGTCACCGGCTCGGGCAAAACCTACACGATCGCCAACGTCATCCAGCAGCTGCAGCGGCCGACGCTGGTGCTGGCCCATAACAAGACGCTGGCGGCACAACTCTATGGTGAGTTTCGAGAGTTTTTTCCCGGCAACGCCGTGGAATATTTCGTCTCCTACTACGACTATTACCAGCCCGAGGCTTACGTACCGTCGTCTGACACCTACATCGAGAAAGACGCATCGATCAATGAGCATATCGAGCAGATGCGGCTGTCGGCGACCAAAGCGCTGCTGTCGCGCCCGGACAGCATCATCGTGGCCACGGTATCTGCGATCTATGGCCTGGGGGATCCGGCCGCCTATCTCAGAATGGTGCTGCACCTCGACCGCGGAGATCGGCTCGGCCAAAGAACCCTGCTCAGGCGCCTGGCCGACATGCAGTACGCGCGCAACGAAGTGGATCTGCGCCAGGGCACCTATCGCGTACGGGGTGACGTCATCGATGTGTTCCCGGCCGAGTCCGAGCGGGAGGCCATCCGTATCCAGCTGTTCGACGACGAGATCGAGTCTCTCGCCTGGTTTGATCCACTGACGGGTGAAGTCCTGCGCACTGTCCCCCGGGCGACGATCTTTCCGAAAACGCACTACGTCACCCCTCGTGAACGCCTGCTGGCGGCCATCGACGAGATCAAGGTCGAGCTGCGCGAACAATTGCGGCGCTTGAGGGCCGCAGACAAGCTGGTCGAGGCGCAGCGCCTGGAGCAACGCACCATGTTCGACCTGGAGATGATCCAGGAACTCGGCTACTGCCAGGGAATCGAGAATTACTCGCGTTACCTTTCGGGCCGCGAACCGGGTGAACCGCCGCCGTGCCTGTTCGATTACCTGCCCAAGGACGCATTGCTGGTCGTGGATGAATCGCATGTGACGATTCCCCAGCTCGGCGGGATGTACAAGGGCGATCGCAGCCGCAAGGAGACGCTGGTCGAGTTCGGCTTCCGCATGCCCTCGGCACTCGATAATCGACCGTTGCGCTTCGACGAGTTCGAGGCGCTGTCGCCGCAGACGATCTACGTGTCGGCAACGCCCCGCGAATACGAACTCGGTCGCTCCGGACAGGTAGTCGAGCAGGTCGTGCGTCCCACCGGCCTGGTGGACCCGGAGGTCGAAGTGCGCCCGGTCGCGCACCAGGTCGACGACGTTCTCTCCGAGATCGGCTCGCGGGTGGCCGGCAACGAGCGTGTGCTCATCACGACGCTCACCAAGCGCATGGCGGAAGACCTCACGGATTACCTCGCCGAACACCAGGTGCGTGTGCGGTACCTGCATTCCGATATCGATACGGTGGAGCGATCCGAGATCATTCGCGACCTCAGGCGGGGCGAGTTCGACGTGCTCGTGGGTATCAATCTGTTGCGGGAAGGGCTGGACATGCCGGAGGTGTCGCTGGTGGCGATCCTCGATGCGGACAAGGAGGGTTTCCTGCGTTCCGAAGGCTCTCTCATCCAGACCATCGGCCGGGCGGCGCGGAATGTGCATGGCAAAGCCATTCTCTACGCCGACAAGGAAACGCGATCGATGAGCCGCGCGATCGGGGAAACGGAGCGCCGGCGGGCGAAGCAGATCGAGTTCAACCTCGCGCATGGCATCACGCCGCAGACGATCATCAAGCGAGTCGCGGACGTCATGGAGGGTGCCCGTGAGGAGGGCGGCAAGGCACGTCGAGGCGAGTCGCCGCGGCGGAAGGTCGCCGAACCGCAGCTGGCCTACGAGCGGCTCAGTCCAGAGGACGTGATGAAACGGATCCGGAAACTGGAAAACGAAATGTATCGTTGCGCCCGCGAACTGGAGTTCGAGCGCGCCGCGGAGCTGCGGGACGAGATCGAGCGCCTGCGCAAAGAAGGGCTCGGGCTGCCGGCCGATCTCGCGGGATAACGAGCAAAAAAAGCCCCGGGCACACGTACCCGGGGCAAACCGCGTGCCGGCTTTGTCATCCGGCTACGGTGGGGGTCTGATGACCAGCTAGTCCGAGGCCGAGCGAATCGTCGTCACGGAACGGGCCTTGATGACCCGGCCCTCGAGGAAATCGGCCTTGACGGTGCCAGTGACGCTGACGAGGTCACCCTCGGTGACCTGCTGGTAGCCCTCTTCGTCGAGCGGATCATTGTTCATCTCGTCGACCTGGATGGTGACCTGGCGTTCGTCGGTGTCGATGGTGAATTGTTGTTCGCCAACCCGGTTTACGCGCCCCTGCAGCACTGTTTCCGCAATCACCACCGGCGTCGTCACGGCGACCATCGGGCTGTCGTCGAGCACAGGCTGCGCGTAAAAATACGTGTCCAGGTGCTGGATATAGACGCTCGAGGCATCGATCGTCGTGGTCTTGAACAGGTCGTCATCAACGATACCGGTCACGGTGACCCGGTCGCCGTCCTCCAGCACATAACCTGCCGCGTCGCGCGAGCCGTCGGCAACGTCGACTACGATGCGTCCCTCGCCATAGTCCAGGACGAAGAAATCCCGCCCTGCAGTTTCGACCTCGCCACTGATGCGGATCCAGGTCTGATCGACCTGCTCATAGGGGTCCTGGGCCAGGACCGCCGCCAACGGCAGCAGGCCCATGGCAACCAGGACTGTCCCGAACCCGGAGATGGAGCGCTTTGGATTAAAAACAGTTCTCATCGGCGATCGCCTCAGCCGTCAGGAGCCCTTGTGAACCGTAATGACGGTGTTCGCGCTCACGACACGGCCCATCATGAAGTCCGGCTCTGACTCCCCGGTCACCCTCACGACATCGCCTTCACTGATCTGCTGGTAACCTTCGTCATCGAGCGGGTTGTAAGCTAGATCATCCGTTTCCACGGTGATTTCGCGCGTCCCGGTATCAATGGAGAACTGGTCGAAACCCACGTTCGTCACGGTGCCTTGTACGACCAATTCGGATACGACGATCGGCGAGGTGAATGTGACGAACATGTCCTCTTCGTCCACGGCGCTCGCGAAGAAGTAGGTATTGAGGTTCTCGACGTAGACGCTGCTCGCCTCGATGGTGCGAGTTTCGAACAGGTCATCGTCGACGACGCCGTACACGGTCACTTTGTCGCCTTTCACCAGCTTGTAGCCGTCGGCATCCCGGTCGCCATCATCCATTTCAACGGTGATCATTCCGTCGCCGTAATCCAGCGTGAAGGCATCCGGAGATACGGTCTCGACCCCACCGCTGATGCTGATCCAGGTATCGTCCGGCTTGGCATAAGGATCCTGCGCGGCAAGCGGAAAAGAGAGCAGCGCACCGGCGAGAAACACCAGGATCGAATGGGTCATAGGCTTTCTCATTGCGTATTCCTCCATGGGTGATTCCAGATTTGCCGGGGAGTCCCATCGGCTCGTGCGAGAGTCCTTTCCCGGCATGTCAAAGGAGGCGATGCAATCTCTGTACCAATCTCGTTCTACGGGCACGGGCGACAGATCAACGAGGGACTCCGCTGCATGTCTATGGATTTCCGAATGGAGCGGGCGGAAACTTCTTCCGCGGACCGGGAGAAAACTTCCATGCCAGACGGGCTGGACCCCTTGTCCCGTCTCGACACTCTTGGCGCCGTCGGTTAGACTTTCGCGCGCCGCGGGCTGAGGGTCGCGGTGCTTTTTTCGCAGTTTCAGGCGCGTAGCTCAGTGGTAGAGCACTACGTTGACATCGTAGGGGTCGGCGGTTCAAACCCGCCCGCGCCTACCAAATCCGAGATTTCCACGCACCGGCCGTCCTTGCTCGGCCAGTCCGGTCCGGTGCGTGGAGTCCGATTCTGAGCACCATTTCTAATGCCAGTAATCACGCTTCCTGACGGCAGTCAGCGCAGCTTCGCCGGGCCTGTCACGGTCGCCGAACTCGCTGCCGATATCGGTCCCGGGCTCGCCAAGGCCGCGGTGGCCGCGCGCGTGGGCGATCGCCTGGTCGACACGTCCCACCGTCTCGAGGCGGACGCGGAAGTCGCCATCATCACGTCCCGCGACGAAGACGGCCTCGAGATCATTCGTCATTCCACCGCGCACTTGCTCGCGCAGGCCGTGAAACAACTTTTTCCACGCGCCCAGGTGACGATCGGCCCGGTCATCGAGGACGGCTTCTATTACGATTTCGCCTTCGATCGCGCCTTCACGCCGGAAGATCTCGAGGCCATCGAGAAACGCATGGCAGAACTCGCGGAAGCCGACCTGCCCGTGCACCGCGAAGTGATGAACCGGGACGTCGCCGTGTCCTTCTTTCGCGGCATCGGCGAGGAATACAAGGCACGGATCATCGAGGAAATCCCCGCGGACCAGGAGATCAGTCTCTATGGGCAGGGTGATTTCAAGGATCTCTGCCGCGGCCCGCATGTACCGCGGACCGGTTTGCTGAAGGCGTTCAAGCTGACCAAGGTCGCCGGCGCCTACTGGCGCGGCGACGCGCGCAACGAGCAGTTGCAACGGATCTACGGCACCGCGTGGGCCGACAGCAAGGCGCTGAAGGCCTATCTACGACGCCTGGAGGAGGCCGAGAAGCGGGATCATCGGCGTATCGGGCGCGATCTGGAGCTGTTCAGTATCCAGGAGGATGCCGGCGGCGGACTGGTGTTCTGGCACCCGCACGGCGCGCGCGTCCGGCGCGTCATGGAAGATTACTGGCGCGAGCAGCACACGCGGGCCGGCTACGAGCTCCTGTTCACGCCGCATATCGCGCTGGAAGACCTCTGGCACACCTCGGGACACACGGATTTCTATCGCGAGTCCATGTACCGTCCGATGGAAGAGGACGGGCAGCCGTACCAGCTCAAGCCGATGAACTGTCCCTTCCACGTGCTCGTCTACAAGGACAAGCTGCGCTCCTACCGGGAATTGCCGATGCGATGGGCGGAACTGGGCACCGTCTACCGCCACGAGATGTCAGGCGCGCTGCACGGTCTGATGCGGGTCCGCGGCTTTACCCAGGACGACGCGCACGTGTTCTGCCAGGAAGAGCAGATCGAGGAGGAGGTGCTCGGGGTGCTCGACCTGACCCTCGAGATGCTCGGGGACTTCGGTTTCACCCAGTTCGAGGTCAATCTTTCGACCCGGCCCGAAAAAGCCGTCGGGTCCGACGAGATCTGGGAGAAGGCGACGACGGCGCTGCAGGGCGCGCTGGAGCGCAAGGGGCTCGAGTTCATCCTCGATGCCGGCGGCGGGGCCTTCTACGGACCCAAGATCGACCTGAAGATCGAGGACGCCATCGGTCGCAAGTGGCAATGCTCGACGATCCAGCTGGATTTCAACCTGCCGGAACGCTTCGAGATGGAGTACGTGGCCGCCAGCGGCGAACGGCGCCGGCCGATCATGATCCATCGCGCGCTGCTCGGTTCGCTGGAGCGTTTCTTCGGGATTTTGATCGAGCATTACGAGGGGCGCTTCCCCGCGTGGCTCGCCCCGGTGCAGGCCGTGGCGCTGAATATCACGGATAAACAGGCCGAATACGTCCAGTCCGTGGCCAAAACCCTCAATAATCAGGGATTTCGAGTGGATGCCGACTTGAGAAATGAGAAGATCGGCTTTAAAATCCGCGAGCATACTATGCAAAAGGTGCCCTTCCTCTTGGTCGCAGGCGATCGGGAGAAGGAGGCTGGTTCGCTGGCCGTGCGTTCGCGCAGCGGCGAGGATCTCGGGTCGATGAGTATCGATGACCTGGGAACTTTCCTCGCTCGCCAAGTCGCGATGCGCGGCCGGTCTGTTATGGAGGATTGACGCATCACAGCGTCCAAACGAGTTCGGCGCAACGAGGATATCGGCGCGCCACAATTGAGGATTATCGGCTCGGATGGCGAGCAGCTTGGCATCATGAGTCGCGAAGAGGCCCTGAGGCTCGCGGCGGATGAATCGCTGGATCTGGTCGAGGTGGCACCCACCGCGGAGCCACCGGTCTGCAAGGTGATGGACTACGGAAAGTTCGTCTTCGAGCAGAACAAGAAAAGCCAGGTCGCGAAGAAAAAGCAGCGACAGATCCAGGTCAAGGAAGTGAAGTTCCGCCCGGGAACCGAGGAAGGCGACTACCAGGTCAAGCTGAGAAACCTAACGCGGTTTTTGACGGCGGGCGACAAGGCCAAGGTGACCCTGAGGTTCCGCGGCCGGGAGATGGCGCACCGGGATCTGGGCGCCAAGCTTCTCGAGAGAGTGCGGGACGACCTGATCGAACTGGCTTCGGTCGAGCAGTTCCCGCAAATGGAAGGGCGCCAGATGACCATGGTGCTGACGCCCAAGAAAAAGTGAGCCGCGGACCGAGGGACTGAAATCCCGAAGCCGTGTCTACGCCTGCAGGGCCGTTGAGCCCGACCAGGCCATAAAACGGAGATTGACATGCCCAAGATGAAAACGAATCGCGGGGCCGCAAAGCGGTTTCGCGCGACAGGCGGCGGCGGCTTCAAGCGAGGCCAGTCCCACCTGAATCACATCCTTACCAAGAAGAGCACGAAGCGAAAGCGCCATCTGCGGGCCCCCGAGCTGGTGGCCGAGAGTGATGTGAAGGCCGTCCGCAAAATGCTCCCCTACGCGTAAGGAGGTGAATCATGGCACGAGTTAAACGTGGCGTGACCGCCCGCGCGCGGCACAAGAAGATTCTCAAGAAAGCGAAGGGCCACTACGGCCAGCGTCGCAAGAGCTTTCGCGTAGCGAAACAGTCGGTCACCAAAGCCGGCCAGTACGCCTACCGCGATCGCAAGGCCCGCAAGCGCGATTTCCGCGCCCTGTGGATCGTGCGCATCAACGCCGGCGCGCGGATGCACGGCCTGTCCTACAGCCGCCTGATCGACGGACTGCGGAAGGCTGGGGTCGAGCTGGATCGCAAGGTCCTGGCCGACATGGCGGTGTTTGAGCCTGAAGCCTTCGGCGTGGTTGCCGAACAGGCCAAGGCCGCACTCGCCGCTTAAGCCGGCGCGGAAATTCCGCATAGGCCGCGACGCCGTTGGCGCGCGGAGACGGCACGAAGGGGAGAGGCCTTGCGGGGCCTTTCCCCTTTTCTGTTGCAAGGGGAACAGCGTGGAAGATGCAGCACGGCTGCTCGAACAGGGCCGCACCGAGGTCCAGAGCTGCGATAACCTGGCGTCGCTGGATGAAATCCGGGTGCGCTACCTGGGCAAGAAAGGATCGCTGACGGGACTCTTGAAGTCCCTGGGCGCGCTTCCCGCCGAGGCGCGGCCGGTGGCCGGGCAGGTCATCAACGAAGCGAAGCAGGCGCTCCAGGCCACGCTCGCTGCGCGGAAGGCGGAACTCGAGACCCAGGGCGAGCAGCATGCCATCGAGGCCGAACGTGTCGACGTCACGCTGCCCGGCCGCGGCGAGGCCTTGGGCGGCCTGCACCCGGTGAGCCGGACGATGCGCCGCATGGAAAGCATATTCCGCCAGGCGGGCTTCCAGGTGCGTACCGGACCGGAAGTGGAGGATGAGTTCCACAATTTTGAGGCGCTGAACATTCCCGAGCACCATCCGGCACGGGCGATGCACGACACTTTCTATTTCGGCGACGGTCGCCTGCTCAGGACGCACACCTCGCCGGTGCAGATCCGCTCCATGCGGGACGAAGGCGCGCCGCTAAGGATCATCGCACCCGGCCGGGTCTATCGCTGCGATTCCGATCAGACCCACTCGCCGATGTTCCACCAGGTGGAAGGCCTCGTGGTCGACCGCGGCGTGAGCTTCGGCCATCTCAAGGCCGTGCTGCACGATTTCCTGGAGGCATTCTTCGAACGCAAGGTCCGCCTGCGTTTCCGCCCGTCCTATTTCCCGTTCACCGAGCCCTCGGCCGAGGTGGACGTGGAATGGGGGGACGGCTGGCTCGAGGTGCTCGGTTGCGGGATGGTGCATCCGCGTGTGCTCGAGTTCGGTGGCATCGATCCCGAGGAGCACACCGGCTATGCATTCGGGATGGGGGTCGAGCGGCTCGCCATGTTGCGCTACGGCGTCAATGACTTACGGCTGTTTTTTGATAACGATTTGCGCTTCCTGCGCCAGTTCAACCAGGGGGCCGTGCGATGAAAATCAGCGAGCGCTGGCTCCGCGAGTGGGTGGACCCGCCCGTGGACACGGCCGGGATCGTCGCGCAGCTCACCATGGCGGGGCTCGAGGTCGACGGCACCACGCCCGCGGCCCCGGCATTTTCGTCCGTGGCGATCGGCAGGGTCGCAAGTGTCTCGCCGCATCCGGATGCGGACAAGCTGCAGGTCTGTCAGGTCGAGGTCGGTGCCGAGGCGCCCCTGGAAATCGTTTGCGGCGCGCCGAATGTCTACGCGGGCATGCGGGCGCCGGTGGCCCTGGTCGGCGGGGAGCTGCCAGGCGGATTGAAGATCAAGCGGGCGAAGCTGCGTGGCGTCGCCAGCGAGGGGATGCTTTGTTCGGAGCGCGAGCTGGGACTCGGCGAAGGACACGAGGGGCTCTGGGACCTGCCGCAGGATGCGCCCGTTGGGGCCGATTTGCGCGCCTGGCTGCGCCTGGAAGACGTCGTCATCGACGTGGATCTGACGCCGAACCGCGGCGACTGCTTCAGTGTGCTGGGGGTCGCGCGCGAGATCGCTCTGCTGAACGACATGGTTCTTGCGGGTCCTGAGATCCCTTCGGTACCGGCTGCAGGCGACGCGGTGTTTCCCATCGAGGTGCGCGCTCCGGAAGCATGCCCGCGCTTTGTAGGGCGTGTGATTCGTGACATCCGCAGCACTGCCGAAACGCCGCTGTGGATGGTCGAGAAACTGCGCCGGGCAGGCTTGAGGCCCATCCACCCCGTGGTCGATGTGACCAACCTCGTCATGCTCGAGTTCGGCCAGCCCATGCACGGCTTCGACCTCGATCGCCTCGACCAGGGCATCGTCGTCCGGCACGCGGCGCAGGGGGAGCGCATCACGTTACTCGACGGGCGCGAAGTCAGTCTCGAGCCCGACATGCTCGTCATCGCCGACCACAA
>CAYTXS010000030.1:14204-16879 GCA_964441585.1 uncultured Thioalkalivibrio sp.
CCGGTGATGACGAGAGCCGCCGCCGAGCACCTGCCGGAGCGGACGCCGGTACGCTTGCGCCGACAGCGCCTCGACACGCTGCTCGGTCACGTTATTCCGGACGCGGATGTCGAGCGTATCCTCCGCGGGCTCGGCATGTCCGTGACCAACATCCCGGACGGCTGGCAGGCGACACCGCCCTCGTACCGCTTCGACGTGGCCATTGAAGTCGATCTCATCGAGGAAGTCGCGCGCGTTTACGGCTATGACCAGCTGCCCGAAGCGCGGGGCGCCGGCGCAGCCGTGCTCGGGGAAGCCGGTGAGCACCATGTGCCAGCATCCAGGATCGCGGACACGCTCGTCGCGCGCGGCTACCAGGAGGTGATCACCTACAGCTTCGTCGACCCTGATCTGCAGTCGCCGCTGTTCCCGGACCAGCGCGCTCTCGAGCTGAGCAACCCGATCTCCTCCGAACTGAGCATCATGCGACTCTCCCTGTGGCCCGGACTGCTGCACGCCATGAAGCGCAATCTCAGCCGTCGCCAGTCCCGCGTTCGTATATTCGAGCAAGGTCTCAGATTTATTTACGAAGGTAATGAATTAAAACAGTTTATGACTGTCAGCGGGTTGCTTACCGGGCTGCGGTTTGCGGAGCAGTGGGGGGCATCTGCAGAGCGCGCGGACTTCTTCGATGCGAAACGCGATGTCGAGATGCTGCTGGAGTCGACATGCGGGGACTACCGCTTCGAGGCGGCGAATCACCCGGCATTGCACCCGGGCCAGACCGCACGAATCCTGGTGCGCGGCCAGCCGGCGGGCTGGATCGGGGCGTTGCACCCGCGCATCGCCCGGGAACTCGACCTCGATAGCGCTCCGTTCCTATGGGAACTGGACGAAGCGCTTGGCTTCGCCGCGGACGTGCCTGCATTCAGCGAGATTTCCCGCTTCCCCGGGATCCGTCGAGACATCGCCGTGGTGGTGGACCAAGCCGTCCCGGCCGAGGCGCTTCTGGCGGCGATCCGGCAAGCGGGCGGGGGGCTTTTAACAGAATCCAGGATTTTCGATGTATACAGCGGAAATCGTATAGATTCGGGTCTAAAAAGTGTCGCTTTCGGGTTGATTTTACAGGAATCTTCCCGCACTCTTACGGACGAAGAAGCGGACGGAGTCGTGGCGGCTGTAGTCGCTCGGCTCGCGTCAGAGTTCGGCGCCAGACTGCGAGATTGATATGGCACTCACCAAGGCCGAAATGGCCGAAGCGTTGTTCCAGGACATGGGCCTCAACAAGCGCGAGGCTCGTGAGCTGGTCGAGATGTTCTTCGAGGAATTGCGTACTGCCCTGGCCAACGGTGAGCAGGTCAAGCTCTCGGGGTTCGGCAATTTCGATCTGAGGGACAAGAATCGGCGCCCGGGAAGGAATCCCAAGACAGGGGAGGAGATCCCGATCACCGCTCGCCGGGTGGTGACCTTCCGCCCCGGTCAGAAGCTCAAAACGCGAGTGGAAGCCTATGCTGGAACCGGGAAATAACGACGAGCTTCCGGCGATCCCGGGGAAGCGCTATTTCACCATTGGTGAAGTCAGCGAGTTGTGCGGCGTCAAGCCGCATGTCCTGAGGTACTGGGAGCAGGAATTCCCGCAACTCAAGCCGGTCAAGCGCCGTGGCAACCGACGTTATTACCAGCGCCGCGACGTGCTCCTGATTCGCCAGATCCGCAGCCTGCTCTACGAAGAGGGCTTCACGATCGGCGGCGCCCGCCAGCGCCTCACCGGGGACGAAGCCAAGGAAGACCTTACCCAGAGCGCCCAGATCGTCCGCCAGCTGCGCACCGAGCTCGAAGAAGTCCTGAAGATTCTTCGTAGCAAATAGCGGTCGTTCTGCTTTCTCGGGTCCGCACCATCAGGTATGATGCGACCCCTTCGAAGCGGTTGTCGCCGGTTCGATTTTCCTCCCGGTCGGGGCGTGGCGCAGCCTGGTAGCGCACCTGCATGGGGTGCAGGGGGTCGGAGGTTCGAATCCTCTCGCCCCGACCACTAAATAACTGAAGAGAATCTCAACGAGCCCACCCAGGGCTCGTCTTCCTTGCGGCTGCCCGCTATCCGCCCGGATACCGTGACGAGTCTTGCGCGACGAATCTGGCCGCCGTGGCTCTATACTGTCGGCCGGCAGGCGGCGCGGAACACAGCCAGCACAATATGGAAGGCCGAATGATAGCAACAGCAGCTGCCCTGATAGCCGCGTTCTCCGTCCCGGCCTACGGCCAGTGGCAGGAGCACCCGGACTGGGCCGATATTTTTGCTGCCGCCGAGGTCGAGGGCACCATCGCGGTACTCGACGAGAGACGTGGCGAGCAATGGTATCGAGCGCATAACGTCGCGCGCGCCGAACGCCGCTACATGCCGGCCTCCACGTTCAAAGTACCGCACGCGCTGTTTGCGCTGGACGCGGGTGTCGTTCGCGATGAATTCGAGATGATTGAATGGGACGGCGAGAAGCGTTGGCTGGATTCATGGAACAAGGACCAGGACCTGCGTTCGTCCATGAGGCACTCGGTGGTCTGGGTCTACCAGCAATTTGCCCGCGAGATCGGTGAGGCGGGCGAGCGAAAGTATCTTCAAAGCATCGACTACGGCAACGCGGATCCTTCCGGCGGTGTCGATCGTTTCTGGCTCGACGGCAATCTGAGGATTTCAGCCA
>CAYTXS010000031.1:0-16483 GCA_964441585.1 uncultured Thioalkalivibrio sp.
CCGGCGCAGCGAGGTCGGCGACTTTCACGTACCACTGGTCCGTCAGGAAGGGCTCCAGCACGGCGCCGCTGCGGTCGCCGCGGGGAACGAACATCTTGTGCTCGTCGGTCTGCACCAGCAGTCCCTGCGCATCCATGTCGGCGACGATGCGTTCACGGGCGACGAAGCGGTCGAGTCCGCGGTATGCGGCGGGGGTGTTTTCGTTCAGGGAGCCGTCCGCATCCAGCACGTTGATCATCGCGAGGTCGTGGCGCCGGCCGACCTCGTAGTCGTTGAAATCGTGGGCGGGAGTGATTTTCACGCAACCGCTGCCGAAATCGGGATCGACGTAGTCGTCGGCGACGACGGGGATGCGCCGCCCCGTCAACGGCAGCAGCAACTCCCGGCCGACCAGCCCGGCGTAGCGTGCGTCGTCCGGATGCACCGCCACGGCGGTATCGCCGAGCAGAGTTTCCGGCCGCGTGGTGGCGACCACCAGCGCACCGTCCCCGTCGGCCATGGGATAACGGAAATGCCAAAGCTTGCCGGGCTCTTCGCGGGAGACGACTTCGAGATCCGACAGCGCGGTGTGCAGCACCGGGTCCCAGTTCACGAGGCGCTTGCCGCGATAGATGAGGCCTTCTTCGTGCAACTGGACGAAGGCGTGGGTTACGGACCGCGACAGTTCCGGATCCATGGTGAACTTGTGGCGCGACCAGTCGACGGAGGCGCCGAGTCGTTTCAGCTGGCGCTCGATCGTGTCGCCAGAGCTGGCCTTCCACTCCCAGACGCGCTCGACGAAGCGCTCCCGGCCGAGATCCTGACGCGTCTGGCCCTCAGCATTGAGCTGGCGCTCCACGACCATCTGCGTCGCGATGCCCGCATGATCGCTGCCCGGCTGCCAAAGCGTGTTGTCGCCGCGCATCCGGTGCAGGCGCGTCAGGGCGTCCATGATCGTGTCCTGGAAGGCGTGGCCCATGTGCAGCGTGCCGGTGACGTTCGGCGGCGGCAGCATGATGCAATAGGGTGTTCCCGACCCCGCGGGCGTAAAGCAGTCGAGACGCTCCCACTCGGCGTAGATTGCGGTCTCGAGATCCTCGGGACTGTAGGTTTTCTGCATCGACGGGGGCTCGTTCTTTTCAGGTACGCAAATGGTTTCGCAGGGCGCGTTCGACGATCTCGGGAAGTTCGTCGCGCAGGCGCGAGGATACCTGTTCGAACAGCGCAGCCTCCACTTCCCGCACGGCCGAGTGCAGCGAGTCGAGGACGACCTCCCACGCGACGGCCACGAGTTCCGCCTTCAGCGCGGCCAGTTCGTGGTCGGAAAATTGCCGTGGTGACTGGATGGCCACGGAATGGAGCACCGGCGGCGCATCGGGCGTCTCTTCGTCGGCCTGCTTGAACAGCACGGGGACCACCGGCGCAGCTTTGGTCTTGTCGCTCATGTCCCGGCACTCCCGATGCGGTGTGTTTCCAGCACGTAGCCCCTGTCGCGGTAGAACTTGAAGCGCTCCCGGGCCTGCGTGCGTTCGGGGGCACCGCCGCCGACGATTTCCGCGACGCGCTCGAAGCGGCTGAAGAATCCCGGCACGACGCCGTCGAGGTTCACCAGCACCGCGGCATCGAAACCCGGCGCGTCAGCCGTGCCGATCTGCACCGGCGTCGCGTCGGCAAGGCTCGGGTCCAGGTCGGCTGTGGCGAGTACATGGGGGATGAAGCTGCTCTCGCTGAAGCTCCAGAGCAGGGCATCCAGGCGTTGTGCCGCGGCTGCCGAAGCCGCGTGCAGGTAGACCTTGTGCTTCAGCCGGAAAGCTTTCTCCACCAGGCGGCAGGCAAAGCGCTCCCGCGCCGCTTCGGCCTGGTCGTCGAGGACATAGAAATCAACGCGCGTCATTCCTTTCCGGCGGCGGCCGTCAGGCGACGCCGGCCCGGCTCATCAGGAACTGCGCCAGCAGCGGCACGGGTCGTCCCGTCGCACCCTTCGCCCGGCCGCTCTTCCAAGCGGTGCCGGCGACATCGAGGTGCGCCCACCTCAGGTCGCGGGTGAAACGGGCCAGGAAGCATGCCGCGGTGATCGCGCCACCCTCGCGGCCGGCGACGTTCGCGAAATCCGCGAAATTGCTCTTCAGCCCTTCGTCGTAGTCCTCGCCTATCGGCAGCCGCCAGGCGCGATCCTCGGCATCGGCACCCGCGCGGAGAATCTCCTGTGCCAGGGGGTCGTCGCTGCTCATCAGGCCGCTGAGATGATGGCCCAGCGCAATAACGCATGCCCCCGTCAAGGTGGCGACGTCGATGATCGTGGACGGCTCGAAACGACGGGCGTAGGTCAGGGCATCGCAGAGGATCAGCCGGCCTTCGGCATCCGTGTTGAGGATCTCCACCGTCTGGCCCGACATGGTCGTGACGATGTCGCCGGGGCGGGACGCCAGCCCGTCGGGCATGTTCTCTGCCGCCGGGACCAGTGCCACGACGTTGATCGGCAGTTCGAGCGCCACCACGGTCGCCATGGCGCCGATCACGCTCGCGGCACCGCACATGTCGAATTTCATCTCGTCCATGGCGGGTGGCGGCTTGAGCGAGATACCGCCGGTGTCGAAGGTGATGCCCTTGCCCACCAGGGCGACCGGGGCTTTCTGCTTCGGGCCGCCGCGCCATTCCATGACGATCAGTTTCGGCGGCTGCCGGCTCCCTCGGGAAACCGACAGTAGCGCGTTCATGCCGAGCTTCTTCATCTGGGCTTCTTCGACGACCGAAACCTTCAGGCCGGCGTTGCTGGCCGCCAGGTTGCGCGCCTCGCTGGCGAGGAAGGTCGGCGTGCAGATATTGCCCGGAAGGTTGCCCAGGCGCCGTGCCAGCGACTGGCCGTCGGCGACGGCCTTGCCGTGCGTGAAGCCCCGCGCCGCGGCCGACTGGGACTTGCGGTCCGGGAACCAGAGGGTGATGCGCCCGAGCCTGGCCGGTGTCGGATCGATCTTCGACTTCAGTTCATCGAAGCGATAGGCGGTTTCCTCGGCAGCCTCCGCCGCGTGGCGAGCCAGCAGGTAGGGTTCCCCGTCTGCGACGTCCTCCATAGACAGGAAGCTGAAGGCATTCTTGGCGGCGGTGTTTAACAGGGCGCTCACGGCGGCGCAGTGGGCCTTGCGCCAGCCTTTCATATCCAGCTTCCCCTGTTCGCCGAGGCCGATGAGCAGCAGCCTCTTGGCCGGAATACCTGCCGCGCCGTGGAGGAGCAGCGTGGCGCCGGCCTTGCCGGTGAAGTCGCCGCGTTTCACCAGTCCGGAGATCAGGTTGCCCGCGACAGCATCGATTTCCCGGGCGGCCTGCGAAAGGCGGCCGTTGTCATAGACACCGACGACGGCGCAATCGGTCCTCAAGGTCGCCGCGGATCCGGTCTTTGCGGAAAAATCCATTTGCCACTCTCCTCATCCTGACGCGTTAAGATGCGGAAGTTTAATGGATAAGGGGGCAGGCCGAAACTGCGCGCGCCGTGACAGGTATCATCAACCGCTATCTGCTGCGTGAAACTTTCCGCACTTTCGCCGGTGTGACCGCGGTGCTGATGCTGATCCTGCTCGGTGACCAGTTCGCCCGCGGCCTCGCCCGGGCGGCCGCGGATCGCATTCCGCGCGAGGCCGTGCTGCAGTTGATGGGGCTGACCAGCATCCAGTACCTGAGCATCCTGGTGCCCGCGGCGTTCTTTTTCGCCGTGATGTTGACCCTGGGCCGCCTGTATCGCGACAGCGAGATGGCGGCGCTCAACGCCTGCGGCATCGGTGCCGCGCGATTGCTGCGGCCGCTGGGATGGGCGGCACTCGGGGTGGCCGGCGCGCTGGCGGTGCTTTCCTTCGACATGGCGCCGTGGGCCGGGCGGGCCTCGATGGAGATCCGCGAGCAGGGCCAGCGGCAGCTGCAGATCACGGCGCTCGAACCCGGACGTTTCCGCAGCGCCTCCGGGGGGCGGCTGGTGTTCTATGCGCGGGACAGGAACGAGGCGGGCCAGTTGACCGGGGTGTTCATCCAGCAGCGCACGGGAGACGTGGTGGAGATCGCGACGGCGGCCCGTGCCGACCAGAGAGTCTCGCTCGCAGACGACGAGAACTACCTCGTGCTCTACGACGGCATACGCTATTCGGGGAATCCCGGCAGTCCCGAGTTCCGCACAGCGCGCTTTCGGGAACACGGGATTCCCCTGCCCATGCCGGGGCGCGCCGACCCGGCGAGCGAACGCCGTTTCCTGCCCACGTCCGAGCTGCTCGGTACCGGGCAGGGCGAGGACATCGCGGAGCTGCACTGGCGCCTTAGTGCGCCGGCATCCGTGCTCGTGCTGGTGCTGCTCGCCGTGCCGCTGGGCCGCGCGCCGCCGCGCTCCGGGCGCTACGGACGACTCGGGTTCGCGATTCTCGTGTTCATCATCTACAGCAACCTGCTGGGTGTCGGTCGCATGCTCATCGAGGAGGGCTACGTACCGCCATGGGTCGGGCTCTGGTGGGTGCACGGCCTGTTGCTTGCGACGGGGCTGGTGATGCTGTTTTTGCAGGGCGGCGGTGCCTGGCGGCTGCGCGCGCGGTGGCGGCGCGCATGAACATCCTGGATCGATACCTCGCGATCGCGGCCGCACGCGCCACGCTGCTCGTGATGATCGTGCTGCTGGCGCTCATCGGTTTCGTCGCTCTCACCGAGCAGCTACAGGATGTCGGCCGCGGGAGCTTCCAGGTGGCCGATGCCTTCCTGGTCACGCTGGCGCAATGGCCGCGCAACGCCTTCGACGTGTTCCCCATCGCGGCACTCCTGGGCGGCATGATGGGACTCGGCGCGCTGGCCAAGCACAGTGAGCTCGTGGCAATACGCGCCGCGGGCGTGGGACTGCGGCGCCTGGCCTACTCGATGCTGCTGGCCGGCGGCGTGTTCGCGGTCGTCGCCGCCGCCGTCGGCGAATTCGTGATGCCGACCGCGGAACGTTTCGCCGACGAATACGCCGACGAGCTGAAACGCAATCGCACCAGTCTTTCGGGCCTGTCCGGAAGCTGGCTGCGCGACGGGGATCGGGTCTTCAACATCCTCCAGGTCGAGAGCCTGGACAGCCTCGGCGGCGTCTACGTTTACCGCTTCGACGAGGCGGGGCGGCTCGACTCGGTAGCCCTGGCCCGGCGGGCGGAAATCGACCAGGACCGCACCTGGACCCTGGAGGATGTCGAGTTGACCCGCTTCGGCGAGCGGATCGAGACCGAGTCGCTGCCGTCGGTGGAGATTGCCACCGGCATCGATCCGGCAGTGATGGCGGTCTCGCTGATCGATACGAACAGCATGAGCATTCCGATGCTGCGGGACTACATCCGCTATCTCGAGTCCAACGACCTCGAGGCGCGACGCTACGAGATGGCCATGTGGCAGCGTATCGCCAACGTCGCGGCCGTGCCGGCCATGGCGCTGCTCGCGTTGCCGTTCGTCTTCGGGCCCTTGCGTGCCGGCGGCAACAGCGCGCGCTTCGTGGTGGGCTTCCTGATCGGGATTCTCTACATCCTCGGCAAGGGGGCACTGGCGGACGGTGCCCAGGTCTACAACGCCCCGATCTGGCTGACGGCCTGGCTGCCTGTGGCGGTGGTGCTCGGCGCGGCGCTCTACGGGATGTCGCGGGTCCGTTGATCTCGTCGCACCAGGCGTGTCCCGGACAGCCGGTCATGCCATGCGAGTCCGTCCCGATCCACCAGCACCCAGAGGAAGCCGAGTCCCGCCGCCGCCCATGACAGCAGCGCGGTCGCGAAGCGCAGCAGCGCTGGCCCCAAGCCAGGCGGACGACCGTCGGCGCCGACGACGCGCAGTTTCCATGCACGCATCCCCAGCGTTTCGCCGCGCATCCACGCGCCGACGAAAAAAAGCACGGTCACCGCAAGCAGGTAAACGCGGAACCACCAGTCACCCGGCGGCGCCGCAGCGCGGCTCAACGCGACCCACAATGCACCGGCGATCATCCACACGGCGACCAGCGCGAGGCCGTCGTAGAGACAGGCGGCCAGTCGGCGCCCCAGCCCGGGTACAGGCTCATCCGATCCGGGAGTCATGTGCAAGCCTTTCGATGTCTGCGGGGCCATAGCGCCGCACGCCGGCAGCGGCCTGTCGCGCAGCCATGTCGAGCGCGGCCGCGACCGCTTCGATGCCGACGCTGCGATAGCGTGCCAGGTTGCCGAGCAGGAATCGGTCCAGCAGCGGTGCCATCCCCTGGCCGAGTCGTTCGCCTAGCCGGAACTCTTCTCGATCCCCCCGCAGTAGCCCCGGTTGCATGATCGCGATGCCCGGGAAATCGAGCGACTCGACCACCGTCTCCGCTTCGCCCTTGGTGCGAAGGTAGAAATTCCGTGCGCCGGGTGCCGCGCCGGCGGCCGAGACAAGACCGAAAAACCTTGCGCCGGCGCCGCGGGCCGCGCGCGCGAAGTCAATGACGCCGTCGAAATCCACGGCGCGAAACGCAGGCCGACTGCCAGCTCTCTTCATCGTGGTGCCAAGGCAGCAGAAGGCCTCGCTGCAGCGCTCCTGCGCAATGACGCTCGCGAACTGTTCGAGTTCCGCAGTCAGATGCCGGACGCGCGGATGGGACGGCGGGGCGCGGCGGCCGACCGTGATGATTCGCGTGCCGTCGGCGCGCGCGAGCAGCCGCGCCAACAGGCGCTGGCCGACGGCGCCGGTCGAACCGGCGAGCAAGGCGACGGAGACGTTCGTCATGGCCGCGAGCGTGTCGTCCCGGTGCGCGCGCTGTCAACATAAAAACGCTCGCGGTCGGGACCTGTTAGACTGACTCGGTTAAATTCTTTGCCCACGGCTGCGGAACGATCTTCTACCCCCCGCCGAAAATGCCTGCCTGCGTATCCCTGTTCCGCTCTCCCGGAACCATGTTGCCCCGCCACGCCGGGCGGCCCGGCACGCAGTCCAAACCGACCCGTTTCCACCGCGCGTTGCCTGCCGCGACGCGCGCCCACGCTGCATCGCTGCCGATGCGGCGCCAGTCCGCCTGCCGAGTGATCGAAACCGAATGAGTGAAAAAGCCCCCCCTGACAAGCTGGTCATCAAAGACCTGTACAAGATATTCGGACCTGATCCGGACGGTGCCATGAAGTTGCTCAAACAGGGCCTGAGCAAGGACGAGATTTTTGCGCAAACTCGCGCGACAGTCGGCGTGCAGGGAGCCAATTTCTCGATCCGCGAGGGCGAGGTGTTCGTCGTGATGGGCCTGTCCGGATCCGGCAAGTCGACGCTGGTGCGCATGCTGAACAGGCTCATTGAGCCCACGCGCGGACACATATTTCTCGACGGGGAAGACATAACCCAGATGAGCAGGAAGCAGCTCATCGAGATGCGTCGCAGGCAGATGAGCATGGTGTTCCAGTCCTTCGCACTCATGCCGCACAAAACCGTGGCGGAGAACGCCGCTTTCGGTCTCAACGTGTCGGGGCGGCCCGACAAGGAGCAGCGCGACAGCGCGATCAAGGCGCTCGACACCGTGGGGCTCGCGCAGTTCGCCGACAGCTATCCCGACGAATTGTCGGGCGGCATGAAGCAACGCGTCGGCCTGGCCCGGGCGCTGGCCACCGACGCGCCGATTCTTTTGATGGACGAGGCCTTCTCCGCACTTGATCCGCTGATCCGGACCGAGATGCAGGACGAGCTGGTGCGCTTGCAGCAGCACGAGGCGCATACGATCGTATTCATTTCGCACGACCTCGACGAGGCGATCCGGATCGGCGACCGGATCGCCATCATGGAGGGCGGATCGGTGGTGCAGATCGGTACGCCCGAGGACATCGTCACGAATCCGGCCAATGAGTACGTCCGGTCGTTTTTCTACGGCGTGGACGTCAGCAAGGTTTTCAATGCCGGTGACATCGCCGAGAAGAAAGCGTTGACGGTCTTCGAGCGCCCCGGGGTGAACGTCCGCGCGGCGCTGGCGCAGTTGCGCGACCACAATCGCAGTCTTGCGGTGGTGCTCGAGCGCGGCAACAAGTTCCGCGGCCTGGTGAGCACCAAGACGCTCGCGCGCGCCGAGTCCGGCGGGGGCGAAGCCAAGTGGGACGACGCATTCATCCCCGGCGTCGCGGCAGCGCCGCAGGACATGGGGCTGGCAGAGGTCCTTTCGCTGGTGTCCGGCAGTGAGCACCCCGTGCCGGTGACGGGAGACGATGGCGTTTATCTCGGCATCATCGACCACAAGATCCTGCTGCAAACTCTCGACAAAACGGGTTGAAGAACATGACGATGCGCGACGATTTCAATATTCCTATCGACGAGTGGGTGGAGCAGGGCGTCGAGTGGGTGCAGGACAACCTGACGGGCGTGCTCGACGGCATCGCCGAAGCGCTGACGATCGTCATCGACGGTTTCGAGGACCTGCTCCTCGCCGTTCCGCCGCTCGTCCTCGCGGGATTGATCGTCGCGTTTGCCACCTGGCGGGTGGGCTGGCGCTTCGGCCTGTTCGCTGCGTTCTCGATGGTCCTGTTGTTTGGCATGCAGATCTGGACCGAGACTGTCTCCACGCTCGCGCTGGTCATCGGCTCCAGCCTGCTGGCACTCGTGATCGGCATTCCGGTGGGCATCGCGATGGCGCGCAACAACACCGTCGAGACCATCGTCCGGCCGGTGCTCGACCTGATGCAGACCATGCCTCCTTTCGTCTACCTGATACCGGCCGCCATCTTTTTTGGTCTCGGCAAGGTGCCCGGCGCGATCGCCACGCTCGTGTTCGCCATGCCGCCGGCCGTGCGCCTGACCAATCTCGGCATCCGCCAGGTGAGCGAGGAGAACGTCGAGGCCGGCCTGGCGTTCGGCTGCACCGAGCGGCAACTGCTGTTCAAGGTGCAGCTGCCACTCGCGATGCCCTCCATCATGGCCGGCGTCAACCAGACGATCATGCTGGCGCTGTCCATGGTGGTGATCGCCTCGATGATCGGGGCCGGCGGGCTCGGCAATACCGTCCTGACCGGGATCCAGCGACTCGACGTCGGCCTGGGTTTCGAGGGCGGGCTCGGGGTGGTCCTGCTGGCGATCCTCCTCGATCGCATCACGCAGAGCGTCGGCACGGACGGTCGGCGCTCGGTCAAGACCGGCCCCGCCGCATTGATTCCGCGGCTCTGGAACACGCTCCGGGGGCGGAGCAACTAGGTTCGGCGAAAGCCAGCTGAACGATTTTTTTGCAACAGAAGGGAGAACACTATGATTGGAAGAAAACTCAGCAAACTGCTGATGGTCGTCCTCGTGACGACAGGATTCTCGGCCACCGCGGTGGCGCAGGATACGGTCAAGATCGGCTGGACCGCCTGGTCCGACGCGGAATTCGTGACCAAGCTGTCGAAGCGCATCATCGAGGAGCGATTCGATCGACAGGTCGAACTGCTGCAAACTGATATCGCGCCCCAGTACCAGGGACTTTCGACCGGCAGCATCGACATCATGCTGATGTCCTGGCAACCGGACACGCATGCAGATTACATCGAACGGGTCGGCGCGAAGACGGTCAATCTCGGCCTTCTCTATACGCACGCCCGACTCGGCTGGGCGGTACCTGATTCGATCCCCGAGAGCGAGCTCTCCAGCATCGAAGACCTGACAAAGCCTGCCGTGCGCGAACGTCTGGACGGCACGATCACGGGTATCGACCCGGGCGCCGGTCTCACGCGCCTGTCCCGGGAAGCGATCGAGACCTACGGGCTCGAGGGTTACGAACTGCAGGTGTCTTCGGGCGCCGGCATGACGGCCGCCCTCAGCCGCGCCGTGCGTCGTGACGACTGGATCGTCGTGACCGGCTGGAGCCCCCACTGGATGTTCGGCGCTTTCGACCTGCGCTATCTGGATGACCCGAAGGGCGTGCTCGGCAGCTTCGAGCGCGTGCATGCCGTAGCCCGCATGGGTTTCTACCAGGACGACGTCGAAGTGGCCGGCTTCTTCTCGCGCATGCAGCTGCCGATCGCAGACCTGCAGGCAGCGATGTACGACGCACAGGAGACCTCGTACGAGGATGCCGTGACGAAGTACATCGAAAACAACGGCGACCGCATCGACTACTGGGTCACCGGCGAGCTCTGAGGCAATGTCAGCGCGGGAGGGCGCCCATGCGGCGCCCTCCCGCCATCCCCCCGGCGCTCAGCCGACGAGGAAGATCGCCGCCGCCACGATCGCCACGGCCGCGAGGCCGATGACGCGAAACAGCCTGTCGCCGGCCACCATGTCCGGCGTCCCGTCCGCGACGAGCGCGCGGAAAGGCCGCAGGAACAGCAGCATCACCACGCCGAGACCCGCCGTGCTCATCAGCACCATGGTGAACAGACTCGGCATCTGCTCGAGCGCCTCCGGATCGAAGCGCCCCGCGATCAGGCCCGCCATGAGATTCCCGAGCGCAGCCGCGATGAACCAGGTGCCCATCATCTGGCCGACGTAGCGCCGCGGCGCGAGCTTGGTGACGGCCGACAGGCCGACCGGCGACAGGCACAGTTCGCCCATGGTGTGCAGCAGGTAGGTCAGCACCAGCCAGGTGGGCAGCACCGTCTCGCCCTGCACTGCAAAGGTCGCCGCCACGGCCATCACGCCGAAGCCGAGGCCGAGCTGAATCAGGCCCAGTGCGAACTTGGCCGGGATCGACGGGTTGAGGTTGCGGCGCGCGAGAAACACCCAGAACCAGGCGAAGAATGGCGCGAGCGTGATGATGAACAGCGGGTTAACCGCCTGCAGCCAGCTGGCCGGCATTTCCCAACCGAAGAACGTCCGATCCGTGTGTCGCTCCGCAAAGAGGTTCAGCGACGAGCCCGCCTGCTCGAAGCCCGACCAGAACATCGCCGCGCCGACGAACAGGATGATGATCATGCCGACGCGTTGTTTTTCCAGGTGGCTCAGGCCGCCGCGGAGCAGGAGCCAGGCGAAGTAAGCGCCCGCTAGCACCACGATGGTCACCCCGGCGTTGGCCGCGATGGCGATGGGATTGAGCGGCAGGATGCCGAGCAGTCCGGTGATCACCACGAGCGCGATGAGCCCCGCACCGCCCCAGGCGATGGTGGCGGCCTGGCGTTTCTTCTGCGCGTCGACCGCCGGGTCCTCGCTGAATGGCGTCGGTGCCGCGCCGGCCTCGCCGAGATGGTTCTGGGTGGCGCGGTACTGGATCAAACCGAACACCATGCCGACCCCGGCGGCGCCGAAACCCCAGTGCCAGCTGTAGCCTTCGCCCAGCCAGCCGCAGATCAGCGGACCGAGAAAGGCGCCGATGTTGATGCCCATGTAAAAGATCGAGAAACCGGCATCGCGGCGCGCACCCATGTCGTTCGGGTACAACTCGCCGACGATAGCGCTGATGTTGGGTTTCAGCAGGCCCGTGCCGACGGCGATCAGCGTCAGGCCGATGAAGATGGTGGCCGTGCTCGGCAGCGCCATGGAGAAGTGGCCTGCCGCGATGGTGATGCCGCCATACCAGACGGCGCGTTGCTGGCCGAGCAGCCGATCGGCGATCCAGCCGCCGGGCAATGCCAGCAGGTAAACTGCCGCCGTGTACAGGCCGTAGATGGCGCCCGCGGTGGGGATGTCGATTCCTAGTCCGCCGCGCTCGACCGCCGCCGCAAGGAACAGGATGAGGATGGCCCGCATCCCGTAATACGAGAAGCGCTCCCACATCTCCATGAAGAACAGCGTGTAAAGACCGCGCGGGTGACTTTTCTCGGGCAGATGGGGTGCGCTCGCCGGCGCGATCGGCTCGTTGATCATGGGGCTCCTTCACGGAATGTCCGCTGGATTGAGGCGAGACTTTCCCAGCAACGGGCGCGCGCTGCAAGCGGAGGGGCAGATGAAGGTGGCGCTCCGTAGGGGATTCGAACCCCTGTTACCGGCGTGAGAGGCCAGCGTCCTAACCACTAGACGAACGGAGCTGCGCGGGTCTGCGGCGACGGGAATCGCGGCGAGGCCCGGCATTCTACTGACCCTTGCGGCCCGACTCAATGCCCGGGGCCGGTTCCAGATGCGTTTTGGCGAAGCTCGCCGTGCGGAAAAGCATCAACGGCGCCATGGTAGACTTGCGGGCTTGACTCTCACAGGCGGACACGGATTGGCCAGTTCGGCAACAGGCGCGGATACGGAGCCACGGATCATTCCCCGGCCGGAACACAATGTTTCGCGCGCCCGGATTTCCAACAATGCCCTCAAGGTGCTGTACCGGCTCAGAGATGCCGGTTACCAGGCGTTTCTCGTCGGCGGGGGTGTGCGCGACCTGATGCTAGGGCGCGAGCCGAAGGACTTCGATATCGCGACGGACGCGCATCCGGAAGACGTGCGCCGCCTGTTCCGCAACTGCCGCCTCATCGGCCGGCGCTTTCGCCTGGCGCATGTTTACTTCGGCCGCGACATCGTCGAGGTTGCGACATTCAGGGCCTCGGAGGACGATCTCGACGCTGACGAAGAAGCATTGCTGCTGAAGGACGAAGAGGGCCGCATCCTGCGCGACAATCGCTACGGCAATATCGAGGACGATATCTGGCGCCGCGACTTCACCGCCAATGCGCTCTATTACAACATCGCGGATTTCTCGATCTGGGATTACGCCGGCGGGGTGGACGACATCCGCGCCGGCCTGCTGCGTCTCATCGGCGATCCCGAAGCCCGCTACCGTGAAGACCCGGTGCGCCTGCTTCGCGCCGTGCGCTTCGCCGCCAAGCTCGGTTTCCGCGTCGAGGCGGCGAGCGAGGCGCCCCTGCGTCCCCTGGCGCCGCTGCTGGAATCGGTCCCCCCCGCGCGATTGTTCGACGAAGTGTTGAAGCTGTTCCTCGGCGGGCATGCCGTGCCTTCCTACGAACTGCTGCGACGCTACGGCCATTTCGCCCAGTTGTTTCCTGCCGTGGACGCGCTGCTGGATAGCGAGGGCGCTGAGCCGTACCGGGCCCTGCTGCTCGAGACTCTCGAGAACACCGACCAGCGCGTGGCGGAAGACGAACCGGTCACGCCGGTGTTCCTGTTCTGCGCGTTGCTCTGGGGCCCGGTGCAGCACCGTGCCCGCCAGCTGGAAGCGAAGGGTGAGTCGCCTATCCAGGCACTGTTGCTGGCGGCCGACGAGGTGGGGGATCGTCAGCAGCGGCACGTCGCGGTGCCGCGGCGGATCACCACGCCGATGAAAGAGATGATGGTCATGCAACTGCGCCTGCAGAAGACACGTGGGCGTCGCGTGCTCGGGATGCTGGGGCGCCCGCGCTTCAGGGCCGCCTACGATCTCCTCTGCCTGCGGGCCCGCGTGGGCGATGCAGATCCGGCGCTCGCGGAGTTCTGGACGCGGCTGCAAACCATGGACGAGGCCGAGCGGGCAACCGCGGTAGAAGCGGGCGGCCGACGTGCCGCCGCGCGCGATGCGGACAAGGCCGAACTGGCAGAAGCATCGGGCGCGGTGGAAGGGGAACGCGCCCCGGGCAAGCGCCGCCGCCGCAGGCCGAGAAGGCGCAAGCCTGGCGGCTCCGGCGCCAGCTGAGCATGAGCGACGGCGTCCTGGTGCCCGCCTACGTCGGGCTTGGCAGCAACCTGGACGATCCGGCGATGCAGTTGCGCCGCGCCTTCGATGCCCTCGGGGCGCTGCCGCAGACCCGGCTGGTCGCAAGGTCCGCTCTCTATCAGAATCCCCCCATGGGTCCCGCAGGACAGCCCGATTTCGTCAATGCGGTCGCCGGGCTGCTGACCGCCCTGGCGCCTGATGTTTTGCTTGCCGCGCTGCAGGCCATCGAGGATCGGCACGGCCGGCGTCGCGACGGATCTCGCTGGGGACCGCGTGTGCTGGACCTCGACCTGCTGTTGTACGGCGATCGCCGGCTGCAGACCGGGACGCTGACCTTGCCGCATCCCGGCCTCAGCGAACGGGCTTTCGTGCTGTGGCCGCTTGCCCAGGTCGCGCCGGACTTGCGCTTGCCGCTTGGCGCACGGGTAGCGAGCCTTGCTGCCGCGATGGGGAATGCCGATCTTCGGAGACTGGACGACTGATGCCGCGTGAACTGCGTTATATCGCCGTCGAGGGCCCCATTGGTGTGGGCAAGACGTCTCTGGCCCGTCGTCTGGCCGAAACCCTGCAGTTCGAACTCGTGCTGGAACGCGCCGAGGAAAATCCTTTCCTCGAGCGTTTTTATCGCGACCCGGCGGCCAATGCGCTGCCGACCCAGCTGCATTTTCTTTTCCAGCGCGCCCGCCAGGCGCAGGAGATGCGCCAGGCGGATCTCTTCGAGGGCGGGCGCGTGGCTGATTTCCTGCTGGACAAGGACCGGATTTTCGCCCGCCTCACCTTGCCGGACGAGGAATATCGCCTCTACGAGCAGGTCTACCAGGGCCTGGCGCTCGACGCGCCGACCCCTGACCTGGTCATCTACCTCCAGGCGCCCGTGGAGGCGCTGATGGATCGTGTCAGGCGACGCGGCATCGCCTATGAGCAGGTGGTGCGTCCCGACTACCTGCGGCGACTGTCCGAGGCCTACCTCGATTACTTTCATCGTTACGACGCGGGGCCGCTGTTGATCGTCAACGCCGCGGGCATCGATCCGGTGAACCGGGATGAGGACTATCTCGATCTTTTGCAACGCATCCGCCGCATGGAAGGCGGGCGCCAGTATTACAATCCGATCCCTTTTACGGCGACGGATTGATGTTTGCCGGTCACTTGTACATGCTGAGCCGCGTGGCGCAGCGGGGATTTGCAACATGACGATGTACAGCCATCTCCAGGAGCGCACACGCGCCGAGCCGCCCGTCACCCTCGACAGTCTCCGCAAGATGAAGGCCGACGGCGTGAACATCGCCTGCCTGACGGCGTACGACGCGAGCTTTGCCGCAGCCGTGGACGAGGCCGGCACGGACCTCGTGCTGGTCGGCGACTCGCTGGGCATGGTCGTGCAGGGCTTCGACACGACGGTGCCCGTGACCATGGCCGACATGGTCTATCACACCCGTTGCGTGCGCCGCGGCGTGTCCCGCGCTTTCCTCGTCGCGGACATGCCTTTCGGCAGCTACGCATTGCCCGAGCCGGCCTTCGCCAACGCGGTGCGCCTGATGCAGGAGGGCGGGGCCGCCATGGTCAAGCTGGAAGGCGGGGCGCTGCAGGTGCGCACCGTCGAATTCCTCGCATCGCGCGATATTCCCGTGTGCGCCCACATCGGCCTGACGCCGCAATCCGTGCACAAGCTGGGCGGCTTCAAGGTGCAGGGCCGCGAGCAGGCCGCGGCGACCCAGATGCTCGAGGATGCGCATGCGCTGCAGGAGGCCGGAGCGGACATCGTGCTGCTCGAGTGCGTGCCTTCCGCACTGGGCAAAGCGATTACGGCAGCGCTTTCGGTGCCGGTCATCGGCATAGGCGCGGGCCCGGACGTCGACGGGCAGATCCTGGTCCTGTACGACATCCTCGCCGTGACCACCGGACGCAAACCACGCTTCGCGCGCGATTTCCTCGCCGGCGCGGCGGGAATCGGTGACGCCCTGGCGCGCTACGTCGCGGCGGTTCGCGACGGCAGTTACCCGGCTGCGGAGCACGAGTTCTCGTGAGTCGTCCGCGGGTGGCCGCCACCGTGGCGGCACTTCAGGAGCAGATCGACGCGTGGCGGCGTGATGGCCTGCGGGTCGGATTCGCGCCGACCATGGGCGGGCTGCACGAGGGGCATCTCGACCTCGTGCGAGCCGCCGCGCGGCGTGTCGATCGCGTGGTCGTCAGCATTTTCGTGAACCCGCTGCAATTTGGTCCGACCGAGGACTTTGCGACTTATCCTCGCGACCTCGACAGCGATCTCGAGCGCCTCGCCGGCGAGGCGTGCGACCTGGTGTTCACGCCGGACGAACACGTGATGTATCCGCGCGGCCGGACGGACACAACCCGCGTGGAACCCCCGCCGGGACTGGCGAGCATCCTCTGCGGTGCTGCGCGGCCGGGTCATTTCGCCGGGGTGGCGACGGTCGTCGCCCGGCTGTTCAACCTCGTCGCACCGGATGTGGCGATGTTCGGCGAGAAGGATTTCCAGCAACTGACCGTGATCCGGCGGATGGCGGTGGATCTGGGCTTTGGCGTCGAGGTGGCGGGCGTGCCTACGCGGCGCGAGGCAGACGGACTGGCAATGAGTTCCCGCAACCGCTACCTGGCGCCTGAGGAACGATCGCGGGCCGCCGGCTTGTACGCGGCACTGCAGGCTGCGCGCGCCGCGCTGGTCGCGGGCGAGGAGGATCTTGTTGCAATACAACACGCAGGCATGGACAATATCCGGTCGGCAGGCATGGAGCCCGAGTATTTCGAGGTCCGCCGGCCTGACGGACTGGAGCAGTCGCTGGCGGCCGATCGCCGGTTCGTGATCCTGGCGGCGGCCCGCCTGGGCCGCGCCCGATTGATCGACAACGTCAGGGTTGAACTGGATGAGCTTCCCCCGGTCGAACCTTGGGAAGCGAAATAGGATACGCGCGATCATAGGCGTGATGAAGGAGGAACCGATGCAGCTGACTTTGCTCAAGGCCAAGCTACACCGGGCCTGCGTGACCCACG
>CAYTXS010000032.1:0-16026 GCA_964441585.1 uncultured Thioalkalivibrio sp.
CGAGCCCGAAGTGGACTTTTCCCTGCCATGCCAACCCGAAATGGCCAATGTTCTGACGGTTCCGACCTGCCGCGCGATATTGCGACTGCGGCTCGAAGCGAAGCGGCTTGTCGCGACAAGGTGAAGGAGTTCGCTCTCTGGTCGGCGTTTTTTGTCTATCGAAGATCGACCGGTAAAAGCGCGTCCGGCATGTTCTGGTAGCAGACTGGCCGAAGCCAGCGCCGGATGGCCAGGGTCCCGACAGACGTATGTCCGAAATTCGTGGACGCGGGATACGGTCCGCCATGGACCATCGCATCGGCGACTTCCACCCCGGTAGGGAACCCGTTCACGAGAAGTCGGCCGGCCTTCCGTTCCAGCACGGGCACGAGCGCACGGGCCGCGTCGGTATCGGCCTCATCCATCTGGATCGTCGCGGTCAATTGCCCCGGAAGCGTCCCGGCGACATCGCGCATCTCTTCGAAATCCTCGGCGATGACCAGCAGACCGGATGGGCCGAAGACCTCGTGAGACAGTTCCGCTCTGGACAGCCAGTCCCGGGCCGCCACGCGAAACAAGTCGGGTGCCGCCGCGCGTGCCGCGTTCTGGGATGCAAGCAGCGTTTCGACGCCGCCGGTAGCCGCCAGGCTGTCCCGACCGGCCTGATAGGATGAGGCAATGCCTTCGGTGAGCATTGATTGGACCGGGGCTTCAGCAAGCGCCGCCCCGGCGGCAGCGGCGAATGTGTCGGCATCGGATCCCCTGAGGGCGACCGCAATGCCTGGATTCGTGCAGAATTGACCTGCGCCCATCGTGAGCGACGCGGCCCAGGCCTGACCGATCTCCTGAGCCCGCGCGGCAAGCGCCGACGACATAAGGAACACGGGGTTCACGCTCCCCAATTCGCCGAAGAACGGGATCGGCTCGGGGCGTGCGGCGCAGATGTCGAACAGCGCCCGCCCGGCGCCGAGCGAGCCCGTGAACCCGACGGCCCGGATGAGCGGATGTGAGACCAGGCTTGAACCGACGGCATGGTCGCCGCCGTGAACCAATGAAAACACTCCGCCCGGCAGTCCTGCCGCCGCCACCGCTTCGGCGATCGCCTCGGCCACGATTGCGGAGGTTCCGGGGTGCGCTTCGTGCCCCTTCACGACCACCGGGCATCCGGCTGCCAGGGCCGACGCGGTGTCGCCGCCCGCGACGGAGAAGGCAAGCGGGAAGTTCGATGCGCCAAAGACCGCCACGGGACCCACCGGACGTTGCATCATGTGCAGCGAAGGGCGCGGCAGGGGCGCGCGATCCGGCAGCGCCGGATCGTGGCGGCGGTCGAGGTATCCGCCGGCCTCGATGTGGTCCGCAAACAGCCTGAGCTGGCCGACCGTCCTTCCGCGTTCCCCGTCGAGCCGTGCAGCGGGAAGGCCGGTTTCACGGGTGCCGATCGCCGTGATCGCCTCGCCGCGCGCGTCGATGCGGCTTGCGATATCGCGCAGCAGTTCGGCCCGTTCGCCCCGCGTGGTTTCTGCGAAAGCAGAAAATGCCGCCTCGGCCGCGGTTGCTGCCGCGTCCACGAGGGCCGGCGAGCCTTTTGCAAAGGCATCCGGCGGGCCGGATATGGGCGCGTTCGTGAACGTGTCGTCCGCGCCAGTCCAGGTTCCGGCGATCAGGTGTTGTCCGATGGTCATTGAAACCTCCCTTTCGGTCGGGATTGCAGTCGGGCCGTGTGATTTGGGGTTCGCGGGCCCCCGGCGTCGGGTGCGGCAATGGCCGGAGCGGGACGGCGACGCCGCGCTCCCGCCGACCCGTCGGCGGACACGGTGTTCGACGCGGGATGCGCGCCGCGATGCCGGCATCTATCGGATTGGCATCGGACGTCATCGCAGCCCTCAAGCGTTCTCCTGCGGGGCGCGCATGCGCTCCAGCGCCTTGTCCCGGATGCCGCGCAGCGTTGCGCGTGGCGAGATACCCTCCGGGTCGACCCGGCATTCGACAAGCGCGCCCCGACCCGCGTTCAGCGCACGGTCGAGCGCCTCCGCGACGTCTTCCGTCCGGTCGATCGTTTCGCCATGCAGTCCATAGGATCGGGCAAGGGCGGCAAAATCGGGATTGTGGAGGTCCGTTGCATAGACATGGCCGGGATATTCCCGTTCCTGATGCATGCGGATGGTGCCGTATGTGCCGTTGTTGATCACGAGGATGAGTGGGTCGAGGCCGTGTTGGGCGATCGTCGCCAGTTCCTGCCCGTTCATCTGGAAACAGCCGTCGCCCGCGAAACAGACGACCGTCCGGTGGGGCGCTGCGATCTTTGCGGCCAGGGCGGCGGGCACGCCGTAGCCCATTGCCCCGCTGGTTGGGGCAAGCTGCGTTCGGTATTCGCGGAACTGGAAATACTTGTGAACCCATGCGGAGTAATTGCCCGCCCCGTTGGTCACGATCGCCGTCCCGTCCAAGCGAGCGGAAAGCTCCGACATCACAACGCCCATGTTGAGCGCCCCGGGCTGGGGTTTGGCCACGAGGAGAGCCTCGTATTGTGCCCGTGCCTCTGCCATCCAGCTGGCGCGTTCCGCCGATCCTGCGAGGTCCTGCCTCGACAGGGCGAGCGCGAAGGTGGCGATGTCGGACACGACAGGCAGGTCGGGGTAGTAAACCCGGCCCAGTTCCACGCCGTCGGGGTAGATGTGCAGGAGTTTCTGTTCCGAACGGGGTGGAACGGGGGCGGTGTAACCCTGGGTGGTCATGTCCCCCAGGCGTGCGCCCAGCACCATGAGCACATCCGCCGCGTGCACGCGTGCCACGATCTCCGGGTGGGCCGCGATCCCCAGATCGCCTGCATAGGCACTGTTATGGTTGTCGAAGTAGTCCTGACACCTGAGCGAAGTGACGACCGGCAATGCGTTGCGCCGGGCAAAATCCTCGAATGCAGATTTCGCGGCCGCGTTCCAGCCCGGACCGCCGAGGATGCAAAGGGGACGTCTTGCCCCGTCAAGTGCGGCGCGGACGGCTTCGACGTCGGCTTCGGCTGCGGACGCCACGGCCCGGTGCGCCGCGTGAAGATCGTCGACCTGCGCCGTTTCGACCAACACGTCCTCGGGAAGGGCGAGCACGACAGGCCCCGGACGCCCCGACTGCGCGAGGTGAAACGCGTGGCTCAGGTGCTCCGGGAGGCGTTCTGCACTTTCGACCTCGGTGACCCATTTCGCGAGCGGAGCGAACATCTGCCGGAACTCGACCTCCTGGAATGCCTCGCGCTCGCGGTGGTTGCGGGCGACCTGTCCGATCAGGACCACCATCGGTGTGGAATCCTGGAACGCCGTGTGAACCCCAATGCTCGCGTTGCACGCGCCCGGCCCTCGCGTCACCACGCAGACGCCGGGCATTCCGGTCAGCTTGGCATATGCGTCCGCGGCGAAGGCCGCACCCCCTTCTTGGCGGCAACTGATGAAGCGCAGCTGATCAGCGCGGTTGTGGATCGCATCCAGCAAGGCGAGGAAGCTTTCGCCAGGGACACCGAAGAGCGTCGTTGCGCCATTGGCGATCAGCGCATCGGCGATCAACTCGCCTCCCGTCCGCGACGGCAACGAATGGGTTTCGGAGGAGTGAGTCATAGAACGAGCCTCTCTTCATGGAAACGACGGTAGGCGGCGGGTTTCGGACGGTCGGGCTGACCCTTGTCGAGGAAGACGAATGAATCCTGTTCGAAGCAGGTCGCCGGCAACACGAGAAGCCGAACGAACGCCGTTGGGTCCGTGGCCGAGGCGCGACCGACGACGGCCTCGCCCGGGCCTTTTTCCAGCCAGGCATCGCCGGGCCTTAGCCGAAATATGCGCTCGTCGAGTTCCGCCACGAGGTCCCCCGAGATAAGGACGCGCAGGCCGCTTCCGCGATGGGTGTGGCGCGGCGTGACAACCGCCGGGAAGAGGTCCACTCGTTCGAAGCGAAGCGTGGCTTCTCCGGCCGTCTCGTCCTCGGACAGGAGCGGCATGTCGTAGTGCGCGAGCATTTCCGTGCCCCGCGGCACGTCGGGCGGATCCACCCCGTCGCCCGTGATCTCCCAGATGAACGCGGCGCTGCCTGCCTGCAGCTCCTGAAGATCCGCGCTGATGCGCCCCAATGCCTTGCCCGTGCCGTCCGAAACCTTTTCCGGCGATGCGGATGGACCGTCGAGGCTGTAGCCCCCTTTCCAAACGTAAAGCGCGCGCCACGGCCCAGCTGTCAGAGTGCAGCCCGGCGCGGTCGTTTTCAGTAGACGTGCATGACCGACCGGCATCACCTACTCCCCGTCCCGGCGGGCCGCCGCGGAACGCGAACGCCAATCCGCCTGCTGCAACGCAACATTGGAGTGGTATTTGTGCGGCATTTTGCAATGAAAGCGCGCTGCCCGCGCCCAAGGGTATGCCGGAATTCGCTCAGGTATGGTTGCACCCTTGGGCAATTCCACTATCATTTCGCTGCTGACGTTCGACTTATTTGGTCCACCAAGGGTTCCAGACACGCGCCATGCTTCTCGAGAGTTCAACAGCATCAGGTCACACCAATATCCGGCAAAAGGCGGCGGCCGACCGCGACGCCATCTACGGCTCGATCATGACGCGGATCCGAAGCGGGTATTTCGCCGTGGGCAGCAAGCTTCCCACGGAACGAGAGCTTTGCGACACGTTCGGAGCGGCGCGGAACGCGGTTCGGCAGGCTCTCGATGCGCTGGAGCGCGAAGGCGTGGTGTCGCGCGAGGTCGGTCGCGGCACCTTCGTAACACATGGCCCCGCGGCGGCGCTTGGCGTCACCGTGTCGCTTGAGGAGATCCTTGAAGTTCGGCTTCTCATTGAGCCGCAGATCCCGCGTCTTGTCGTGAACCGTGGCAGCGAGCAGGATTTCGCGGCCATGGAACGGTGTCTTGAGGGCATCCGTACTGCCCGGGACTGGACCGAATACAAGGAGTGGAAATACGAACTCCACCTCAACATCATGCGGGCGACGCGCAACCGGCTTCTCGTCCAGATCTTCGAGACGATCATACAGGCTCGCCGGCAGGAACAGTGGGGCCGTTCGGGCGACACCAGCCCGATCCCGGACGATGCGCGTGCCGATACGATCAAGGCCAACCGGAAGATCGTCGAGGCGTTGCGCGCAGGCGATGTTGATGTCGCCTCCGAGGCGATCCGCCGATACCTCAACGAGATCCTTGCCTCGTTCCACGGGGTCTGAACCGGCCCCGACCTGTTCGCTCGCACGGCGCATCATCCGTTCATCCGTTTCTGAATGCCTCGCCCGAGCAGGGTCACCGCCAGCGCCGAGACCATGATGAACAGGCCTGGAAATAGCGACAGCCACGGTGCGAAGAGGATGTAATCCTTTCCCTCTTCGAGGATCGCGCCCCAATCCGGTGTGGGCGGCTGCACCCCGAGACCGAGGAAGCCCAAGGCCGCCTGGATCTGAAGCACGAGCGGAAAGAGGATCATGTATTGCAGCATGATGAGCGGCATCACGTTGCGCAGGATGTGTCGGAACAGGATCGCCGGCCCCGTCAGACCGACGGACCGCGCGGCCTCCACATATGTGCGCGCGGCTTCGCTGATGGCGCCGGCGCGGGCGATGCGGAAGAACACCGGGATATAGACGATGGACAGCGCAAGCACGAGGTTCTGGATGCTCGGCCCCAGAACGCCGCTGATGACGACGCCGAGGATGATCGGCGGAAACGACAGCACCACGTCGATCAGGCGCCCGAAGGCCATGTCGGTCAGCCGGCCGACATAGCCGGCGATGATGCCGAAGATCCCTCCCAGAAAGGCGGCGATCACCATGGAGCCCGCTACTATGGAAAGGGTCACGCGCGTGCCATGGATCACGCGTGAATAGACATCCCGGCCGAGTTCGTCGGTGCCGAACCAATGCTCAGCGCTGGGTGCGAGAAGCGAGGCGGTCGTGTCGATGTCGGTGGGCGATTGGCGCGCGAACAACGACGGGAACAGAGCGATCAGCAGGATAATCGCCGTCAGCGCAAGACCGAGCGCGAAGGACGGCTCCTTCCGGGCGAACCGCAAGATGCGTCGCAATGGCGACTGAGTGGGGCGGGCCGACCGGGCGGACGTGCTTGCTTGTTCGGTCATTTGTCCACCCTCACGCGCGGGTCGATGATGTGATATAGCATGTCGATGACAAGGTTCACGACAAGCGCGCTGAACACCACCATCAGTAGCGCGCCCTGCACGACGGGGTAGTCCCGCGTCTCGATCGCGGTAAGCAGAAGACGGCCAAGACCGGGCAGGGCGAAAAGCGACTCGATCACGACGACGCCGCCGAGGATCTGGATGAGGATCAACCCCATGAAGGTCACGAGCGAGATCAGGATGTTTCGCAAGATGTGCTTGGCGAAGACCGTCCGCATCGGAAGCCCTTTCGCGAGGGCGGTCCGGACATAATCCTCCGAGAACGCGCCGACTACGCATTGACGGGTGAACTGGCTGTAGGCGGCAGCTTGCAGTATGCCAAGCGACAGGATCGGCAGCAGGAGCACCGCGAGGTTGTCCCCGAGATCCACGAAGGGCCCCCGGTAGATCAACGGCGGCGACCATGAAAACAGCGTTGAGACGGCGATCAGCAGGATCAGACCCAGCCAGAACACCGGTGCCGAGAGGCCGAGGATGTTGAAGGCCTGGATGGCCGTATCGATCCGGCGACCTTCGTAGATGCCTGCGATCAGGCCAAGGGGCACGCCGATGATGGTCGCGAAGGCCAGCGTCATGAGGCCCAGCTGCAGAGTCACTGTGAAGGCCCGCAGAACGATTTCGGTCACGGGTTGACCGCGCACCCAGCTTTGACCGAGATCCCCCTGCAGAACGCCGCCCAGCCAGCTGAGGTATTGCGCGTAAAGCGGCTGATCGAGCCCGAAGAAACTGCGCAGCGCGTCCTCGGCCTGCGAACCCGCGCCGCCGGACTGGCCAAGCATCTGGGCGACAACGTCGCCCGGCACGGCGCGGACGATCAGGAACACCGCGATACTCGACAGGATGGCCGTGACGATGGACGCGACCAGACGCTTGGCCAAATACGATCCCATGTTCTATTGCCTCGACGAGAAGGGGCCGTCGTATCGCGCCCCGATTTGGGCCTTGCAGGCCGGCAGCGCCGGCAGCTGCGGTGGTGTCCGGGCCGCGCCGGGCGGCCCGGACGCGCGCCTCATTCGGCCAGCTGCGTCTTCGCGAGCCCGAAATACCAGCCCGTGGGATGCTGGTAGAGGTTCTGGACCCGCTCGTTCGCGACGGTCACGATATCGGCGCTGAAGAGCATGATCGTGGGCACCGTCCGATCCAGCTCCCGCTGGAACTCGGCATAGATCGCCCGCCGTTCCTCGAAGTCGCTGGTGCTGCGGCCCTGCCGGAGAAGTGCCGAGGCTTCCTCATTGTTCCAGTTGCGGAAATCGGCTCCTTCCGGAGCCATGTGGAAGTGGCGGAAGAACAGCATGTTGGGATCGGGCTGCGTCGCCCATTCGTTGAAGGTGAGGCCCATGTTGCGGCTGCGGAAATTGTCGATCCACACGCCCAAATCGACGCGCTGGATGTTCAGCGTGATACCGATCTCCGAGAGCTGCTCGCGCAGGGTCACCGCGGCCGGGTCCATCCAGTCGAAGCCGGCAATGGTCGTCAGATCCATCTCGACGCCGTCCGCCAGCCCGGCCTCGGCCATCAGCGCGCGGGCGCGCTCAAGGTCCTGGGTTTGGAACTCCAGCTCTTCGACGGGAACACCCCATGTGTCCTGCATGCCGGCGACGATGGTGTGGATTACGGTCCCGTATCCGCCCAGCGAGGCCTGGAGGATTTCCTCCTTGTCGATCGCCAGCGCGATGGCTTGACGCACGCGGACGTCCTGCAGCGGTCCGTAGTTGGAATCGAGATCGAGGGGCATCTGCCCAAGCGATGGCCAGCGTTCGATCACGAGATTGTCCGCGCCTTCGAGCTGTTCGGCATCCTGCGGCCGGCCGAGCTTGGCCATGTCGATGCGCTCATTGCGCAGCGCGACCAGGAGCGCGGCATTGTTTGGCAGGAAAAGGAACGTGATACCGTCGAGATACGGCAACCCCTCCTGCCAGTAGCTGTCGAATGCCGTCAGCTCAAGGAAGCTGTTCGGCTCGTAGGTGGCGATCTGGAACGGGCCGGTGCCGACGCTTTGCTGGTTCAACGCGGAACGCGCGTTTTCGTCGTCGAACGTCCCCGTGGGCACGACGGCGCCGTATTTGTTGCCAAGCGTCATCGGCAGCGACGCATTGGGCGCGTTGAGGTTGAAGACGACCGTGTAGTCGTCGATCACGTCGATGCTTTCGACGGTTGAGAAGTCTCCGGCGCCCGGCGAGCCGTTGTCCGGGTCGCGGATGTAGTCATAGGAATACTTCACATCGGCCGCGGTCATGTCCTGACCGGTGTGAAACGTCACCCCCTCGCGGAGCGTGAAGGTGTAGCTCATCCCATCGTCCGACACCGAATAGCCCGTGGCCAGCAACGGGATCGCCCCGCTTTCGCCTTCGTAGAAAAGGCCCTGGTAGATCAGCGTCGTCACCTGGATTCGGGCATCGGCCCCTTGGTGGAACGGATCGAGTGCAGGCGGCTCGACGAGCGATCCGACGGTCAGCACACCGCCCGAAATCATCTCCGCCGGGTCGGGCCCGTAGATCGGCTCCTCCTGGGCGAGCGCCGAGGACGCAACGCCGAGGGCGCTCGCGGAGACGGCTATCGCCGCCCCGAACGAGCGCAAGTTCGAAAGAACGCTTCCGTATCGCATGTGGGTCTCCCTATGCTTCCCGAACCGGTTCTGTTCGCGTTGTCGCCCTGCCGAAGGTTCGGGTTGATTTCGGTCGGGGCCGCAAGTCTTACGCCCTTTCAATACAACGCAATTTATTCAATAAGTCTTTTGTTTTTCCTCATTTTTTCAGGAAGGTCTCGATGAAGGCCGTGGTTCGCGCGACGGCCGCTTCGACGATTTGTTCGCCGGTCTCGCGGCTTGCCAGACGCGCATCGCCGAAGACGCCGTTGCGCGTCTGTTCGTGAAACGGCACTGGCACGGTGTGAAAGAAGGGCTGGTTGTTGAATGCGTACTCCAGCGTGACCGGCAGCATATCCCCGGCCTCCAGCTTGTCCTCACGCACCATGTCGCCCTGCAGCGCCATGAGAACGGAGGTCTCGACCTCGCAGGCATGGCCGAAGCGTTCGGTCTTGCCCGCCTCCCGCACGACATCCACCGCCTGCTGGAACCAGAAGGCAACGGCGGCGTTCACGTCTAGATCGTAGCGGATCTTCGTGACGGCCACGTTTAGCACCGCCGAGTTGCCATTGTGTCCATTGACGAAAAGGATGTGGTTCATGCCCTGCACCTTCAGCGATTGCGCGATGTCTAAGCAAACGGACGTGAATGTCTCGGGGGAAAAGGTCAGGGTGCCCGGAAACCCCATATGGTGATACGACAGCCCCACCGGCACGGGCGGGACCACCACGCCCCGCGGATGGATGGCGGCGGCGATGCGCTGGCAGAACCGATGCGCGATGACGTAATCGGTGCCCATGGCCAGATTCGGCCCGTGCTGTTCGGTGGCGCCGACCGGCACAAGCGCAATCCTGATGGTCTCTCGGGCCTCGGCGAATTCAACGGATGTCATCTCGGACAATTCGAACCAATCGCTCATGCGTTTTCTCCCTCCGGGCGCCGGTGCCTAGCTGCGGACGGCGACGGTCATTTCGATTTCGACGGGTGCGTTTCGGGGCAGTTCGGCTACGCCGACCGCCGCACGCGCGTGCCGCCCGGCATCCCCCAACGCCTCCACCAACAGGTAAGACGCGGCGTCCAGCACCTTGGGTTGTGCGTTGAATCCGGGGGCCGAGGCCACGTAGCCATTGACCTTCAGCACCTTTTCGATGTTTTGCGAGCCGCCTATAGCGTCCACCAGGCAGGCAAGGCCCTGAAGGATGCAGATCCGTGCGGCGTCCTGCGCGTCCTCAAAGGAAACCTCCGCCCCGACCTTGCCGAAGGTTCTAACCTCGCCGTCGACCTTGGGCATCTGTCCGCTGACATAGGCGACGCCGTTATGCACGGTGACGGGCACATACTGGAAGGACGGCGTAGCCGCCTCCGGCAGCTCATAGCCCATCTCCTTCAACCGGTCTTCTAGCAAGGCAACTCCCCCTCGATGCTGATGAAATCCCGCATTGCCTCGGCCAGCCCGAAACGCGGGCGGAACCCGACGGTCGATTGCAGCAGTTCCGTGCGGATCAGCGGGTAGACCACAGGCATCGCCTGCGCTTCGAATGTCACGTCGAAACCCGGCACGGCCGCCTCCGCTGCGCGGCCGATCTCGGGATAGTTCGTCGTGAACCCGTTGATGTTGATGCGTTCGGGAAGACGACCCGCATGTTCGGCGATGGCGACAAGCGCCTCGCCGCAATCGACCGAATACATCAGATCGATCGGATCCTCGGGGCCGCGCAGCACGTATCGCCCCCCGGGGCGGGCGGCCTGCACAAGCCCCACCATTGCCGACGCGGCGCCGCGATACCAAAGTCCGGGGCCGACAACCAGGGGAAGGCGGACGGCCGAGGTCTCCAACCCGTGACGATCCCTGTAAAACAGCGACAGCTGTTCCCCCATGGCCTTCGTCAAACCGTAGACGCCCTGCGGCCGCGGCGGCGCGTCCTCGGCGATGCGGTCCTCGGCATAGGTCGTGGCGGGCCCGTAAAGCGTCGTCGAGGAGGACCAGATCACACGCTCGACGCCCGCCTCCAACGCGGCATCAAAGCTCCGCCGCAGCCCGACCACGTTGATCTCGAAGGCGCGATCGGCATCCGCCTCCCCCGACTTCGCCAGCCCTCCGTCCCCGGACGAGAAGGCCGCGAAGTTGAAAACGGCGGTAGCGCCGGCGGCCGTCATGGCCCTGGCCATGGCCCCTGTGTTCTCGACCGAACCTTCCGTTTCCCCGATCTGGTCACGCAGGTCGGCGAGCATGTCCGGTTCCATCGGCAGGCCGAAGCAATGCACCGCCCATCCCCGCGCGAGGAGTGCGCGCACCGTGGTCGAGCCGACGAAGCCCCGCGCACCAATGACGAAGGCCGTTCCCTTGCTCATGGTGCTGCCCCGTTGTCGAGATCATCGCGAATGCAGGAACTAAAGTGGTCGGGCCCGATCTTCCGCGCTTCGGGCGTGGCCTTCGCGCATTCCGGCAAGGCATGCGGGCAGCGCGTGCGAAAGACGCAGCCGGACGGCGGACGCGAGGGGCTGGGGATCTCCCCCTGAAGGACGATGCGCGCCGGTTTTTCCCGTCGACTGGGCACCGCCGAGAGAAGTGCGCGCGTATAGGGATGGCTAGGTCGCGCGAACAGCGCGTCGGCGGGCGCCATTTCCATCACGCGGCCGAGATACATCACAAGCACGCGGTCCGCGACAACTTCCACGACGGACAGGTCGTGGCTGATGAACATCGTGGTCAGGGACAGGTCGCGCCGCAACTCCTGCAGCAGCTGGATGACTTCGGCCTGGATCGAGACATCCAGCGCGGAGACAGGCTCGTCGGCCACAATGAACCGCGGACCCGCCGCGAGCGCCCGGGCGATCGCGATCCGCTGCCGCTGACCGCCGGAGAATGTGGAGGGATACCTGTCGGCGTGGTCGGGGCTCATGCCGACGCGGGACAGAAGCTCCGCGATGCGGTCATCGATCTCGCCCTCGGGGCAGACCTTGTGCAGCTGGATCACCTCGCGCAGCGCGGCGCCGATCTTCATGCGAGGGTTGAGGCTGGCATAGGGATCCTGGAAGATCATCTGCATCCGCGCGCGGAATGCCTGCAGTTCCGCGGCCGAGAGCGATGTCACGGATGTTCCGTCGAAGTCGACATCCCCCAAGGTCGGTTCGATCAGACGCAGCAGGATGCGCCCGAGCGTGGACTTCCCCGAACCCGACTCGCCGACGACGCCGAGGCACTCACCGACACCGATCTGCAGATCGATCCCGTCGACGGCGCGGACATGGCCCACGGTCCGGCCCATCAGCCCCTTGCGGATCGGAAAGTGCTTGACGAGACCGCGTGCCGACAGAAGCGGGGCCGCGGCTTGCGTGCCTGGCGAATGCGCATTCATTCCAGTTCGCTCCAGTGCAGACAGCGGCTCGTGTGTCCGTCCCCGGTATCCTGCAGCTCGACCTCGGTCGTCCGACAAAGGTCCGTGGCGTAGCGACATCTGGGGTTGAACTTGCAGCCGGGCGGCGGCGAAAGCGGGTTGGCGATCCGACCCGGGATCGGACGCACCCGCGCGTTGCGGGTATCGGCATCGATCTCGGGGATGCAGTCCATAAGCGCGCGCGTGTAAGGATGCCTCGGACGCTCCAGCACCTCGGCGACCGACCCCTCCTCGACGACCTGCCCGCAATACATGACCGCCACGCGGTCCGCGATCTCGGCGACGAGGTTCAGGTCGTGCGTGACGAAGATCATCGCCATGCCCGTCCGTTCTTTCAGGTCCTTCAACAGTTCCATGATCTGGGCCTGGATCGTGACGTCGAGCGCTGTGGTCGGCTCGTCGGCAATCAGAAGGCGCGGCGCACAGGCCAGCGCCATGGCGATCATTACCCTTTGCCGCATGCCGCCAGACAGCTGGTGTGGAAACTCGTCGACGCGCGCCTCCGGCTCTGCGATTCCCACCATGGTCAGAAGCTCGACCGACCGGGCCCGCGCCTCCCGCCGGCTGAGCCCCTGGTGCAGCCGCAAGCCCTCCGCAATCTGCTCGCCCACCGGGAAGACCGGGTTCAGCGACGACATCGGATCCTGAAAGATCATCGATATCTCGCTGCCGCGCAGAGCGCTCATTTCGGATTCCGGAAGTCCGAGGAGATCGACGAGCTTCCCGTCCTTCGTGCGGTAGCGAACCTCGCCACCCGCGATGCGTGCCGGCGCCCGCATCAGGATCCGCAAGACGGTCAGTCCGGTGACCGACTTTCCCGACCCTGACTCCCCCACGACTGCCAGCGTTTCACCAGCGGCGACACCAAGACTCACACCATTGACCGCCTTTGCGACCTGATCGTCGGGAAGGTCGAAATGAACCTTCAGATCGCTTATCTTGAGGATGCGCTCGCCCCGATCTGCGTCGGAACCCGTTGCACGCAAAAGTGCCTGAGCCTGAGCGCCGTGATCGGTCATGTCGCGAACCTGTCGAGGGCGGCCCGGTCGATGTCGATCCCGAGGCCTGGACCGCGCGGCAACTGAAGCTTGCCGTGCTTTAGGGCGATGGGCGTCGTGAGAAGCGCATCCCGAAGCGGGTTCTCACCGACATCGTATTCGACAAGGGTCGGTTCGGGCGTATGCCCCGCATGGGGATAATTGCTCGATGCCGCGACGAAATGGCAGGCTGCTGCCAGCCCGACCGCTGAGCCCCATACATGTGGAGACAGCCGCAGATGGGCGTGGCGGACAATGTCGGCGATCCGCCGACCCTGTCCCAGTCCGCCGCACAGCGACAGGTCGGGTTGCAGGATATGCGCGCCACGCAGATCCGCGAGCCGCTTGAAATCATGGGCGGTATAGAGCGCCTCACCTGTCGCGACGGGGATCGGCGCGCGCCGGGCAAGTTCGGCGTAGCCATCGAAATCGAGGGGTGCGAGCGGTTCTTCGAACCAGCCAATGCGAAACCGTTCGATCCGCCGCATGCTATGAAGCGCCACATCCACGGTGTAGTTCGAATTCGCGTCGACCAGAAGTTCGACCTCGTCCCCGAGTATTTCCCGCGCCTTGGCGACGCGCCATTCGTCGGAGGCTGGCGACATCCCGATCTTGATCTTTACCCGCTCGAAATCGCGCTCCGCCGCATCGGCCATCTGCGCTTCGAAATCGGCCTCGGGGTTGGCGGTGATGTAACCGCCAGAGGCATAAATCGGCACCTCATCCAACCGTGCGCCGCCGATCAGCGCGTGAAGCGGAACGTCAAGCGTCCGCGCCGCCGCGTCCCTCGCGGCCACGTCGATGCCCGAGATCGCAGCCATCATCTGGTTCTGGATGCCAAAATGGTAGTGGCGCGACAGCACCAGGTCGATCGCGTGTTCGAACGTGAAGACGTCAACGCCGATGAAATAGTCGCGGATAAGATTAAGGTAGGCGGCACTGACCTTCGGCGGGCCCCACGCCTCCCCGACGCCCATCGTCCCGTTGGCCAGTTCCAAGAACACGATGCCCGTCTGGCGTGCGGTGGCGAGCCCCATCGAGGCTCCGTAAGCTCGCCCGTCGGGCAAGTCGTAGGACAGGCCGACAAGACGAATGTCCGATATCGTGTTTCCGCTTCGTGCCATGTTCCACCCGGCCGGAAAGCTTCCCCAGTTGGTCCGCCCATTAGCAGACCAATTATGGATTGTTTTATCGATGAAACCGTTTTGTCAAGACAAGATGTCGCAAGCCGTGGTCATAATTGGTCTGCGTTCCCGCAGGCGGCCCGGATGGCGGGAATCTCGTCCGCGCCGTAGCCGAGCTCTTTCAGGATCTCGGTGTCGTGCTGGCCAACATGGGGCGGCGCATGGTCCAGCCGCCCGCCGCCATGGGCCAGCTTGAACGCGTTGAGCGGCACCGTTAGCTGGCCGATCTCGTCATCGTCGATCTTCGCAAAGACGTTGCGAGTCCGCAGTTGCGGGTCCTCGAACGCCTCGGGCAGGGCGCGCACACGCGCCGCCGGAACGTGTCGGGCCTGCAGGTAATCCTCCCAGTCCTGCGCGGTGCGCGTCAGCATGATCTCGGCAAGTGTCGTGACTTCGCGCTCGAAAGCCTGCTGTCGCGCCACGTAGGTCGGTTGCGCCATGTCGGGTCGGTCCAGTGCCCCCCAAAGCCGTCGGTATTGCTTCATGTTGCTCGCGCCGAGCATGATAAGGCCGTCCGCCGTCTCATAGGCGTTGCAGGTGGCCTGCACCGTAAGGTTACCCGAAGGTTTCGGATGCACCCCCGATCGGGTAAACGCCGTGACATCGAGGCCCATCAGGACCATCGCGACATCCATCATCGCGAGGTCGATTCGCTGCCCGCGGCCTGTTTTGGTGCGTTGGAGCAGGGCAGCTGAAATGGCGAACGCGCTGGTCGTGCCCGTGGCGTAGTCGACGGCGGCGGGCCCGAACTTAATCGGGTTCACCTCCTTCGTGCCAGTCATCGCCATGAGGCCGGACGTCGCCTGGATGACATAGTCGTAGGCCGTCATTTCACCGCGTGGGCCGTCCTGCCCGAAGGCAGACATGGAAACATGGATGAGGGTCGGATTCGAAGCCGAAATCGCCTTGTCCGTGAGGCCGAGAGCGTCCAGCGCGCCGGGTCGGTAGTTCTCCACGAGCACATCGGCGGTGGCGACAAGCTCCAGCAGGATCTCGCGCCCCCGTTGCGTGTGCAGGTCGAGGGCCATCGATCGCTTGTTGCCCCCTTGTGTCAGGAAGGCAGTCCCCATTCCGAGGTCGTTCAGGTCCTGCGCCGGCCCCCATTCGCGCGCCATGTCCGGGTCGGACGGGTTTTCGATCTTGATGACATCTGCGCCGAGGACCGCCAGTTGATAGGTCGCGAATGGCCCGGCAAGCACATGGGTCATGTCCACGACGCGGACGCCCTCGAACGGTTGTATCGACTGTGTCAATCGTGCCTCCCGTGGCTGGCGCGCCAAGGTGCATCGATGGCCCGGGCTATGGCGATCCAATTTCGCACCAATTCTCCGATTGAGCCATTTTCGCATCAGCGGGTCAAGCTTGACAGCGCAGCCGGAAGAGTTCCGGCCTAGCTCTGCGCCCCCCATTTGCGGCGACGGGTCGCTATCGTCGAGAAGATTAGCGACCCACTCAGGAAGCACACTGAGCTTGCCACAGTTGGCGCACCTGTTTCGGACGGCGGTGAATGTCGAATGCCTGAAGGTGTTGCCTGCGCTGCTTCCTTCGTGGTGCTGACCCAGCTTACAAAAACCTCAGCGCTGAAGCCGCCAGCTAACGCTTATTTACCCCGAACCTGAGCGGTATCCGGCACGCATTTCACACCAATTGGTGCGAGTTTACTGCGACAGCTTCGTCCGC
>CAYTXS010000033.1:0-11122 GCA_964441585.1 uncultured Thioalkalivibrio sp.
CGGCCCCGACCATCACCCCGGTGTTGATGCCGATGGCCGCGCGGTAATTGGTCGCGACCAGCTTCATCGTGCGTTGCGAGATATCGTAGGCGTCGATCAGGAGCCCCAGCCGGTCCTCGAGCAGAACGACATCCGCCGTCGCGCGCGCCAGTTCGGCGCCACGCGACATGGCGATACCGACATCTGCTGCGACGAGGGCGGGCCCGTCATTGACACCATCGCCCACGAACGCTACACGGCGCCCCTCGGCACGCAACTGTTCCAGCACCCCGGCCTTGTTCTCAGGCACCTGTTCGGCGAAAACCTCGTCGATGCCAAGTTGCTGCGCCATCGCCTGGGCGCGCTGTTCGTGATCTCCGGTCAGCAGTACGAGGTGCTTCACCCCCCGCTTGCGCAACTCGGCGAGCACGGCGGGGGCGTCCTCCCGCAAGGTATCGCGCAGCGCGATCAGGCCGATGGGTTCATGCCGCGTGCCGACGTAAAGCAGCGTCTTGCCTTCGGCTTCGAGCGCCTGTATCTGGCTGCGGAACAGATCGAACGACAGGCCCTCGTGCTCTTCGACGTAGTGCCGGCTGCCGATCACCAGGTGGTCGCCGTTCACCGGACAGCTCATGCCGTGGGCGACGAGATACTCGGCCTCGCCGTGATCGATGTGGTTGAGCTTTTCTTCCCGGGCCTTGCGAACGATGGCTTCGGCGATCGGGTGCGTGGCGTGCTCTTCGATGGATGCCGTGACGGCCAGCAGGCGGTCGCGCGGCCAGCGCTCCGGGTCGAGGACGACGACATCAGTGACCTCGAGATCGCTGTGCGTCAGCGTCCCCGTCTTGTCGAACACGACGGTGTCGATTTCAGCGAGACGTTCGACCGCTTCGCCGCCCTTGAGCAGGATGCCTTCGGCGGCGGCGCGATACATTCCCGACTTGAAGGCCAGCGGCGTGCCCAGCTTCAATGCGCAGGAGTAATCCACGAGGAACACAGAGGAAAGACGACGTTGGTCACGCGTCACCAGGTAGATCAGCGCGCCTGTACCGAGCGTCAGGTATACCCGCCGATCCGCGAGGCGTTCCGCCATCCGCTGGGTTTCCGACGTTTGTTGCAGGGAATCATCGATGAACCGGGCGATTCTCGCAGTGGTGGTCTCGTCGCCGACGTGACGCGCCTCGATACGCAGACGCCCGTCCTCGACGATCGTGCCGGCGATCACGCGATCCATGACCTCTTTGCGCACCGGAACGGACTCGCCGGTGATGTTGGACTGGTTCACCAGGGCGGTACCGTCGAGCACCAGCCCGTCGATTGCGATCTTCTCGCCCGGACCCACCTCGATGCGGTCACCGGTCACGACCTCGTTGTCCGGCAGCTGCTTGAGGGTGCCGTCGCGCTCCACCCACGCGAGCACCGGCTCGGGACGCAACAGGCGGCGCAGCATCTGGTCGGACTTGCGCTCCGTCGTTTTCTCGAGGAACTCGCCCAGGTGCATCAGAAAAGCGGTCACGTTCGCCGTCAGGTGCTCGCCGCGCCAGGCGGACAGTCCGATGGCCGTCGCATCCAGTGCCTCGATCTTTATGCCGCGATGGATGAGGGTGTCGATGCCCTTGAATAACGTTCCGCTGATGTTCAGGAACGTCAACAGGCGACGCATGGGCGGCGAGAAGAAGGGCAGGGCGAGGATCAGCAGGCCAGTCGCGAACATGGGCGCCAGTTCCGCCGGTTCGGCCGGCAAGGACTCGCCATTCGGAATCTGCTCTCGCCGCAGGCCGCCGAGAAGCGCCAGCATGGCATCTCTTGTCGCGTTCTGGCCGTCGTATTCCAGCACGATGGAGCGCGCATGCCGGTTCACCCGCACGCTCGAGACACCGCGGACCGACTCCAGCCAGGTCTCGAGCCACGAGAAATCGATTAGCGGATCGACCAGCATCGGCAAGCGGACGCGAAGTCTCCCCGGCGTCTCGTGCACCAGTCGAAGTCCGTTGTCGACCCGCATTTCGGGCGTGCTCAGTCGGCGTCCCCGGCGCTTTCGGCATGCAGCTCTGCCTCGGCGTCGCGGAAACGCTCTTTCATTTCCTCGACGCCGCCCTGCAGCACCGACCAGGCCTTCACCGCGCTCTTGACGGCAGCTTCCTGCACCTCGGGATGACTGAGGAGATAGGCGGCCAGGGCCCCGACCAGGGCACCCTTGAAGAACCGCGGATTGGCCAGCGGGCCGGGAGCGCTTACGGGAGGAGGCGGCGGGGCAGCGTAAAACGCACCCGGCGGATAGTAGCCGGGCGCAAGGGATTGCGGCGGGACGTAGCCGGGCGGGATCCCCTGGTAATAGGCACGCGGGTCATACATCGCCGCGCTCCTTGCGTTGTTCGTTGAGCACGTACATGACGGCGGTCCCGGTGGCGAACGTGGCGGCCATGGATGCTGCCGGGTAGCGGGCGAACATCCGTCCGACGGCCGTGGCGGCCGCGGTTGCGACGCCGGCCGTGAGGCCGACCCTGGCGGAATCGACCAGTGCCTGCCGCCAGGTGGATTCGGCATTCCGGATGCGGTGCAAGTTAAGCGCGGCGGCTCCGGTCGCGCCGATCATCGCGCCAGTCTTGGCTGCGTTGAGCAGCACGTCCATGTCCTGCCGCTGCTGCCACGCCTGTTGCTGGCCGTACTGGGCGTGAGCCAAAGGATAGTAATAATGGGTCATCGGCCTTGCTCCTTTTCTGCTGCCGGGTCGGTTCCCTGTCCGTCTGCATCTTCCGCGGACTCAGCGCCGAAGCCGGCCATGCCAGCCTTCATCGCGTTCGCGGTTTTGGCCGCGCTGCCCAGCAGGGCATTGCGCAACTCGTCGTTCGTCATCAACAACACGATGGCTGCGCCGACCATCGCTCCTTTCCAGAACTCGCCGTCGTTGAAATTCAGGAAACCCTTCAGGGCGCCGAGACCGCTCTGGTCTGCGATCTCGTTCATGGCGGCCGAAAGCCCGGCGGCCGCGGCCGGGTCCGGGCCGAAAGGTTGCTGGGGACCGTAGCCGGGGGGATAGGGTCCCCAGCCCGGCGGCGGTGGGCCGTAGGCGCCGGGCGGTGGGCCGTAGGCGAAACCGGGTCCTTGCGATCCGCCCCAGGGGGGAGGCGCTTCCGGTCCCGGGCTGAACGGACCCGGGCCTGGACCGTGGTGCATGGCCGGACCATGAGGGCCGGGACCAGCACCGTAATGACCAAAAGCGGGTCCGTATCCGCCGGCCCATTGGTTCGGGGCGCCCTGGAACCCCGGGTCTTCTGTACCCGGTCCCTGGCTTTGGCCCATACCCGGGGCGCCGTGTGGCTTGTCATGCATCTCGTTCAATCCTCTCTCGTCAGGAGTCCCCGCCTGGCGCGGGAACTGAAATTCCGGCGGCTTCCGCCGCGGATACGGCCGAGGCCAGTTCGTTTTCCAGCAAGCGGTGCATCAGGCCGACGGCACTGGCCTCGGGCCCCAGGATCAAGGTTTCCCACCAATCAGGCTTGATCGTGTCAGGCCGATACTCGACGACCATCGAGCCCGCAGTCGGATTGACGCGCACGTCCTTGATGCCGTCCAGTGCGCGCAGGATCCGGTCGAGCGCCTTGCTGTTCACGGCACCGAGATCCTTGACGATGGCGGGTCCTGCACGCAGCCGTATGCGCCCGGGGATGTGGTGTGCGATCCGGAGGTGGCGACGTACCGCGAGGAAAGGTCCAAGATCGACCTGGGTCATGGGCATCGCGCCGCATGGCGGGGGCGCGCCCGACGGAATCGCAAGTAATGAGCAGCCATAGTCCAGCACCCGGACGCTCCCGCGTCCTCTTTAGTCATTCCTGGCTGGCTTGGCTGCCGGCCCGCGGAGGACGGCGGGGGGCACCTGGCTGGCTGGGCTGTGTTTCCAGAGCGCCAGTCTAAGCAGGCTCCGGAAAAGGGGCAATGCTGAAAGTACTTAGCCGGGGAGCGCCCCGCCACGGCAGGCGCTAGCGAGGCATGCCCTCGGCTTCGAAACCATAGCCGGCGAGAATTTCCTGGCTTTCCGGTGAGAGGATGAAAAGCGCGAGGCGCCAGCCGTCCTGCCCTGCATCGCCCCGCACGACAAGTCCGTAGTCCGCGCCGACGGCAAGTTTCGGCGGTATATCGACGATCTGGAGGAGCGGCAGCTCGCGCTTCGCGAGAACGGCGTTGGTGCAGTAAGTGAGGAAAAGGTCGGCCCTGTTCTCGTCCATGACCCAGGCGTAAGGATTGCGGCCTGCAGGCGGCGCCGCACTGTCCGGGCCGCCGGTGAGCTTGAGCGCTTTTCCGCTCAAGACTTCAAAACTTCCGGGGCGCAGATCTTCCGCGCGGCGGAACAGTTGCCACGCGTAGTCGCCGCTGGGGTCGGCTTTGGGCGTCGAGGTGCCGACTCGCACTTCTGGATCCAGCAGGACCTCGAGGAGCGTGTCGCTGCTGACTGCCAGTCCAGGTTGCGCCAGGCCGCAGAGCTGATTGCGGGCGAACAAAACGGTGGGGCTGCCCCACCCGGCTTTCACGAGTGTGTCCGGGTGCGCCATGTTGGCGGACGCGAACACATCGGGTTGGCCGCCTTCCTCGATCGCCTTGCGCATCAGGCCGCTCGGACCGAAGCGCGTCTCTGTCGAAGTGCCATAGCGGCTGTCATAAGCCCGCACCACGTCACCGAGCGCGGTCTTGAGGCTGCCTGCGGCATACAGCGAGGGGCCATCCGCCAGGGCATTGGACGCCCCGAGCGCAACCCCCGCTACCATCGCCATCGCGCAGAGTCGATTGAATACCCGCATGACACGCTTCCCCTGGATTCCATGACCAGCATGGATGTTAGCTTCACAGAAGAAGATTCAGGGACGCATCAGCATCGTGAAGAGCGCATATGAATGCATACGGTGTCTTGGTTTCCCGAACATGACCCAGGTACATGATTCGGTCCGGATTGCGGCGGCCGTTCGTCGGGCAGGCGGGGCTCCGGTACTCCGGCGCAAGGGCGCCTCAGTTAATATAAGGATATTGATCGCCGGCTCGGGTGCTATTGATGCGAAACGGCGAGATATCCTTGGCTGAAGGGGTACATACACCAGTGAAAGGTTTATCGATTCGCTCTGCGCCGCGTCGCGGCAAAACCGTCCTCATCCTCGCAGCACTTGTCCTGGTCGCCGCCGGACTCGGCGCCTGCGGGGGTGGCGGAAGCGATAGCGGCGGGAGCTCCACGCTGATCATCGTGGACACCCTGCTGGATGCCGACACGGCGCCGACGGGAGCCACCACGCTGCGGGCCGCGCTCGAGCAGGCCGCCAGCGGCCAGCCCATCGGGTTCGCGCCAGAGCTCGATGGCGGGACGATCGCACTGTCGATCGTCGGCGAGGAACACACCGTGTTGCGCGGCGAGGTCATGGGCATCCGGGACGAGCCGAGTGGCCCGGTGTCCTATCTCGTCGGCTACTTCGATCGCGACTACGGCCGGTCGGCGTTGTATGCGCGCAAGAACGTGGTGATCGATGCGTCGGCGCTACCCTCGGGAATAACCATTGCATGGACGGGCGGCGTCCAGGATCCGGCGCGCGTGCTGGCAGTCTACGGCGATCTGACCTTGCGTAACGTGTCTGTTACGGGCGGGGTGAACATTACCGAGCCGCTTCCGACTACGGCCGCCGACGACCAGCCATGGACCCTCGCGCGCGGCGGTGGAGTCGCTGTGTGGGGACGCGCCCGGCTCAGCGACTGCCGGATTTACGACAACCACGTGGAAGGTGACTTCGATCCCTCCCGCGACCGGGGCGCCTTCGGTGGCGGGGTCTACGCCAACATCGTCGAGATGCAACGCTGCACGGTCAGCGGTAACTCGGTGCTCGGCGGCGGGGCCGCCGGTGGGGGGGTGTACTCGGTGGGGGGCGCGCAGACTTCGCTCGACACCTCGAGAATCGAGGAGTCGGCGATCACGGGCAACCGAATCAGCGGTCTGTTCACTTACGGCGGCGGGGTCTATTCCGATGGCGGCGGCATCGGCAATCGCAAGTGGCTGGTGGTGCGGACCAGCACGATCGCGGATAACCTCGTCGAGCCGGCGCCGGGCCTGCCGCCTTTCGTCCTCGCGACCGGCTACTGGCGGGGGGGTGGCGTGTATGCCTCGAATGGGTACCTGGCGATTTCAGGTGCGACCATCGTGGAGAACGAAGTTCATGGGATGGCACGCACCGACAGTCTCGGCAGGCGGAATCTCGCTGGCGGCGTCGCGGCAACCGTGGGTAACGCCCATGCCGTCGAGGACCTGTTCATCGGTCACTCGATCATCGCGGGCAATACCGTTCACGAGATCGGCGGCGAGAGCTACGCGCACGATGTCTTCACCGGTTCGGCATTTTATTTCCGCAGTCTCGGCTACAACCGCATCGGGGTGCTCGATTTCAACCAGATGCTGGTGCCGGTCGGTGAGCCGACGTGGGCCTCGTTGTCTCGGCGGCACTACCCGCAGATCGGCGACGAGGACGGTGTGGCGCTCGCGGATGTTGTGGAGCAGCCATCCGGCGTTGTGCGATCTTCATTCATCCGCTCGGTCGGTGCGGATAACGGCAGTTTTGCAGTGCTCCATTACAGGCCATGGGGCAGCGCCCGCGACCAGATTCCAACCGGGCGTTATGTGTTGAGCGAGATCCTCGGCGAATACCGCGTCGCGGCCGGGGCGGTCGATAATTTCCTCTCGATCATGCTGGCACGGATCGAGTCCCACTACGTGATGCCCGGCTTCGCTGCGAATTTCACAGCTGATTTCGAGGCGTTCCTGGCGAGCGTGGATATCGATCCGGATACGCCCGGATCGCAGCCTTATCGCGACCCGTCCGGCGTGCCCATCCTGACGCTCGGCGACGCGCAATGGTTCGGACCGGCGGTGACCTGGCCGCGCGAACTCTACAACCATCCTTACATCGAGTTCTGGCACCGCCTCGATACGGCGCTGCTCGATGCGCAACTGCCCGGCATGGGGCCGGAGACGCTGGGCGACGCCGCCTGGGATGCACTGTTCGATTCCGGACCGCTGGCGGAGAACCCCGGCATCACGATGACGCTGGTGCGGCAGGCCGCGCTGGAAGCCCGGTTGGCGGCGGTCGACCAGTTGGGCAATGTCCGGCCCGCGAATGCCCTCGGGGATGTAGGGGCTATTGAAGAACCTTAATAGCAATCATTTGCATTCGCATATGTAGGCAGCTAGACTCCCGGGCGCATTCCATGGCCATCCCGGAGAGTCTTCCATGCGACCGATTCTTGTCTTCGTGCCCGCTCTGCTCAGTGCGCCGCTTTCCGCTCAGGAGGCCGGCTCCGATGCGGCCGCCCAGCTGTCGCCGGTTACCGTGGAAGCCGCCCGGACCGGGCAGCCGGCCACAGCACTGCCCTATACGGTGACGGTGATCACGCGTGACCAACTGGACACGCAGCTCGCTCTCGGCACCGACATCGCCCAGCTGATCGGGCAGGCGGTGCCATCGTATTCCCCCAGCCGACAGAAGATGAGCGGCTTCGGAGAGACGCTGCGCGGCCGGTCGCCGCTGATCATGATCGATGGCATTCCGCAGTCGACGCCGCTGCGCGATGGTTCCCGAGATACATATGTGATCGACCCCGACATGATCGAGCGCGTCGAGATCCTGCATGGCGCCAACGCGATCCAGGGCACCGGTGCCACCGGCGGCATCATCAATTTCGTCACGCGTCGCTCCTCGCCAGGGCAGGCCGCCGAGTTCAGCTACTCGGCCCAGGCCCGCACCAACGACGACTTCGACAGCGACAGTTTCGGTGGACGTGTCCATGGTCGTTACGCAGGAATGATCGGCCAGTTCGACCTGTTGGTCGGCGCTGGCCTGGAAAAAACGGGAATGTTCTTCGATGCGGAAGACCGGCTGATCGCGGTGGACAACACGCAAGGCGACATCATGGACAGCCTCAGTCGGGACGTGTTCGCGAAGCTCGGGTACAGTTTCGGCGAGCAGCGACTGCAGTTCACCTTCAATGCTTTCGAGCTCGAGAATGATGCCGACTGGGTGACCGTGCCTGGTGACCAGTCGGCGGGTCTGCCGGCTACATCCGAGCGGGGGACGGTACCGGGTGATCCGGCGGAAAATTCCGTGCTGAACGTCGCACTCGATTATTCCCATGAGGCGCTCGGGCCGGGTCGCCTGCACTGGCAGCTTTACCACCAGGACTTCGATGCCGTGTACGGCGGCGGCACCTTCGGTGTGTTTCAGGATCCGGCGCTGGGACCCGACTTTTTCGACCAGAGCCGCAATCGCAGCAGCAAGCTCGGCGCGAAGCTCACCTACAACCTGCCGGGCTGGCCGGCGCGCAATGTGGACCTGACGGTCGGGCTGGACTACCTCGAAGACACGACCGAGCAGGACCTGGTGCAATCGGGACGCAGCTGGGTGCCGGAGACGAGTTACGCGAACTGGGCGCCGTTCGTGCAGGGCGACTGGCAACTTGGAAAAGTCGGCCTGACCGCGGGTGCAAGACGGGAAGTGGCGAAGCTCGACGTGAATGACTTCACCACGCTGGCATTCTACGGTGATACGTTTGTTGCAGGCGGAAGCCCTGATTTCAGCGAGACGCTCGCCAACGTCGGCTTCAACTGGCGGATCAACGACGAGTGGACCGCATTCGGCGTGTACTCGGAGGGCTTCACGATGCCTGATGTCGGCCGGGTGCTGCGCGCGGTCAACACGCCGGGGCTGGACGTAGACGAGTTCCTGGACCTCCAGCCGATCGTGGCCGACAACGCGGAGCTGGGGCTGCAGTGGCGCACTGATCTCGGTCACGCGCGCGTGAGTTACTGGACGTCGGATTCCGACCTTGGTGCCCGGCTGGTGCCGGATGCGGACGGGATCTTTTCCGTGCAGCGCGAAAAGACCGAATTACAGGGCTGGGAAGTCGAGGGCGGGGCCTACATCGGGACTCGGACGCTGCTGACCCTGGCCTACGCCCGCAGCGAAGGCGAATTCGACGCTGATGGCGACGGCCGCGTTGACGCAGATCTCGATGGCACTAATATCGCGCCTGACCGTGTGAATCTGGGCTGGGAACAGGACTGGTCCAGTGCAGTGCGCAGTCGGCTGCAGTTGAGCCATTACCTGGATCGGGACTTCCAGGCCGGGGGCGTTACCACGGCGGAGTTCGACGGCTACACGACGCTGGACCTGATTCTCGGCTGGCAGATCAATGCACGCAACAGCCTCACACTGGCAGTGGAGAACCTGGCAGACGAGCAATACATCACCTATTACTCGCAGGTCTATGCCTTCGCCGGCGACAGTGGTTTCTTCGCCGGTCGCGGTCGCCAGCTCGCCCTGACCTGGCGTTCGGGTTTCTGATGCCGCGACGTCCGCAGACGTTGTCCGTCCGTATCCGGGCGGCCAACGTCGTGTTGCATCGGTGGCTCGGGCTCGTGGCAGGCATACTGTTCGTACTGCTCGGCCTGAGCGGCTCGTTGCTGGCGTTCGGGCCCGAACTGCTGGCGGTGCAGCATCGCGCTGTCGCCGGCCCCCCGCCGGCCGGCTGGGAGGACAGCCGTTCCGAGGTTCTTGCGCGCACACTCGCAGAGCATCCGCAGGGCCACGTCGAGTTGATCCGTTTTGCGGGTGACCCGCTGGGCGTTTACGAAGTCTATCTTGCCGACGAGCGCCAGGAGTACCGGCATGCGCTGAGCGGCGAAGTGGTGCATGAACGTACCGCACGCGGCGACCTGTTGATGGTGGCTCGAGAGTTTCATACGCACCTGATGGCCGGCGAGACGGGCGAACTGGCGCTCGGCTGGCTGGGCCTGGTGCTGCTGGTGCTACTGGCGAGCGGGCTGTGGATGTGGTGGCCACGGCGGGGGATGTGGCGCGCTTCACTCAGCTATCCGGTCGTTCGTCTCCCGGGTCCGTTGCTGTACTGGTGGCACAGCACCTCCGGGGCACTGGCATTCCTCCTGCTGGGTTTCCTGAGCCTGACCGGTGCGGCAATCGTATTCTATGCCTTCTCGCAGTCTCTTCTGACGGGTCTACTGGGCGGCCACCCGCCCGTGTTCCCCTCGCGCGTCGCGGTGCATGCCGACATCGAGTGGCCCGCCGTGCTGTCCCGCCTGGATAAGACGTTACCCGAAGGTCGGACAGTGTTTTTCTATCCTCCGGCCGAAGCCGGAGAGCCGCTGGTGTTTCGTAAACAGATGCCCGGTGAGTTGCATCCCAACGGGCGTAGCCACGTCCTGCTCGATGCACAGGGCCAACTGGCGGCGGCCTACGATGCCAGCGCGGCGGACTGGGGTATTCGCGCGACCGACTCGATCTATCCTCTGCATGCGGGCCGTGCCGGCGCGAGCTGGTGGCAGTGGACAGTTGCGGCGGCAGGGCTTCTGCCATTCTTGCTGTTCGTGACAGGGTTCTTGCTCTGGCGTCGAACGCGGACCCAGGCCAGTAGCAAAGCCGTTTCGTCTCCCCGCTCCTGAAAAAACGAAAATCGTCTCTCTGCGAGGCGCTAAATATTCGACGAGTGCCTCGAAGAACGGCGCGTCGGCGGCTGAAACATTTTCGGGTCCGGGTCCTACCGTGTGTCAACCGATTCTTTGCTGGTGCGTTCTACCTCCCGAAGCCATCAAAGAAACGAGGACGACATGAACAAGTCAATTGTGGTATTCGCCCTGGTCGGCCTGGCCTGGGCCGGAAACGCCGCGGCAGACCCGGGCGACCGGGCGGAGGCTCGGCTGGACCGCAAGGGCGATCGCATCGAACAGCGCATGGACCATCGTGGGGATCGTGTGGACCATCGGCTCGACCGTCGTGGAGATGCCGTCGAGAGACGTCACGACCGGGCGTCAGATCGTGCCGATGCAGCAGGCCGCGAGCGTCTCGCGGATGGTCTGGAGCGTAAAGGCGACCGCGTCGAGCAGCGACTGGATCACCGCGGCGATCGCATCGATCACCGGCTCGACCGCCGCGGCGAACGTATCGATCGGCGCCTCGACAATCGCGGCCAGCGCATCGAGCGGCGCTGGGATCGACGCGACTGATATCCCGTTGCGGCGTGCGCCGATAGTGCCCGCCCCGGTCAAAAACGATTGCCAAGGAGATTGAAATGTACTCGTATCGATTATTTAAAAGGGCGCGGGCCG
>CAYTXS010000033.1:11222-15687 GCA_964441585.1 uncultured Thioalkalivibrio sp.
GACGTCTCGGAGTTCCTGACCGTGGCGACCGTGCCGGCGGGGCTCTACCAGACCGTGACCCTGACGGTGGATTTCAGCAATGCCGAGATCATGGTGACCAATGCCGCCGGGGAGATCGTCGCGGCTGAGCCAGTGGATGCGCAGGGCGAGCCGCTGGGCACGCTCGATCTCAGCTTGTCGCTGACCAACGGCAGCGCCATCAGGATCACCCCGGCCACGGTGCATGCAGTCAGCCTGGATTTCGACCTGGATGCTTCCAATATCGTGGACGACACGGTCGAGCCGCCGACGGTGACCGTGGAGCCGGTGCTGCTGGCCATGCCAGAACTCGAGGAGGATCGGGACCACCGTGCCCGCGGCCTGCTGAGCGAGGTGGATCAGGCCGCATCGACTGTGACGTTGCGGGTACGCCCGTTTCGTCTCTCGCGCGGTGCTTTCGGGAAGCTCCTCATTTCGGTTGGTGACGACACCGGCTACGAGATCGATGGCGAGGTCTACCAGGGCACCGAGGGACTGGTCGCGCTGAGCGAACTCGACGAAGGGGCGCCGGTCGTGGCGCAGGGCCGGATCCGCAGCGGGCGCTTCCAGGCAGATCGCCTGCTTGCCGGTGACAGCGTGCTCTGGTCGGATGCAGAGGTGGTGCAGGGCGTGGTCAAGTCGCGGGACGCCACTTCGCTCACAGTGGGCGGAGTCACCGTGGCGTTCGCCGACGGTAGGGTCCGGTTCGCGCGTGAGATCACGGTGCTGCTCGGTGATGACACGATCGTCGGTGCACCGGGCCATGGTGCGACGCTCGATCAACTCGATATCTCGGTCGGCCAGCGGATCGCCGCGAGCGGTGAGTTTGCAGACGATGCGACGCTGGACGCCAGTGGCGGTCGCGTGCGAATGCTGCTGAATCGCCTGTGGGGCGACGTGGTCACTGTCGATCCGCTGGTGGTGGATGTCTCTCTCTTGAACGGCCGCCGTACCGGGGCTTTCGATTTCGCCGGTACCGGCATGACGACCGAGGAGGATGCGAATCCTGACGCGTATCGGATCGACACGGCGGCCCTTGGCTTGCTGCAGCTCGACGCGGGCGACATCGTGCAGGTGCGAGGCCTGGTCAATCGCTTCGGTTTCGCGCCGCCGGATTTCCAGGCGCGCAGCGTGGTCGATGTGGCGACCAAGACGCGGGGCGCAACCGCGGTGGTGGGCTGGCCGGAGGGATCGAACATGCCTTTCATCGCCAGTGCCCTCGATCGGCTGGACCTGGACCTGGCGGATACCCGCTCGGTGATCAAGCTGCATGGCCGTGTACGCGGACTCCCCATCCAGCCTGAAGCTCTCGCGCTGGTGGCGCCGGCTGGCGGACGCGGCAGCTACGCGGTTGTCCAGCGAGGCGCCGGCATCGTGACCCTTTACCGGGAGTTCTCGGCTGCGGTCGAGGCCATGACGGGGCTGCTGGACGCGGGTGCCGAGTTGCACAGGCTCACGGCTCACGGCCGGTATACTGACGACCTCGACGAGTTGCTTACGGTGCGGGCAAGCTTTGTCTTCGAGGTGGTTGATACAGGCGCAGGTAACTGATGGCGACCCGCCCCGGGCGCTTGTGGAGCCCGGGGCGGGTCCGTTGACGTCATGAACCAGAGCGCCGAGATGAACACCTTCCTCGCGGAGGTTGAGAAACGGGCTTTCAACATGGCCCGCTTTGGCGTCAGGGACACGGAGGACGCGTTGGACATCGTGCAGGACACCATGTTGACCCTCGTCCGGCGCTACGGCCGGCGGCCGCGGGCCGAGTGGCGCCCCCTGTTCTTTCGTATCCTGCAAAGCCGGATCACAGATCATCACCGTCGCTCCACGGTGCGCCGCAAGTTGTTCGGCTGGATCCCGGGCGGGTCGCGAGACTCCGGTACATACGACGACGACCCGGTGGCCGAGGTCATGGACCCCGGGGTAGCGGACCCGGCATCGCGCGCCGCGCTGGACGGCTCGGCTGCTGCCATGGAGCAGGCGGTCACCGCGCTGCCGCTTCGCCAGCAGCAGGCCTTCCTGCTGAGAACCGTGGAAGGCCTGTCCGTGGAAGAAACCGCGCAAGCCATGAACTGTTCGTCGGGCAGTGTAAAGACCCATCTCTCGAGAGCGCATACGACGCTTCGCACGAAACTGGAGGACCACTGGTAATGAGCGGACAGAACGAAGACCGTCAGGACCAGGACAAGCTCGCCGCGGCCGCCCGCCGGCACGCCGAGGAGGTCTCGCCGAAAGTGGCGGAACGACTCCGGGCGATGCGCCGCGTTGCGGCGTCCGAACTGGAGGAGCGTCCGGTCAAGTCGGTGCCGGGATGGCTGTGGCCGGCTGGCGTTGCGGCGGCGGGGGTCGCGTTGACGCTGGCCCTGCTGCTCGGTGAGCCGGACGGCTATGCGCCCGCCCCATTGCTGCTCGCCGACACCGATGCACTGGCTGTCGTGGCGGAGCTCGACGTGCTTGAGGAGCTCGAGTTCCTGGCCTGGCTCGAGGAGGAGGGACCGGATGACGGCGAAGGCTGAGATGCTGGTTGCCTGGCTCGTCGCGACCCTGCTGGTCACGGCGGCCCGGGCGGCTGAGCTCCCGCAGGCGGGCTCGTCGCCCGAAGAGATTTCACCGGCAGCGCGGCCGCCGAGCGAGTCGCTGCCTGATGCGGGTTTCCTGGAGTTTCTCGGCCTGCTGGTCGAGGACGCAGGTGGTTACCTGGATCCGCTCGACATGGCCGTGGACGAAACGACGGAAGCAGATCACGAGGCTGAGGCCGAGGGGCGATCGGGGTCGGACCCGGACGCCGTGGAGGATGAAGATGAACCACAGAATTGAGCAGATGCTGAAACGGGGCTTGCTGGTCATGCTGCTGCTGTTCGCCACCCCGGCGGTCGCGCTCGAGTGGGAGGACTTGAGCGACGCGCAACAGAGACTGCTGTCCGACTACGAAGCCGAATGGCAGGCATTGCCGGAGACTAGGCAGCTTCGCCTCGCGCTGGGTGCGGAGCGCTGGCTGGCGATGCCGTCGGAGCAGCGCCAGCAGTTCCGGGAGCGTTACCAGCGTTGGCAGTCGCTCAGTCCTCGGGAACGGGACAGGTTGCTGGACCGCTTGCGCCTGTATCGCGAGCTGAGTCCCGATCAGCGGCTCCGGATGCGCGACAATCTGCGCCGCTTCAGGGATCTGCCGCCGGAACGGCGCATGGAGTTGCGTGAGCGTTTCCAGCGCCTGTCGCCGGCCGAGCGGGCTCGCGCGCTGGAACGGCTGAAGGAGCGTCAACGGCGTAAGCGCTGAGCGTGCCCGGCCGCTGCATTCCGGGCCGGACAAAGTGGTGTCAGCGGCCTGTGGTCTCGCCTACTACACTTTCAGCATAACGCGCCCGCGGGCGTCCTCCCGACGTTTCGAGGCGTTTGCCAGTGAAGTGGAGGCAAGCCATGGCCAGGATATTTATTGTTGCGCTCATGTTCGTATTTCTCGCCGCGGCCAACAATTATTGGCGCCAGGATCGCTGAGCCAGCCCGGGCTTTGTTCGCGTGGCATCCGGCAATGAACGGAATCGAGGGCCTTGAGTGATTTGAGCCTGTCTGCAGCCGAGGACTTGGCTGAGAAATCCTGGCATGCCCTGCCGGCTGATGAGACGGTCGCGGAGCTCGACACCGATGCCGACAGGGGACTGAGCCACGAGGAGGCCGAACGCCGTCGAGAGGCATTCGGGCCGAACAAGCTTCCGGAGCGCAAGCGGGAGACGTTGCTCCAGACCTTCCTGCGACAGTTTGCGGATCCGCTGATCTACATACTGCTCACGGCCGGGCTGGTCTCGCTTGCACTTGGCAATGTCGAGGATGCGGCTTTCATCTTCGCCGTGCTGCTGTTCAATGCGGGCCTGGGAACCTACCAGGAATACAAGGCCGAGAGCGCTGCGCAGTCGCTGCAGAAAGTGATGCGCATTACGGCGCAGGTCACCCGTGACGGCAAGCGCCGCGGTATCGACAGCACCGAGGTGGTGCCGGGCGATATCGTCTCGATCAAGTCCGGCGCCTCGGTCCCTGCAGACATCAGGCTGCTGCATTCGCAAGACCTGCGCGCCGACGAGTCCCTGTTGACGGGCGAGTCTGTGCCGGTCGAGAAGCAGGCGTGTGCCGAGCTCGACCAGGACACCGCACTTGGCGACCGGACCACGCTGCTGCATGCGGGAAGCAATATCACCAGCGGTCGCGGCAAGGGTGTCGTCTGTCGCACCGGCACCATGACCGAGATCGGACGGATCGCCGAGTCACTCAGCGAGGAGGAGCAGGTGCCTCCGCTGGTCATCCGCGTGCGCCGCTTCACCCGGGTGATCGCCGTGGCCATCCTGTTGATCATCATCGTTCTCGGCACGATCCAGGCGCTGCGTGGTGACGACCTGACGCAGATTTTCTTTCTGGCGGTGGCGCTTGCCGTCTCGGCAATTCCTGCCGGCTTGCCCGTGGC
>CAYTXS010000034.1:0-4175 GCA_964441585.1 uncultured Thioalkalivibrio sp.
TGCGTTTCCTGCAGGAACGCACCATCGAGCGCGTGGGCGGCCGGAAGGAAATCCCGGTCGATGTCCGCGTGGTGTGCGCGACGAACCAGGATCTCGAGGCGCTGATCGGCGCCGGCCGCTTCCGGGAAGACCTCTATTACCGCATCAGCGAAGTGACCATCCGCATTCCGCCGCTGCGCGAGCGCGAAGGATGCCGCGTGGTGCTGGCGCGCCATTTCCTCGATGTGCATGCCGCTGCAATGAACAAGAAACTCAGCGGACTCGCCGACGAGGCCGTCGACGCCATCCAGCGACACGGCTGGCCGGGTAACGTGCGCGAGCTGGAGAATCGCATCAAGGGCGCGGTCGCGATCAGCGACGGGCCGATGATTTCCGCCGACGATCTCGGTATCACCTCGGGCAGCGGTCAGCGCTTGCCGACCCTCCGCGAAGTTCGCGACGAAGCGGAGCGCCGCGCCGTGACGGAGGCGCTCGCCGCGGCAGACGGCAATGTCAGCCGCGCCGCCAACCTGCTCGGCGTGTCGCGCCCGACGGTGTACGACCTGTTGCAGCGCCACGGGATTGCGGCAGGGGGCACGGCGGGCGCGGGCACGGCGGCCGCGGGCACGGCGGCCGCAGGCGAAGCCGCCGCCCCGAGTGAAGAAAAGGACGAACAGAAGTGAGCGATGACATGGCTAAGTGCTACGCTCGGCGTGGTGACGGGGCGGCGGGAGATCGGAGGATGACGATGACTGGTGCGATGTGGCGGCCTCTGGCACTGGCGGCCGTGCTGATCCTCGTGACGGGCTGCGGGGCGCGCATGACCGCCGAGGAACGGATCGACCTGGCGCGCGAGCAACTCGCGCAGGATGACGCATCCAGCGCCGCGATCCACCTGAGGAATGTATTGCAGGAAGATCCCGCCAACGTCGAGGCGCGGATCATGCTGGCGGATGCTGCGTTCGCGGTCGGCGATTACGACAGCGCGGCGAAGGAATATCTCCGCGCGATCGACCTGGGCGGCGAAGCCGGCCAGTTCCGCGCCCGCCTGGTCGAAGCGCTGGTGCGCGCCGGGGGTGCGAACGAGGCGTTACGTCATTCCGGGGATGTGACAGCGGCTGATGAGCCGGAACTGGTGTTCTGGCGCGCCAGCGCGCTGGGCCGTGCCGGGCGCGGAGCCGAGGCGCGGGCCTTGTTCGAGGCGCTGGCCGAGACCGACGCGATGCGCGAGCGAGCGCGGCTCGGCATCGCTCGCCTGGAGCTCGCGGCCCGACGTCCCGAGGCTGCGTTGGCGATCCTGGCGCCGCTCGAGGCCGCCATGACCGACGAGGCGGACTACTGGGAGGTCAAGGCCTATGCGGCGCTGCAGGCAGGGCAGGCCGAGAACGCGGTGGCGGCTTTCCGCAGCGCGCTGGAGAAGCTGGTCGATCCGCTCGGCACGCGGCGCTTCATGCTCCAGGCCGGCGAGGCCGAAGCGCTGCTGGCCACCGGTGCGCTGGACGAGGCGCGCACTGTGGCGAGCGCCTTGCAGGCCCAGGCCGAGCAACATCCCGTCGCAAATTACCTCATGGCGCGCGTCGAGCTGCAGTCGGGCGATGCAGACAAGGCGCTGGGTCATGCGCAGGCCGTCCTCGCGGCCCAGCCCGAGTCGTCGGTCGGCCTGATGATGGCTGGGGCGGCGAACCTGATGCTCGGCCAGCCCGGACAGGCGGAGCGGTATCTCGAGCGGGCCGTGGCCAGCCAGCCCGGCAACCTTCCGGCGCGAAAACTTCTCGCGCAGACGCGGCTGGGATTGCAGTCCCCCGAGCGGGCGCTGGAAGCGCTCGGGCCTGCGCTCACGGAAGGTGGTGACCTGTCGGTCGCCGCGTTGGCCGGCCTCGCCTCCGTGCGCGCCGGCGACCCGGAGTCGGCCGTGGAGATCCTCCAGGGCCAGCTGGAGCGGGCTCCCGAGAACGATGAGTTGCGCGCGATGCTGGCGGTGACCCTGATGTCTGCGGGCCGAACCGACGAGGCGCTGGCGGAACTGGCATTGATAGATGCCGGCGAGGGCGTGGTTCGCCAGCGGGCGGACCTCATCGCGATCGGCGCCCATTTGCAGGCGGGCGACGTGGAGACGGCGCGCAATGCCGCCGCCGCCGTGGCCGCCGCCCAGCCGGGCGACGTCGCCCTGCGCAATACGCTGGGGGCGCTGTTCCAGGGCGGCGGGCGTCTCGATGCCGCGACGCGCTGGTTCGAGGAGAGCCTCTCGCTGGAACCCGGCAATTCCGTCGCGGCGTATAACCTCGGGCGCATCAGCGTCGAGCGCGGCGATCTCGAACGCGCCGCCGAGCTGTTTCAGGGGGCGCTGGCCAAGAATCCCGACAACGCCATCCTGCTGACGGCGATGGCGCAGCTCGACTGGGCGCGTGACGATCGGGGGCGCGCCATCGAGCGACTGCAGCGCGCCCGCGAGGCCGATCCCGGGGATGGCGGATCACGTTTCGTGCTGACGCAGTACCTGGTGGCCGAGGGTCGTGCCGACGAGGCCGTGCCGGTGGCGCGGGAAGCGGTGGAGATCGCGCCGGCTGCGGCGCCCTCCATCAATGCGCTGGGCGTCGCCTTGCTGGAGAGCGGCGCGGCCGCGGAGGCTTTGCCGTTATTCGCGCAGGCGCTGGAGATCAATCCCGTCGAGCCGCGGTACCTGTTGAACAGCGCCCGCGCCCATCTCGTGCTTGGCGATGTCGAGGCGGCGCGCACCGACCTGGTGAACGGTCTCGCCCTCGCACCAGAAAACGCGACCTTCCTGGCCACGCTGGTAGATGTCGAGTTGCGGACCGGGCGCCTCGAGTCGGCCGCGCAGGCCCTCGGCCGGCTGGAAGCCGTACTGGGGGCGGAAGATCCTCGCGTGGCCCTGTTGCGTGGCCAGGTGTTGCTTGCGCAGGAGCGTTTCCCCGCTGCGGAACGCGCGTTTACCGAGGCTGCGCGTCTCGGTCTCGAGGCGCGCGCGGCGATCGGGCTGTTCGAGACCCGGCGGCGCGGTGGCCTGCCCGACCCGGCTGCGCCCTTGATCGACTGGCTGGAGAAAACACCGGACGACCTCGTCGCTCGCGGCCTGCTGGCAGATCACTACCTCGCCGTCGATGATCGTCCGGCCGCGATCCAGGAATACGAACGACTCATCGAACTGCAGCCGCAGAACCCCCTGTTCCTGAACAACCTCGCCTGGTTGTACGGCGAAGCGGGCGACGCGCGCGCCGAGGCGCTCGGGCGGCGCGCTCACGAGCAGGCGCCCGGTAACCCGATGATCGCCGACACCCTCGGCTGGATTCTTCATCAGCAGGGCGACGACACTGCCGCGCTGGAGTTGCTGGCCGAGGCCGTGGCCGGCGCGCCGCAGGCAAGCGATGTCCGCTATCGCTACGCGGTGGTGCTGGCCGCGACCGGTGACCATGAAGCCGCCCGTCGCGAGGCTCGCGCAGTACTCGCGGATGCCGGCGCGGCGAATTACCATGAATCGGCCCAGAAACTCTTGGATGGCCTCGAGGGGGGCAAGGAGTAGAGCTCATGCGCATATTTCTCACCCGTCTGTTGGTCCTCGGCGCCGCACTTTTCGCCACGGCCTGTGCCACGGGCGGCTCGGCGCCGGTGCTGCCTCAGGGCGCCCAGCCGGCTGCGGAGACCGACTACATCATCGCCCCGGGTGCGGTGCTGAACATCTTCGTCTGGCAGCATCCTGACCTCTCCACGACGGTCCCGGTGCGGCCCGACGGCAAGGTCTCCACGCCGCTGATCGAGGACATGGTGGCCGCGGGGAAGACGCCGACGGTGCTGGCGCGGGACATGGAAGAAGTGCTGTCGAAGTACATCCGGCAGCCGACGGTCAACGTGATCGTGCAGACCGCCGCGCCGAGTTTCCAGCAGCAGGTGCGCGTGGTCGGACAGGCCGCGAACCCGCAGGCATTGGCCTACAGCGACGGCATGACCTTGCTCGATGTCATGATCCAGGTCGGCGGGCTCGGCGAGTTTGCCGCCGGTAACCGCGCCAAGCTTGTGCGGCGCACCGCCGAGGGCACCGTCGAGATCGGCGTGCGCCTGGATGACCTGTTGAATGCCGGCGACATGCGTCAGAACGTGGTCATCCAGCCGGGCGACGTCGTCATCATCCCGGAGGCGCGCTTCTAGTGGACCAGTTGTTTCGCCAGGTCATCACGGAATTG
>CAYTXS010000034.1:4275-15302 GCA_964441585.1 uncultured Thioalkalivibrio sp.
TCCCGGAGGCGCGCTTCTAGTGGACCAGTTGTTTCGCCAGGTCATCACGGAATTGCGGGGCGCCTGGCGCTTCCGCTGGCTCGCGATGGCCGTCGCCTGGCTGGTCGCGATAGGGGGTGTCGCATACGTCCTTTCCATGCCGGATCGCTTTGAGGCGCGCGCCCAGGTGTTCGTGGATACCCGTGATCCGTTGATCAATAACCAGAACCAGGCGCGGGATAACGACGCGGCGGTCAGCGTCGCCTATGTGCGGCGCCTGTTGTTGTCCACGCCGAACCTCGAGATGGTGGCGCGCGAGACCGACCTCGACCTGCGCGTGGAGACGCCGCAGGCGTTTGAACTGCTGGTCGCGGCCCTGCAAAGACAGATCCAGGTCCAGCCCGCCGGTGGCTACGGCTTCGAGGCGAATCTTTACAATATTGTCTATCGCGACACTGATCGGCGTACCGCTGAGCGCGTGGTGCAGGTCCTGCTGAACAGCTTCCAGGAACAGTCGCTCGAGGGCGACCTGCGCGATGACTTGCAGGCCCTGTCGTTCCTCGACGACCAGATGGCGGATTATCGCCGCCGACTGGAGGAGGCGGAATCCCGGGTGGCCGATTTCCGTCGGCGCAATGCCGGGGTGGTGGGCGCCGAGGGTGGGTTCTTCGATCGCCTCGAGACGCTCCGCGAAGAATTGCGCAATGTCACGGCCAACCTGCGCATCGCACGCGAGACGCGCGCTACCCTTGCCGCCCAGTTCGCGGCCACGGGCTCCGGCAGCGGCCAGGGACAGTCGGCTGCCGCCAGCCTGATCGAACTGGAAAACCAGGTGCTGGCGGCGGAGCGTGAACTCGGCGAACTGCGATTGAGATACACGGAGGCACATCCCTCGGTGATCTCTGCAAGGGAGACGCTGGCGGCGCTCGAGGGTAGGCTCGCGAAGCTGCGCGAGGAAGTCGGCCCCATGCTGGGCAGCGGCGCCACCGGCACCGGGTCGGCCGTCGAGAACGTTCAGATTGCCCTCACGGAGGCGGAGATCCAGGTCAGCGAGCTGTCGGGACGGCAGCGTGACCTGCAGCAACGCATCGCCGAGCTGCAGGAGAAAGTCGACATAGCCCCGCAACTGGAGGCGGAGCTCGCCGGGCTGAACCGCGATCACACCGTGTTGCGCAACCAGTACGAGACGCTGCTGCAAAGGCGCGAACTGCTCAGTTTCGACATCGACCGCAAGCGGCAGGGGCGGCAGCTTGAATTCCGCATCATCGAACCGCCGTTGGCGCCGGAGTTTCCGGTCGAACCCAACCGCACCGTCATGATGCTGCTGGCTCTGATGGCGGCGTTGGGTGCGGGCGGCGGCCTGGCGTACCTGCTGCACCTGATGAAACCGGTGTTTATCACTGGGGATACGGTTTACCAGGAGCTTGGCGTGCCGGTGCTCGGCTCAGTGTCGATGGCATGGACAGGGCAGGCCATTGCGCGGCGCCGTGGCGCGGAAGCGCTGTTCGCCGTCGCGCTGGTCGTGTTGCTCGCGACCTTCGGCGCGGTGTTCGCCTTCCTGCCCGACCTGACCGAATACGCCCAGCAGCTCGTCAACTGAGCGCCGACAGGGAGACGTCGTGAGTTTCGTCGAGAAAGCACTCAATCGCCTGAAGCGCGAACAGCAGGAAATGGCGCCGCTGGGCGAGTTTCGCCACACGCCCGGCGACCATCCGCCGGGCGCCAGCGCCCCCGGGCATTACACAGTCGGCGGGACGCCTGCAACGCCGCACGTGCCCCGCGGCAAACTGGTCGCGGTCGATCGCGGCCGCTTGCGCGAGGAAGGTTTCCTCGCGCCGGAGAAGTACAGCCGCCAGATGGCGGACGAATATCGGCGGATAAAGCGACCGTTGATCGCGAATGCATTCGGCATCGGCGTGCCACGCATCGATGACGGAAACCTGATCCTGGTGAGCAGCGCGATTTCCGGGGACGGCAAGACTCACACCTGCCTTAACCTCGCATTGAGCCTGGCGGCCGAGCGCGACCGTACCGTCCTGTTGGTCGACGGCGACGTGCCCAAGCCGCACATCAGTCGACTTTTCGGTATTGCCGATCAGCCCGGACTGCTGGATGCGCTCGGCGAGCAACGTCCGCTTCTTGACGAGCTGCTGATCCGCACGGATATCCCGCGCTTGTCGGTGCTGCCTGCCGGACGCTGGAAAGAGGATGCAACGGAGCTCCTCGCCAGCGGCCGGATGCGCGAACTGTGCAAGGAGCTGGCGCAGCGATACTCGGACCGCATCATCCTTTTCGATTCGCCACCATTGCTCGCCGCCACCGAGGCCCAGGCGATCTCGGCCGTTGTCGGCCAGGTGGTGCTGGTCATTGCGGAGAACATCACGGCGCGTGACGATGTGCGCGCGGCCCTCGCGCTGCTGGACGAGAACAAGCCGATCAACGCGATCCTCAACAAGAGCCGGCAACCGTCGGTCGGCGGGTATTACTATGGAGGCTACGGCTATGGCGCTAACGCACGAACGGAACAGGCCGACGAAACCACGCAACAGTGACCGTGGGCGGCTGGCGATCCATCGTGGTCGCGCCGTCTCCGTCGCCGCGGGCTTGTTCCTTGCCGTGTCCCCGGCCGGGGCAGCCGACTGGGATTTCACGCCGCGCGTAGCGCTGGGGCAGACCTGGACCGACAATATCTCGCTTGCCGCCGACGGGTTCGAGGAATCCGAATGGATCACGGAGTTCACACCGGGCTTCCTGCTCGAAGTCGAGGGACAGCGGGTCGAGGCCGAGTTGAATTATGACCTCCAGGCCTTGTGGTACGCGGACAACAGCGATTTCAACGATATCTACCACCAGCTCGACGGCGTCGCCGATTTCGTGCTTTGGCCGGAGAGCCTGTACCTGGACACGTTTGCGCGCTTCGACCAGGAGAACGTCGATGCTGCGGGCCCGGTGGCCTACAGCAACCTGTTCGAGACCAATAACCGCACGGACACCCTTGTGTTCGGCGCGAGTCCTTATCACGTGGCCCGCTGGGGCGGGTGGGCCGAGAGCCTTTTGCGCTATGACTACCAGACGGTGCGCTACAGCAACACGGATGAGGGCACCTTCGCGCCGGAGGATTCGGACACTAACGGCGTGACGGCGCTGTTCGGGAGTCCGTCACAGTCACGCGGTTTCAGCTGGCGCACCAGCGGCAGCTACACACGCACCGACTTCGACGAGTCCCCCGAATTCGAGTACGCCCGCGTGGCGCTCGATGTCGGCGTGCCAGTCGGCTTGCGCACGCGCGTCACGGCGACCGCCGGACAGGAATCGGACGTCGAGGAAGACTCGAGTGCGGGTGGACTCGATACCGGTTTCTGGTATGTCGGGCTCGCTTGGGAGCCGAGCGAGTTGCAAAGCCTCGAGGCCAGGGTCGGCAGCCGTTTCTTCGGTACGGCCTGGGAAGCCAACTGGCGGCGGCGCGGCTCGCGCGGCGAACTGGTCCTGGATTACTCCGAGGAGCCCACCACCTCCAGCGGTGTGCTCGGCGAGGGCGACGTCCCGGAAACCGGGTTCCGGCCGGGTGGCACCCCGACGCTCGATACCCGCGTATTCCTGCTGAAACGCTTCTCCGCCAACGCCAGTTACGAATTGACGCGCTCGACGCTCGTGGCGCGGGTCTACACGGACCGCCGCGAATTCCAGGACGCGGCGGGCGGCACCGAGAAAGCCTACGGGGCCACGTTGTCTTATGACTGGGAGGCCGCGGTGCGCACGCAAGTCGGCATGACCCTCGACTGGGAGTCGCGCGAGTTCGAATTCGACCGGCAGGATGACTTCGGCGAATTGACCTTACGCCTCACGCGCCAGCTCAGTCGTACCTTGTCCGGGGTGCTGCGGGCCAGCCATTTCCTGCGCAACTCGGATGCGGAAGAGGACTACCGGGTCAACCAGGTATCGCTGTCCGTGGAGGCCAGCTTCTAGTCGCCGCGATCAGTAGGCCTTGCTGTCGCGGAACACGCGTACCACGGTCAGCAGCAGGATCTTGAAGTCGAGCAGGGGGCTCCAGTTGCGCAGGTACTCGAGGTCGTAGCTGACGCGCGCCTCCATCTGCTCCAGCGTGTTCGTCTCTCCGCGACAGCCGCTGACCTGCGCCAGCCCCGTGATCCCCGGCAATACCTTGTGGCGGATCATGTAGCCCTTGATCAGGTGCCGGTACTGCTCGTTGTGTGCGACGGCGTGCGGTCGTGGCCCCACCAGGCTCATCCGTCCCTGCAGCACGTTGATGAATTGCGGCAGTTCGTCGAGCGAATAGCGCCGCAGGATACGGCCGACCGGTGTGATGCGCGGATCGTCCCGTGTCGCCTGCCAGACTTCGCCCTTGTCCTCGGTGACATACATGGAACGGAACTTGTAGACCACGATCTCGTGGCCGTCGAGTCCATAGCGGTGCTGCTTGAAGATGACCGGTCCACGCGAGGTGAGGCGCACGAGCAGGGCGATCACCAGCATCACCGGCAATACGGGAACGAGGCCGAGCAGCGTGAACACGACATCGGTAATGCGCTTGAGCACACCGCGGTAACCGTAGAATGGGGTCTCGCACAGCGAAATCACCGGCATGCCGAGGATCTCGCCGGAACGCGACTGGATGAGGTCGAATACGAACACGTCGGGCACGTAATAGATTGACGCGGTCGTGTCGTGCAGGTCGTCTAGCAGGTTCATGACGCGCTCGAGATGGCGAATCGGCAGCGCGATGAAAATGACCTCGACGCTGTGTTCGCGCACGTAGTCCGCGAGGTCGGCCAGCTCGCCGAGCATCGGATGGTCACCCATGGGGCCGAGCCGCTCCGGGCTGCGATCGTCGAAAAAGCCCAGCACCCGCTTGCACATCTCGGGGTGTTCCTGCAGCTTCTCGGCGAGGGCGCGGCTGTGCGGCGTGAAGCCGGCAAAGACCGCGGCACGAACATTCTTGTTCGAAATCGTCGTGCGGCGCATGAGGATGTGCAGCAGCACCGCGACCGGCACCACCAGCATCGGCACGATGAGCGCCCAGACCAGCATTAAATCGCTCGGGTACTTGGCGTGGAGTCCGGTCAAATAGCCGGCTGCGAGCAGGATGACGAGGATCCCGAGCCACCGAAACACCATCTTGATCGCAATCCGACCCGGATGGGTCATGATCAGCGGACGCCCGTTACGCCGCACGCGCAGAAAATGCAGACTCAGTGCACCGGCGAGGAATGCGAGCGCCTTGTAGAGCGGGTCAAACTCCTGTCCCTGGCTGACCACCAGCAGATAGAGCACGATGACCACCAGCAGTGCGGGCAAGGCCGCCTGCAGCAGCGCGATGACACCGACTGTGAGACTGGACTTCAGGTAGATGGGCTCGCTCATGGCGTCGGGCTCGCCTGTGTCGCTGCCGTCGCCTTCGCGATCGCTGCGAGCGCCGTCTCAAGACCCGCCTGCCAGTCGAATCCCGCCCCGACGACTTCGGTGAGCGCAGCGCTCGGGCGCAGCGCGCCATAGGTGGGACGCTGTGCGGGGGTCGGATATTCGGCAGTGGCGATGGGGTCGACGCGCACGGGGTTTTCCAGCAGGCCGATTCCCGCCGCCCGTTCCACGATCCGAGCAGCGAAGCCGTGCCAGCTGACGACGGGTCCCCCGGTCGCATGGTAGGTGCCGAAGGGCAGGGCGGTTTCAGCACCGGTGCCGTCCAGTGCGCCGATCAGCGCCGCAAGATCACCGGCGTACGTCGGCTGGCCCTGCTGATCCGCGACGATGCGCAGCGGCCGGCCGCCGGTGGCAAGACGCAGCATCGTCTTGACGAAGTTGGCGCCATGCTCGCTGAACACCCAGCTGGTTCGCAGGATCCAGTGCCGCGGACACAGTGTGCGCACCGCGAGTTCGCCGCCGAGCTTGCTCGCACCGTACACGCCGAGCGGATTGACGGGTGCGTCCTCGGTGTAGGGCACCGTGGCCCGGCCGTCGAAAACGTAGTCGGTTGAAACCTGGACGATCGTAGCGCCCAGCGTGGCGGCTGCACGCGCTGCGGCGGCCGGGGCCTCGGCATTCATGCGCCATGCGAGTTCCGATTCCTGTTCGGCCTTGTCCACCGCCGTGTAGGCCGCCGCGTTGACAATCGCGCGGGGAGCCGCATCCAGCAGCGCCTCGTGGAGCCGCGTTGGGTCCGAGATATCGACGGTAGCCCGGCCCCAGAAGGCAGCCTGCGGAAGCTGCTGCTGCAGGTGGTTGGCGAGCTGGCCAGAGGCCCCGAGCACGATCGTTGTCATGTGCGTCCCGCAATGTCCGCCAAGCGAGGCAGCCGGGCGTCCTTCGCCGACAGCGCCGGGTCGCTCAAGGGCCAGTCGATGCCCACATCCGGGTCATTCCAGACTACGCCGACCTCGTCCTCGGGATGATAGGTGTCCGTACACTTGTATTCGAAGTCCGCGATCTCCGAGAGCACGAGAAAGCCATGCGCATAACCCGGCGGAACCCAGAACTGCCGATGATTGACATCCGAAAGCGTCACGCCGACCCAGTCGCCGAAAGTCGGTGAGCCGGGCTGGATGTCCACGGCCACATCGAAAACTTCGCCGCGTGACACGCGCACCAGTTTTCCCTGGGGATGACGCGCCTGCGCATGCAGGCCGCGAAGCACGCCGCGCCGCGAGCGGGAATGGTTGTCCTGGACGAAAGGGAGGTCGATGCCGGCGAGGCGCCGGTAGCGCTCGACCTCGAAGCTCTCAAGGAAGAAGCCGCGTTCGTCGCCGTGCACCACCGGATCGATGATCTTGACGCCGGGGAGGGCGGTATCGGTTACGCGCATCGTGACGGTCCCCCGCTCATTCGGCGGGCATTCCGCCCGGTGCTGTAAATCGCCATCGTATCCTTTCTCACCTTACAGCCGGTATTTCGGCGCCCCGGGCCCATGCCCGAAAGGCGCGCAGCTCGCAATCCATTCAATCTATAGAGAATAGGGGGAGTTACAGCGACCATGATGAGACGATGGTCGCAAATTGACGTTTCCGTTTAGATCGTCTTGCTGGCCTCCGCCGAAGGTGCGCTCACCAGACCATCACTGGTGACCGCCTGGATAGCGAAATACCAGGTTCCCGCCCCGAGACCCTCGATTACGTAGCGGGTGACTCCTGCGCTGTCGAGTTCCACGGTGAAATCGTAACTCCGTGAAACCTGCCCGTAGAGTACCCGATAGCCGACCAGCTCGCCGATCGGAGAGCCGTCGACGCGTTCCGTGGGCGCGCTCCAGTTGAGCGTGGCGGAGCCCATGGCGGCGGCCGCTGCCTGGACGCTGATGGAGAAACCCGAGAGCGTGGCTGAGGCCTCGCCGTCGCTGACCGTCAGGACGATACCATTCCAGTTGCGCACGTCTCCTTCGGCGGGCGTGCCCTCGAGTCGGCCGGTAGAGGGCGTGAGAGTGACCCAGCTCGGCAGGTTCTCGGCCGCGACCGTGACGCTGTCCCCGTCGGGATCCGAGATCGAAGGCTGGAAACTCCAGGGTTGTCCGACGGTCGCAAGGCTGGACGGACTGCCCGAGATCGTCGGCGGCCCGTTTGCAGAGGGCGGGTCCCCATTCGGGAAGTCGTCACGGCCGTCACAGCCAACCAACAACAGGCAGGTCAACAGGGGCCAGAAAATGATCTTGATGCTATGTTTCATATGTCCTCTGCCGCGCGCGGGTGTGTCCCGAATCCGGGCTGGGGGCGAGTGAAATTTGCGCCTTTCTAGCAGCGAGCAATAAGTCAAACAAGCTCGGATTTGCGAAAACTTCGTGAAAAGACAGAAAGTTGCGCTCCCAGGGCGACGAGATACAATAAATTATGTCTTATATATCGGCAGCTTGTGGCGAAAATTTAATCAGAATTCGATGGCGTGTTGAGTGGCTTTCCTAGATTCGTCCTCAGCAATCGCGGACAGGTGCCTGCAGTGCGTCAAAAAACGAGTTTTTTGATCGGTTTTTTCAAGCAAAAATAGGCTCTTCCATGCGCACCAGCCCCGCCGGGGACGCGGCGTTTTGCGCAAAAGTGTGACGGCCGTCACGCTTTGGCCGGGTGACCCGAAAATGAGAGCCATGCCGCGTTCCTGTAACGTCAAGGCCCTATAAACTGTTCGAATGAATAGCCAAGAGTCCGTGTTGACCATGCCCGAGAAGTTCATTCCGGCGCGCATCGAGCGTATCGAGCAGGTCACGCCGCTGATCAAGGTGTTCACCCTGGCTACTGATCCGGCGCGGTTCCAGACTCAGGCCGGCCAGTGGCTGGACCTCGCGATTCCGGTGCCCGGCAAGCCCTTTGTGGGTGGCTATTCGGTCGTTTCCGCCCCCAGCACCGACGGACGACTGCAGCTCGCGATCAAGTATGCCGATCGTCACCAGGCTACCCATCACCTGCACACCACAAGCCGGATCGGCGACGAGGTGTTCATCACGCCGGGACAGGGGCCTTTTTTCTTCGAACCCGGCATGAGCAAACAGGTCGTTCTTCTCGGCGCAGGTATCGGCGTCACGCCGCTGATGAGCATCCTGCGTTTCATCCACGCCGAGGCGCCGGACGTGCACGTCCACCTCGTTTACAGCGTGTCCTCGCGGCGCGAGGTGCTGTTTGCCGAGGAGTTGGAGCAACTCGGCGCCGCGCCGAACATCGACGTCACCCTGACGGTGACGCGTGACGCCGAGGACTGGCGCGGGCATACCGGACGGATCAGCCACCGCTTGCTGGAATCACTCGAGCTGCCGCGTGCTGGGCTGTACTATTTTTGTGGCTCGCCTGAGTTCATCGATGATATGGCGAAGCTGCTGGCGGAGTGGGGTATCCCCGAGCAGCAGCTCAAGTACGAGAAGTGGTGGTAACGGCCCTGCATTGCTAGGGGCTGGCGAAGCGATGCCTCGCCTGCTTCGTCGCCGAGAAATCCTTTGGCCCACGGTATGGGGTTGGCTGTTGGTGCTTGCCCTGCTCGGGGCCGCCTGCTTCGTGCTGGTTCAGCGCGCCCATGAATTCCTCGCCGTCACGGCGCCCGCCGAGAACGCCACCCTGCTGGTGGTGGAGGGTTGGTTGAGCGAGTCGGAACTCGATGCGGCGGCGGATCTATACAGGCGCGGAAGTTACACGCGAATTGCGGTCACAGGCGGTCCGATCGAGGGCTGGGCGGACTTGCACGGCTACGCGAGTTTCGCCGCCCGCGCCGCCGAATATCTACTTAAGCGGGGCCTGCCTACGCATGAGGTGGTTGCGGTGCCAGCGCCGGCCTCCGCACAGGATCGGACGTTTCTCACCGCTGTCGCGCTGCGTGACTGGTTGGATCATTCAGGACGCAACGACCTGGCCGTCGATGTCGTGTCCAGCGGCACGCACGCACGGCGAACACGGCGCTTGTTTCGCGCCGCGTTGGCACCTTCGGTTGCAGTGGGCGTGATTGCGATTCCGCCGTCAGGTTACGATGCGGACCGATGGTGGCGCAGCAGCGCCGGAGCCAAGGCGGTGCTGGGCGAGACCATCGGGCTGACATGGACCGCGTGTTGTTTCCGGGCACCGCCGCACGGTTCTCCCGAGGAACGCTGGGGCGCGTCCATCGACGCTGTCGAATGACGTCGCCGAGAGAGCGAGGGAGCACTGTTTGAGCGCGATCGAAGCAACACGAGAGGCACAAGCTCCAGGCGCACAAGGGGAGCCATCCCTGGGCCCTGTCTGGCGCTGGCCGGTAGTCGCCCTGTCCGTGGCGCTGGTCCTTGCCGGGGCGGCTGCGGGGCTATGGCCTTTGCTAGGCCTTGTTCACGAGTCCTGGACGCATCGCTATGGTCATTTCGAACATGGCTACCTGGTGCTTGCGTTGGCCGTCTGGATGTCCATCCGGTACTGGCGCCGCGCGCCGCCGGAGCGAATTGCGCCGGCCTGGTGGGCGCTGATCCCACTGCTGGCAACCATCGCGATGCTCGGGTTGCTCGAACTGATGTTCATTAACAGTGCAAGGCTTGCGCTGTTGCCATTGATGTTCATCACCTCGGTCGCGCTGGTGTTGGGCCGCAGTTCGGCGGCGCGGTTGTTCTGGCCGGCGATGTTCGTCTACCTGGCGCTGCCCCAGTGGTGGGCGATCAACGGCATCATGCAGTCCTTGACCACGGCCATGGTCACGCGGATGGTCGCTTGGACCGGGGTGCCGGCCTTTATCGAGGGAAATTTTGTGCATGTGCCGGCCGGCGTTTTCGAGATTGCGTCGGGATGCAGCGGCCTGAACTACTTGCTGGTCGGGCTCACGCTAGGTGGCTTCTACGCGCTGATGTATCTCCGGAATTTCTTTCACCAGGCGATATTGCTCGGGGTCGCCATCGCACTGGCGCTTGTATCTAACTGGATTCGTGTCTATTCGCTTATCCTGGTCGGGCACCTCTCCGACATGCAGCACTACCTCATCACCGTGGAGCACCATGTCTATGGTTGGGTACTGTTCCTCGTTCTGATGGCCCCGATGCTCCTCGTGGCGCGGAGGCTCGAGGATCGAGAGGAGACTTGTTCGTCTTCACCGACGGCGGCGTCTGCGCCGGCGGAAACTCCGGCCGATTCGTCGTCGAAAACGCAATCATGGCTGGCGGACCACGCCTCGCCGCGCGTCGCAGGTACTGTTGTTCCGGCCGCGCTTGTCGCGGCGCTGGTGTTATTGAGCCCACGCACTTTTGATAGTGAGTCCATTGAAGGCCCGCAGCCGGAGGCACCGCTGCCCGCATCCCTGGCCGGTCATTCACTCACACAAGTTCGCTCGGCTCCGTGGCAGCCGGTCTTTGTCAACTCGGCCAGTGATCATGTCGCGTTCGACGACGGCGAAGGATCGATAGAGATCTATCGTGCAGTGTATGCCCGTCAGGATCGCGATCACCGCCTGGTAAGGACCGAAAACACGTTTCTCGGTGAAGGCTTTCGCCTCGCCGAGACCGACCGGCGCGATATCCAGACCTCAGTCGGGAACTTAACGGTGTCCGTCTATCGCGGGAGCCTCGCCGGAGAGGAGCGTTTGGTCTGGGGTTGGTATCGCGTTGCCGGCCATTCTGC